>JAFEAS010000173.1:0-3911 GCA_018266315.1 Chloroflexi bacterium SZAS-1 | reverse complement strand
ACCCGGCGTAGCCTAGCACCGCACCAGAAAACCAAGGAATCAGACAGATTGCGTATTATTCACAACTTTAGCATTAGCTAGTACCAGGCAGCGACGCATAGCGCGCAACAACCGTCAGCAGCTGGTCAATATCGAAAGGTTTGGGGAGATAATCGACATTCTTCTGGCTTAACACCTGCTCTGCGGCGCTCGGGCTGGCCGTCATCAAGACAATTGGTAAGCCTGAGATACCCTGCTGAGCAAGATGTTCAAGTAACATCATTCCATTCATACGGGGCATATACATATCCATAAGCACGAGCGCCGGGCATTGTGCAGCAATCGCTGCCAGTGCTGCCGGGCCACTCGATACGGTGCGCACTATATACCCTTCGTCTTCGAGAATTTCTGCCACTAATTCGAGAATGTTCGTCTCATCGTCGACAATCAGGATGTCGCCCGCTCCTTGCATGCACATACTCCCTCAACGATGCGACAAATAACGACGCAGATTATATCATAGCGCGGGTGTGCGAAGATGAATATTTTTATGTAGCACCGCTAAATATTCTGGCGCGCCAAGTAGCACCGGTGTCGTGAATGTACTTCCATCCAAAATAGTACGCACATCGAACGGCGTACCCGAGAGTTCGGCAGCGACGCCGCCCGCCGCCTGGAGAATAGCCAAACCCGCCGCCACATCCCAGATGGCAAATGTATTGATCAAGGCCCCAATCGCACTGCCGCGTGCGGTATAGCAGAATGCCCCAATTGTGGCACCGATACTGCGAGTTTTGCCAATAAAGTCGATCGTGTAGCGCCGGTGCGCAGTTGATGGCGTAGAAATCCAATCGTCGCTGGTGCAGGGGCGCGGCGCGGCCACATGAATGAGCTGGGCGTTCCAGAACGCGCCGCTGCCCGGTACCGACCAGTAACAATCATTCAGCAGAGGCAGGTAAATAACTCCAAGATAGGGCTGACCATGTCGCAACAGCCCGATTGACACCCCCCAGGTTGGCAGGCCAGCAAGAAATATCGCGGTACCATCGAGCGGGTCGATCGCCCAGAGAAATTCATGATCGATAGTGCGGCGCGTCTGCTCTTCGCCAATAATGCCATGGGTTGGGAAGTGTTCGGTAATCCGCGACACGAGCAGACGCTCGATGGTAACATCGGCTTCCGTCACCCATGTATGATCGGGTTTCCGTTGGGCCACAGCATGGTTAAATGAACGTAACGCAATTGCCCCGGCCTCGCGCGCCCAACGCAGTGGAAATTCGATTGGTACATCGCTCACAATAATTCCCTTCGTCGCTTGTATCCAGCCATATGGTATCATATCTGCATGACGGAGCGAGCGAGAAGGAGTACTCTGTGCAGGTTGCCGCCGATATTTTTCAGATCCAGCTGCCGTTACCTTTCCCGCTTAAAATCGTCAACTGTTACGCATTACGCGAGGATAATGGATGGACAATTATTGATACCGGCATCCATTACCCGCCCGGCGAGGCGGCCTGGCAGGCAGCGTTTACGGCCTTAGAGTTCACCCCGGCAGATATTCAGCGCATCATTCTCACCCACGCACACCCCGATCATTTCGGCATGGCGGGCTGGCTAGCGCAAACCAATCGTCTTTCGGTGCTACTCGCGCCCGAAGAAGAGCGCTTTGCCCAGCAAGTGTGGTACCACGGCCCCGACAATGAGGATGTGAGCACCGAGTTCTTCCGCCTGCATGGTATGCCCGCCGATCTAGCGGAAGCATTACGCGTAAGCATGGTTGAGAACCGCAGTATGACAACGCCCTGGCCTGCAACAACAATTCTTCAGCCAGGCAGCATGCTGACCATTGGCCGACGCACATTTCAGGCAATTGCCACACCTGGGCATAGCGTACAGCACCTAGCATTTTACTGTGCCGACGAGCAGCTTATGCTCTGCGGCGACACAGTGCTGACCAAAATCACGCCCAATGTGAGCCGCTGGCCCGATGGGCTGCGTAACCCGCTGGCCGATTTTCTTACGACATTAGACATGCTGGGTACACTTGAGGTAAAGCTTGCCCTACCCGGGCATGGCCCGCTGATCAGCAATTTCGCGCAGCGGCTTGGCGAACTACGGCAGCATCACGTTGAGCGGCTTGCGGCCATCGAAGCGGCGGTAGGCGAAGGAGCCAGCGCCTTCGAGGTCTGCACGGTTATCTTTCCTACCAGCACCCTCTCGCCGCACCAGCTGCGTTTCGCCATTGCTGAGACTCTGGCGCATCTAGAATATCTCGCCGAAGCCGGGCGCATCGAACGTTTTGAGCAACCGAAACTAATGTACCGCTCCCAATAGCTACGAGCAGTAGCGCGAGGAATGAATAGATACGCGTATGCAATATCAAGCGATTCTTTTTGATCTCGACGATACGTTATATGATTTACGCTCGTACTGGCGTGGGCGGCTATACGAAGTATTTGATGATGTAGTAGCCCGCTACCCTCACCTTGAGCGTGATCACCTCGTTCAGCAAGCTATTCGCGAGAAAGTCTATATCGAACGGCTGCCAACGTTTTTGCGCTCCCAGCATATCGACGATGAGCAGCTCATCGCTACGGCGCACGAGCGCTTCCGCCGTGACTGGTTTGCGCGGCTCGTGCTGAACGACGACGCGCCAACAACCCTGATGGCGCTCCGGCCTTCCTACAAGCTGGGACTCATCACCAATGGCCCAAGCGCAACACAGCGCCCCAAAATCGCCCAGTTCGGGCTGGCCGATTACCTCGACCTGCTCATCGTCTCCGAAGAGGTTGGCGTAGCAAAGCCCGACCCGGCAATTTTCCAGCTTGCGCTTGCCGAGCTGGCCGTGCCACCCGAGCGTGCGCTGTACGTGGGCGACTCGCTAGAATTCGATCTGCCGGGCGCAGCGGCGGCGGGCATGCCATTTATCTGGATAAACCCGCGCAACGAGCCATTTCACGATGACCTACCCCGCCCACTTGCCGAGATCAAACGCCTCACCGAACTGCTGCCCCTCCTGCAATAGTGGGCTTAGTCACCGCGCGCCATACTATGGAATTCACGGTTGGGGCGCAGCCCGAGGGCGCTCGCAACGCGATTACTGTAGTTGAAAAATGCCGCCGTCTGAATAATGTCCATTATATCTTCATCGCTGAAGCCATGCTCGCGCAGGCCAATGATATCTTCCTCGCTACATGTGTCGGAAGCGCGCGTGATCTTCACCGCGAAATCGAGCATTGCCCGCTGGCGTGGTGAGAGCGCAGCGGCGCGGTAGTTGGCGGCGACTGTATCGGCCAGCACTACATCTTTACTGCGCACCCGCAATGCCGCACCGTGCGAGGTAAGGCAATAGAAACAATGATTCTGCGCCGATACCGCCACCGCAATCATTTCGCGTTCCGCTTTGCTCAGCCCCGAATCGTCGAGCATAATTGCGTTATACAGCGCATTGAAGCCGCGGAGCTGCTGTGGGCGTAAACTATACGCCTGGTAGACATGTGGCACAAAGCCCGGTTTGGCCCGCGATTGTTCGAATAACTCACGAAGATCCTGGGGTAGCGTCTGCTCGTCGGGCACTGCCAGGCGGCTGATCCGCGCAGTTGATTGCTGGTTTGCCATATGCTTCCTCTTCTTTCCTTAAGCACCATGTGATGATTCCGTAAGGACTTTATGGCCGCGACGTAAGAACTGACGGCGATACTCTCCAAGAGCACATAGCAATGTTCAGAAAGGAGTTCACCAATGCTCAGCGGAATCGTTCGTACATGGAATGAACTATCGTCCTGGCGCAAAATCCTGAGTGTCGCCCTGATCGCGCTGCTGCCATTCGTAATCTGGGCACTCGCGCCCTTGTTCTATAATCGGCAGGTTAATGAGGCATTTCCGGCAGCAGCACCGATCCCCACTGCCATGGCCGAGAGCGGCGCGATGGC
>JAFEAS010000172.1 GCA_018266315.1 Chloroflexi bacterium SZAS-1 | reverse complement strand
CCAATGGATGCAGCAACCTATGCCGCAATGGTCGCCGAAGCCGAACGAATCGCGTCGCCCTACACTCGCCACATTGCTGGGCAGCGCGCGAGTGCGCTAGAAGAAATCGGCGGGTATTTCCCAGAAGTAGATGCTATGCTTGAGCGCGCAGGCATTGTTGTTTAAGCGCGCATTTCTCGGCCCGCACCAACCTGTATTGAGTTTTAACCTCGGGGTGGAATAGACACCGGCCCCATACCGGACGCAGTAGAGAAAAATAAAAGAATTGCCGGTGTTCGCCGTTTGGGTATTGGGCGAACACCGGCTTTTTATTACCTTTCGCTATGGGGTCAGGCGGGTCAAGTCGCGCGGGAAGAGGGTTGTTTCACGAATATTAGGCACTTCTACCAATCGCGCCACCCAGCGTTCCAGCCCGATTGCAAAGCCGCCGTGTGGTGGCATGCCATGCTTGAATGCCTCAAGGTAGCCGCCGAACGAAGCTGGATTCATGCCCCGCTCGGCGAGCACCGCCAGGTAATCGCTGTAGTGGTGCAAGCGCTGCCCGCCCGACACCAGCTCAAGCCCACGAAACAGCAAGTCGAAGCCGCGCGAGTAGCCCGGCCGCGCCGGGTCGGGGTGTGTATAGAAGGCGCGCTTGGCGGTTGGGTAGCCCCACACAAACAAGAAATCGGAATGATGCTCGCGCCGCGCCCATTCGCCCAGCCAGCGCTCGTGCGCGGGTGCTAAGTCGGGTTCGCCGCGCAGATCTTCGCCGGTTGCCCGACTGATCATCTCCAGCGCGTCGGCGAAATGGATGGTAGGAATAGCCGCTGGCACCTGCGGTAGCACCAGTGCCTCACCCCGGCGCGCCCCAAGCAGCGCAAGCTCGGGTTGGCATTGCTCGGCAATCGCGGCGACCATCCCTGCGAGGGCGCGGTTGAGCACCGCCATCACCTCGAAGTGATCGCGGATAAAGCCTAGCTCGACATCCAGCGATACAAATTCGTTTGCGTGGCGCGGGGTATCGTGCGGCTCGGCGCGAAAGGCTGGCCCGACCTCGAACACCCGCTCAAACACCCCAACCATGATCTGCTTATACAGCTGCGGGCTTTGCGAGAGGTAGGCAGGCTGGCCAAAGTAATCGAGCCGAAAAACGTTCGCGCCGCCCTCGGTTGCCGCCCCCACAATCTTGGGCGTCTGAATTTCGACGAACTGTAAGGCGGTGAGCGCCGCGCGAAAACCAGCCATTGAGGCAGCTGCAACCCGAAAGATCGCCCGCTGGCGCGGGTGGCGCAACCCCACCGGCGCATGATCGAGGAAGGTGGGCAGCTGCGCATTGATTGCCGGGCGAAACAGATCGAAGGGCGGCGGCGCGACCGCTGCGGCGAGCACCTCAACCGTCGGCTGGTGGATTTCAACCCCGCCAGGAGCCTGCGGTTCGGCCACCACCACGCCCTCGATCGCCAGCACCGTCTCAGCGTGCAGTTCGGCCAGCCGCGCGATCAGTGCAGGATCTTCTACCACCACCTGCGCCAGGCCCTGCCCATCGCGCACAACCAGAAAGCTAAGGTTGCTCAGCTGGCGCAAACGGTGCAGCCAGCCAGCGATGCGCACACGTTCGCCAATATGCGCGCCAAGCTGAGTCGTCCAGACTCGTTCCATGATGACACCTCCAACTACAAAGCCCCCACTCGCCGCGCGGACGAGGGAGGCCCTGCTCGTGGTGCCACCGCACTTCGCCGCTGCCACGAGGTAATGGCAGCAGCCTTGTGGCCCAATAACGGGGGCGATCCGGCAGGGCTTACTTGCAGCAGCAGTAGCGGCGGGTGCGCCAACGGCTGCTTACGTTTTTCCCCGCGCTCAGGAGAGTCTTCGCAGTGCCCTGGGGCCGCCTTCTCAGCAGCGGCGGCTCTCTGCACCCAGCAACGAGCTGCTACTCGGCTCCTTCAACGCTTGTGCCGGGCAGCATACCAGAGCGGTGCTGTAGCGTCAATCGGCCAAAAGAATGAGGCGGCGTGCCAGTAAGCACACCGCCTCACCGAGTTTACTGCGCTAGAATACGTTAAAACTGATTCCAGAGCGATTGGTTGTACACTTCGTGGTGGAATTGAATTTCGCCAGTCTTGATACGTGTACCCAGCAAGCGCGGGCAGCGGTCGGCAGATGCCTGCTTCAGCTCAGCGTAGCGCTCGGCCACATCGGCACCGTATAGATCTTTCACATACGCGCTCGCGCGGAAGTTATCAATCGCGGTGTAGATGTTATCGGGCAGGTAGCTCTCGGTCTGGCGCACACCTTCGGTCAGCGGGCCTTCGGTACCAGTCTTGAGCAAGGTGTAGAGCACCATGTAGGGGTTCGCGTCGGGGCCAACCGAGCGCACCTCAACGCGGGCCGACTTCTCGTTGCCAAGCGGGATGCGCACCATCGAGCCGCGATCCACCGGCGAAGCCTTGATCTGGTTCGGAGCCTCGAAGTGCGGGTCGAGGCGGCGATAGGCATTCACGCTCGCATTCAGCGTCAAGCAGATATCATTAGCGCTCGTCAGAATGCGATCAATAAATGACCAGCCGCTATCCGAAAGCCCTTCTGCGCCAGTGCCATAGAACTGGTTTTTACCGTCCTTCGTGATCGACAGGTTGGTGTGCATGCCATTGCCATTCACGCCGGTCACCGGCTTGGGCAAGAAGCTAGCGGTCATATCCAACGAGTACGCGACCTGGCGACAGATCAGCTTGTAGAGTGCGATCTGGTCGGCGGCGATCGCGGCTTCGGTGTATGAGTAGTTCACCTCAAACTGCGAAGGTGCCACCTCGGGGTGATCCTTCTCATTCGCGAAACCCATCGCGCGCTGCACTTCGGCCACGGTATCGATAAACGAGCGTAGCGGATCGCCTGGCAGTGAGTGATAGTAACCGCCCTCGTTGACGAAATCGAACTTACGCGTTTCGTAGTAGCGGCGCTCGGCATCGCGGCCCCTGAACAGGAAACCCTCGATTTCATTTGCCGCGTTGAATGTCAGGCCCTTATTAGTATACGCATCGTTGGTAAAGCCTTTAAGCCGGGCGCGCATATCGGCTGAGTAGGGCGTGCCGTCTTTCTCAAGCACATCGCCAAATACCAGCACTTTGCCTGGGCCAAAGAAATCGGCGGGCAGCCAGTAGAACGCCGCCCAGTCGATTGCAAGCCGCAGATCCGATTCGGACTGGGCGGTGAAGCCACGGATCGACGAACCATCAAAGGTCAGGTTATCAAACGATTTGAGCAAGAATTTCTTATCGTAATCGAGCATGTGCAGGCGGCCTTCAAGGTCGGTGAAGCACACCGTTACCGCCTTAATATTCTTCTGATCAGTCAGGTAGCGCAGGCGCTCTTCGGCGATCTGCCCCATTGGCGTGCGTGCTGCGCGCTTGGCTTTGGCTTCGAGGTTCAGCTCTTCAAGCTGATCATACGGGATTTCGAGAAATTCGCGGAGAGGGCTTGTCATGGTTTCGCACCTTTCAGTAACTCAATGCTATCGAACCGTATTGCGAGTATGGCTCGTATTCACAAGCCAGGGTTACACGCTATGCTGTGTGCGGCTGCCACACGCCTGCGTACCGCGCAAGCTGGCGATCGTCGAGGCGAACACCAAGCCCTGGCAACTCAGGCAGTATCGCAGTACCATTGCGAATATCGATTGGGTGCATCAGCAGGTCGCTGGCTAATAGCCCACCCGTGGCCAGGCCACAGGCAAATGGCATCGTCGGCAGGGTTGCGGCGAGGTGCAGTGCCGCAGCAACGCCGACACCAGCGTCGATCGTTGTGGTAACCAGGGTTTGAACATGCGCCGCTTGCGCCCGTGCAATGATCTCACAACCGCGCCGCAGCCCACCAGCCATCATCGGCTTGACGACCAGGGTATCGGCAGCACCTGCAGCCAGCACGGCAGCGGCTTGCTTGGGTGTGCCAGCCGCCTCATCGGCCGCGATTGGCGTGTGTACCGCCGCGCGTACCGTTGCCATTCCAGCCAGATCATGCGGCGCTACCGGCTGTTCCACCAGCTGAATACCATACGCCTCGGCAGCGCGAATGATCGCGATAGCAGCTTCAACTTCCCACGCGCCATTTGCATCGAGCCGCAACTGTGCGTCTTCACCAATCGCCGCGCGTACAGCGGCAATGCGCGCAAGCTCGGCAGATGGCGTTGCAGCAACCCCAACCTTCAGCTTCACCGTACCAAAGCCTGCTTGCACTGCCTCGGCAGCTATGCGGCAGGCGGTATTCGTATCCGCCGCGCCAACCGTCGCATTCACAGGTACCGAGCGCGCCGCCGCCACTGTAAGGAACCGCGCCAGTGGCAAACCGGCTGCCTGCGCCGCGACATCCAGCAGTGCCGTATCGAACCCGCACAGCGCTGCCGACATCCCTGGTGCATCGAGCGCCAGGCCATCGAGCAGTGCCGCCGCTTCGGCTAGGAACTTGCCAGGCAGCCAGCGCGCGATGTGGGCAACCGCCGCCAGCGTATCGTCGAGCGTTCCGCCGCCAAACTCCGGCAGTGGTGCGGCTTCGCCTAAACCAACCAGGCCATTAGCCAGCCCAACCCGAACGATTGCACCCGCCCGTACCGTCGCTTGCCCGTGGGCAGTCGTAAATGCCGCCACGTACGGAATACGAAACGGCAACCAGTCGACTTGGACGATCGGGCTATGTATAGGTTGCCAATGGTAATCCACGCTAGAGAAGTATACAAAAGGTTAGCCAATTACGTCATTGTATAAAACGCCGAATCTCTGCGGCGAATTTGAGCTAAAAAGAACAAAGCCGCCAGCTAGCATCGTAGCACCAGCGCCTATGTACCCAGCCACAACCCAAGCGCAAACAGCACGCCAAACAGCATGTGCAGCCGCCCGGTGCCAGCCAGCGCGCGGTTCAGCACGCGGCCCTGCTGGGTGAACACGGTGCGCACCAGCGGTACCGCCAATGGCAGCGTCAGCAGTGGCAGCAGCGCCCATGCCCCCACCAGCCCCACGAGCACACCCACCGGCAGCAGTAGATACGCGCCAGCTACCAGCACCAGATACTCAATGCGCGTAGCACTACGCCCGAGCAGCACCGCGAGCGTGCGCTTGTGCGCCACCCGGTCGGTATCAATATCACGCAAATTATTCACTACAATAATTGCGGTGACAATCAGCGCTACCGGCAGGGCAGCAAATACCGCAACTGGCGGCACGCTCCCAATATGCAAAAAGGCCGTGCCGCACACGGCTACCAGCCCAAAGAAGATAAATACGAACACATCGCCCAGGCCATTATAGGCCAGTGGGAATGGCCCGCCGGTGTACAGCACCCCTGCGGCGATCGAGAGCAGACCAATCACCAGGATCGGCCAGCCGCCCG
>JAFEAS010000171.1 GCA_018266315.1 Chloroflexi bacterium SZAS-1 | reverse complement strand
CCGGCTGCACATTGACGACTGACGGCTCATCCGTCGGTCGGCGGTCGTTCGTCGCACCCAGACAGAGACATTATCCACAACATCCGCATCCCTTACCTGCACCTAGTATAGCATGCTTACAGCGCTACAAAGTCGTTCCTGAGGCGGATTTCGTTGGCGGGCTATCAGCGGTGCAGTGCCGCGCGCCGCGTTGTTCGGCTTCACCGCCCGTTGTAGGTATGTGCGTACCCATACATACACGGTTAAATAGAGTATGATGGTATAGTCTATGCTGGGGCCGTGATACGCAGTATTTATGACGCTTGATAGCATACGAAGGAGCAGAATAATGCAAACGCGCACACTCGGCACACAGGGCCTGGTAGTTTCGGCGCTTGGGCTGGGCTGCATGGGCATGAGTGCATCGTATGGCACGCCCGAAGAGCGCGACGAGCGTGAGGCAATTGCAACGCTTCATCGCGCAATTGATCTGGGCTGCACGTTTCTCGATACGGCGGAGGTGTATGGGCCGTATACGAACGAGAAATTGCTCGGGCGGGCGCTCAAGGGTCGGCGCAATGAAGTCGTACTCGCGACGAAATTTGGCTTCCGCATCGAAAACGGCAAGCAAGTTGGTACTGGCCGTAACAGCCACCCCAAACATATTCGCCAGGTGGTGGACGCATCGCTGCAACGCCTGCAAACCGACCACATTGATCTGCTCTACCAGCATCGCGTCGACCCGGACGTGCCGATTGAGGAGGTGGCGGGCACGGTGGGCGAGCTGGTACAGGCGGGCAAAGTGCGCTTCTTTGGGCTTTCGGAAGCGGGGGTTGCCAATATTCGGCGCGCCAATGCAGTATACCCGGTGTCGGCGCTGCAGAGCGAGTACTCGCTGTGGGAGCGTAACCTCGAAGCCGATATTATCCCACTGCTGCGCGAGCTTGGCATTGGTCTGGTGCCATTCTCGCCGCTTGGTCGCGGCTTCCTTACCGGCGAGGCCAAGCGTGCTGAAGACTACCCCGAAGGCGATTTCCGGCGTGGCGACCCGCGCTACCAGGGCACGAATTTCGATGCCAATATGCGCGCTGCCGCCGTAGTCGGTGAAGTCGCCCAATCGCTTGGCGTCAAGCCGGGACAGATCGCGCTGGCCTGGCTGCTGCACAAAGGGCCAGATATTGCGCCCATTCCCGGCACCAAGCGCGTGAAATACCTTGAGGAAAATATTGCTGCCGCTGCGATTGCGCTCGATGCCGCGCAAATGCAGGTACTCGACGAAGCGCTGGCACCGGGGAATATTGCTGGCCCCCGCTATAACCCAACCACTATGTCGATGATCGACCGTTAGCGAAGAAATGGAGCACACGCATGGACATACAGCGTAATGGTTCGCGCCCGGCGGGAAAGGGGCCAGCCGAATATTTTACTGGTGCAGTCCGGGTTGATCCGCTCTTTCAGGCTCCGGCCCCGGCGCGGGTGCGCGGTGCCAGTGTAACCTTTGAGCCGGGCGCGCGTACCGCCTGGCACACCCACCCACTGGGGCAAACCCTGATTGTAACGGCTGGTTGTGGCCTGGCGCAACGCTGGGGTAGCCCAATTGAAGTGATTCGGCCCGGTGATGTGATCTGGTTTCCGCCCGGCGAGAAGCACTGGCACGGCGCGAGCGCAACCACAGCGATGACGCATTTCGCCATTCAAGAGGAACTTGATGGGAAGACGGTTGATTGGCTGGAAAAAGTCAGCGACGAGCAATACCAGGTGGGCACAAAGGCACAATAAGGCACGCCCACACATTGGTGGCGCAATCAGTGCTTCGGCTGCACGGACTGCGCCAATTGAGGATCGGGCCGTGCTCGTAGGGTGCATACCCATAAAACTGACGCAAGAGGCGTAACTGTGGGCGAGCCTTGCACGATTTCGCGCAGCGCGACGACGTGGCGATTGCGACTAACTTCACGGCAAAATGCGTGAGGGCCTGAATGGCGCGGGCCTGTCGTGCAAGGCGATCTTCAGCGAGATCGACAAGAGCTTACAGCGGCTTGGCACCGAATATGTTGATCTCTACTAGATTCATCGTTGGGATTGCATTAGCCTGGCTCTTACAGAAGCAGCCAGTAACCGCGCTCCTCGTGGGGCGACAAAGATTTCGCATCTGGAAGTGGCAATTGGCGCGCTATCGATAACGCTGCCTCAGCGAGAGTTTGCCTATCTGGAAGCGCCATATACACTGCATCCGATTGTCGGCCATGAGTAAGTGGACGCACCACGGCGGAGTAATTGTAAACCGTTTGTTAACTTGAAACCATGATTCCTAGCGAGTATAATAGACAGGAACAATACCTTTGTGGGGACAAATGCCCAGCATCTATGTTGATGACGGCTGGTGCTTTTTATTTGTGTTGGCTAATTTATTGAGCATTTCCCCACTCCGCGTCTTGCCTGATTGCAGCAGTATCCTTGCACATTCAGTATCCGCTGCGATCGCGCATGCTCCGCCAGGAGTTTTTCAATGGCCACGAAGCGCCACATTCCCGGGGGCGTCTCCCGCTGGGCGCTGATTGCCTATGTGCTTATGCTACTTTGCGGTGTAGCTGTACCGCCGCTGGTACCGGTTTACGCCGCATCATTGCCCCGGCCTGTAGCTCGCCCGCTCCAGGTGCGTACTACCGTCGCCGTAACCACGACATCCGATCGGGTCGATGGTAATACCGCATCATTCGATACACTGCTGGCCCAACCCGGTAGCGATGGGGCGGTGTCGCTGCGCGAGGCGCTACTGGCCGCGCATACTTCAACCGTCACCGATACCCTGACAATTGGCTTCAATATTCCCACCACTGATTCTGGCTATAGCGCCCCCAACGGAATCTGGACGATTACCCTCGGCACGCGGGCATTGCCAGTGCTGGCGCGTGGCAACCTCACTATCGATGGGCGCAGCCAGCCAGGTACAAGCACCTACCCGCGGATTGTGCTTGATGGCATGGCCGTGTATGAGGCAGCTGGTTTCAGTAATGGGTTTACGCTTACGTCGCCGAATAACATCATTCGTGGAATGACGTTGATGAACTTCTACGATGATGCAATCCTGCTCGATGGTGCAAACGCGGCGGCGAATCAGATTCTTGGTTGTTATATTGGCACTGGCCCTAATGGGCGGTCTGCCTCAAGCGCCGATTATTTTGGCATCGAGCTGCGTAACGGCGCGCACGATAATGTCATTGGCGGCGCTGGTGCCGATGCGCGTAACCTAATTGGTGGCGCTGAGCATTCGGGCATTCTGATCACCGGTGCGGCTACCCAGGGCAACCGTGTTGCGAATAATTGGATTGGCGTTGATAGTAGTGGGCAAGCGGCGCTACCGAATAAAGTTGCCGGGGTGATGATCAGTGCGGGTGCGCACAACAATACGATTGGTGGCGCAGGCCAGGGCAATATCATTTCGGGCAATGGGGTGGGCGTGTACCTCGATGGCGCAACCGACGCCACGGTTGTGGGGAATACGATTGGCCTCGCCGCCGACAGCACAACCCCGCTGGGCAACGCGAGTGGCGGCATCTTCGCCGTGCGTGGCGCGCAGAATAACCAGATTGGCGGCACCACCGCACCACTCCGCAACCTGATCTCGGGCAATGGCGTAGCTGGCACGGCCTTTGGGCAGGGCATCTATATTTCGGATGCAAATAGCACCGGCAATGCGATTCTGGGCAACTATATTGGTACCGACAGTAGCGGGATTGCGCCTGCGGGTAACTATCGCCAGGGTATTCTGATCGCCGTTGGCGCGCAGCACAATCAGGTGGGCGATACGGTGGCTGGGGCGGGCAATGTCGTGGCCTACAATGGCCTGGGCGGTATTCGCATCGATTCGCCGTATAACCGGGTGCAGGGCAATTTAGTGGGCGTGGGGGCTGATGCGCGCACACAGCTGGGGAATCAGGCTAACGGCATCCGTATTGGTGGCAGTAATAATACGATCGGCCCGAACAATATTATTTCTAACAACCAGCACTCGGGGCTGCTGCTGCTTGGCAGCTATGGCGTGGTGCAAGGGAATACCTTTGAGCGCAATGGCCGCTCGGGTATGTGTGTGCTAGGCTCGAACGCGACCATCGACCGCAACACCATCATTGGGAACGGCAATAGTGCAGGCCCCTGGCCGGAATGTGCGATTCGGGGCGGGATTGTCATTACCGATACGAATGATGTGCTGGTGACAAGCAACACCATCACGCAAAATAACGATGGCGGCGTAGCGATTTATCGTGGAAATTCGAATCGGATTCTGGCAAATAGTATTAGTAGCAACCAGGGCGGCGGTATTCGCCTGCTGAGCGGCGCGAACGATAACTTGGTGCCGCCGGTGCTCACGAGTGCCGCGAGTGACGTGGTGCAGGGCAGCAGTTGTGCCGGTTGCCGCGTTGAGATATTTACTGATGTGGGTAATCAGGGGCGCGATTTCCTGGGGGCAACGGTTGCTGGCAGTGATGGCGGGTTTCAGCTGTCAATCGACCCCGATGCCATCCAGGCGCCGCACCTTACTGCCACCCAGACCGACGCGCGGGGCAATACCTCACCATTTGCGGCGGCGATTGCTGCGCCGCAGCCAGCACCGCCGCCAAATCTGACGAAGAAACTATTTCTGCCGCTGGTGGTGCGATAATGCGGCCACCAGCAATTCGCCGTGAGCAGTATTTTTGGTGAGGGTATGTGATGCCTCGGCGTAGCGACCAACCTACAGCAGTGCGCCGGGCCTATGAACAGTATGGTGCCCCGGGCTACTACCAGCGCTATGGCGCTACCTATCGCAACCCGCACGAGCCGATTATTGCCGAGCTGCTTGGGCTGGCCGTAGCGCGCTGGCAGCTGCCACTCGGCCAAGTGCTCGATCTGGCGTGTGGGAGCGGCGAGGCAACGCTGGTGCTGCGCGCGCTTGGGGCTGGCACCATCGCGGGCATTGACCCTTACACCTCTGCGGCCTATGTCGCACGCACCGGGCAACCTGCCGAGCAGCTCGATTTCGAGCAGATCGCGGCGGGCGCGCTGATGGGCCGCCATTACGACCTGATCGTATGCAGCTTTGCCCTGCACCTCGTGCCACTGTCGCGGCTGCCGGGGCTGGCCGTTCAGCTCAGCCTGCTGGCCGATACGCTGCTCATCCTCACGCCGCATAAGCGTCCCGAGCTACAGCCTGCCTGGGGCTGGGCCTTGCGCGGCGAACTCCTGCACCAACGGGTGCGAGCGCGCTATTATGAGCGGGCGTAGCCCCTGCGCCTGGCCTGCTTGGCATGGTATAATTCGCGCCGTTGAATGTTGCGATACTCAGTTACAGGGCTTACGCGTTGGCCGATATGCGGTACCGAATTTGCCTGCGGCAGCATGGTACTTGACGTTTTATTGGTGTTCCCATTGTGGCGCAAAGCGCCACAATGGGAACACCAATAGTGAAATGTACTGCCTGCCGAAGTCGAACCATGTCGATTGCATAAGCCCTGTCAGTTACACGACTATGAGCCGAACCTGGCGCGACTATAACTACTTCCTGCTCGGCTGTGTGATCGTCCTCACCGGGTTTAGCTTGGCAATGATCTATACCACCACGCTGCATAACCCCAGTACGCAGGGCTATTTCTCACGACACCTGGTCAACCTGATTATCGGCGCAGTGGCAATGGTGTTGCTCACCACGCTGGATTATCATGCATTGCAGTCGTGGGTTGGCCCGTTATACATTGCCACAGTCGCAATCCTCGGTGTCGTGATGGTGCTCGGCGGCGTTCGTGGCGGTGCGCAGAGCTGGCTCGATCTGCGCCTACGCACCTTCCAGCCTTCGGAACCCGCCAAGCTCGCGATTATTATTACGCTGGCCGCCTACTGGGAGCGTTTTGCCAGAAATGGCGGCGACTGGCGGGTGCAGCTCGGTGGGTTGCTCTTGGCAGGTATTCCCATGGGCATGGTCTTCATTCAGCCCGATTTCGGCACCGCACTGGTGATCGCCAGTATCTGGGCTATGGTTGCCTGGTCGGCAGGCATGCGCTGGTGGCAGATTTTGCTGGTGCTGGTCATCGCCATCCCCGTAGGCTATTACGGCTGGATGCATGTGCTCGAGAAGTATCAGAAAATCCGCATTCTGGTGTTCCTCGATCCGCTGAAGTACGACCCAAAGCTCGAAAATGGTGCCTATAACATCATCCAATCGCTCAATGCAATTGGCACAGGCGGAATAACCGGCCAGGGCTGGACACACGGCCCGCTGACGCAGGGCAATTATGTGCCGGTGCAATATTCCGACTTCATCTTTTCGGCGGCGGGCGAAGAGCTGGGCTTCATTGGAACCACAATTCTGCTGATCTTCGAGGGCTTGCTGGTGTGGCAGGCGCTCGCAGTCGCCAGCACAGCGCGCGATATGATGGGGCGGCTGATCGCGGTGGGCGTGGCGGCGATGTTCTTGTGCCACCTGCTGGTGAATGCGGGCATGAATATGAGTATTATGCCGATTACCGGCATTCCATTGCCGCTTATCTCGTATGGCGGCAGCTTCAATATGACGGCGCTGGCAGCCGTGGGGTTACTGCAAAGCGTGGCGTTGCGGCGGCGGCGCATTGTGTTTTAGTTTACGATGTGCGGTGTGCGATGGGCCAGCTGTGCTCATTTCATCGTAAATCACACATCAGAAGTCGTAAACCAACATGGCAAAAACCACCACAAAACGCGGCGCAGCATTAGCCTCGGTTGGCTCGGGCGTTTTGTTAACCGCGCTCAAGCTGATTGTTGGCTTTAGCACTGGCAGCCTGGCTATTCTGGCCGAAGCCGCTCACTCGGCGCTCGACCTGCTGGCGGCGGGCATTACCTTCCTGGTTGTGCATATCGCCGACCTGCCGCCCGACGATAATCACCCCTATGGGCATGCCCGTGCCGAGCATCTGGGCGCGCTGGCGGAAGCAGTGCTGCTGGTTGTCACGGCGCTGCTGGTGCTGCGCGAGTCGTTTCTGCGCGTATTTGTGCGCGCTGAAATGCCCGAGATTAGCGTGTGGGCCTTTGCGGTGATGCTCATTTCGCTGACAATCGATTGGCAGCGCTCGCGGGCGTTAAAGCGTGCCGCCGCCGAGTTCAAAAGCCAGGCGCTGGCCGCCGATGCCGCGCACTTCACCAACGATATGGTTTCGACCGGCGTGGTGCTGGCGGGACTGACGCTGATAGCGATCGCCGAGCCGCTGGGCATTTTTCCCCAGGCAGTGCTGATGCGGATCGATGCGGTGGCGGCGGCGATTGTGGCCTGCATTGCGCTGTGGGTATCGTGGGGGATGAGCGTCCACGCCGTGCGTGCGCTGATGGATGATGTCCCCGCCGACCTGAATCGCCGCCTGGTGCGCCAGGTTACCGCGTTGCCCGATGTCATCCCCGAAAGTGTGCAGATGCGCACGCGCTTTGTTGGCCAGCAGCCGTATGTTGAGGTTTCGCTGGGCACGCCGCGCGGTGGCTCGCTTGAGCAGGCGCACCAGCTTACCGAGGCGGTTGAGGCGGCGGTGCGCCACGAGCTGGAAGGCGCGAACGTGCTGGTACATGTGGTGCCTGAGCGCACGCCTACCGAGCCGTATGCGACGGCGGTGTATGCCTCGGCCAATCGCCTGGGCCTGCATGTCCACAACCTGGATATTTACCAGCTGGCCGATTCGGTGCGTGTTGATATGGACCTTGAGCTGCCCACCGACCTGACGCTGGGCGAGGCGCATACTTCTTCCGAGCGGCTTGAGCGCGCCATTTGTGAGGAGCTGGGCGGCACCACGATTGTGGCGGTACATCTGGAGCCACGCCGCGACCATGTGCAGCCAGCCGTGCGCTATGCCCCGCTGAACGCGACCATCCGCGATGTGGTGGCGCAGCTGCCGGGTGCGACGAATATTGCCCAGGTAGAAACGCTGCTCACCGACGCGGGCACAATCGTCACGCTGCGTTGTGCCTTTGCGCCCGCGACGCCACTGAGCGAGGTGCATACGGCGATGGCGGCGATGGAGCGCGAGCTGCGCCGGGCGGTGCCCGATATTGTGCGTGTGCAGATCGACCCTGAGCCAGTTGGAAGTGGCGATTTGAGCGTACTAGCAATCGACGCTATTGCGGCTCAATCACCAGTTTCTAGTGGGTAAATCGAGCTTGAGATTTACGAAGCGCGGCAGATGTTTGCTGCCACAACACTGTGTAAATTCTGTTGCCAACAAACGGACGCCTCGATCGCACATGTGATCGAGGCGTCCGTTTGTTGGCCTTACACTCTAGCCCGCAATACGCGATTGAACGATTGCGACGACGGCGGCGACTTCTTCATCCAGGTGCGACAGCAAGGCAGTGGCCTGCGTCCGCGCCTGGGCCGCGA
>JAFEAS010000170.1 GCA_018266315.1 Chloroflexi bacterium SZAS-1 | reverse complement strand
CATCAAAGCCCATGATTCGCAGCGTGAGCCACAGCAACACCAGCAGCAGCGGCCAGGCGAGCAACCCCATACCTGGCAATGCTACACCGCCCATGGACACACTTGCCACGGTAAAATCTTGCCCAATTGCCACGCCAAGCTCGCGCCGGTCGCCAGGCTGCTGCCAGGGCGTTGTGCGCAAGCCCACCTGCAGGCTGCCATCGAGCGAGCTTGCAGGCGGCACATACACATGGTAGCGCGCCGCCTCGGGGCGCAGGGCCAGCTGCACCGTTGTGCCATCGGGCATCAGCAGATCGAGCGCGCCAACCCCACCGCTTTGCTGCTGCCCCTGGTGCGAAATAATGTCGAGCAACATGAGCGCGCCACGGTGGCCCAGGCCCGGCACCGTTATTCCCGCCTCGCCGCGCGACCAGCGAAAGCTGGCATCGCCATTGCCTTCGGGGTCGTTAAAATTTGTCAGAAAGGGCAAGTCGCTCTGCGGGCCGCGATCCTTGCCAACCTTAAAGCTATAGCTCAGTGGTACCTGGCTCAGCAGCACAAGCAGCAAACAACAAAGCCCAACCAGCAGCACTAGCCGCCAATCGCGCAGGGTCGCAACCGCACGTACCAGCGCAGCGAACAACTGCCGGATAGCATTCTGGGCCGTTTGTACTATCGGTGGCCCGGCATTCGTGCGCCCGGTTTCTGCACTCACGCCTGCCCCTTCTGCGCGATGTAAATCGCCCGGTAGGATTCTTCGGTTACAGGCGTGCCACCCGGAGCGAGCTGCGCCACCATGTTTAGCCCGGCCGCGGCAAGCGCCGCGCGCACCTCGGTCTCAGTCCAGGCGCGTTCGGTATGGGTTTCTTCGCCCCGCCACCAGCGATCAAGCTCGCGCACAAACCACACAATTCGGCCCTCGGCCAGGCGGGTATGGTGTTGATAGTGTATCTGGTTATACACCAGCATATCTGGCCCGTCGTAGGTTACAATATCGCGCTCGTGGTAGGCTTGAAATACGGCTTCGGTGTTAAGATCGAAGATGAACCAGCCGCCAGGCCGGAGCGCCGCTGCCACCCCGCCCATTACACCATCGAGATCACCATCGGCGGTCAGGTAGTTCAAGCTATCGTAGAAGCAGGTGGCAAGATCGAACGATGCTGGCTGACCAACAATCGCCCACATGTCAGCATTGTCTGCATCAGATTCCGCGCCATGAGTTGTAGCCGATGGTGCAAGCTCACGAATATCGCGTTCGACAAAGGTAATTGCCTGATTGGCATCGCGCGCACGGCCCCGGGCAATCTCAAGCATTGGGCGCGCCCGATCGACGCCAACCACGGCACATCCCGCGGCTGCGAACACTTGCGCAGCGGCGCCAGTGCCGCACGCAACATCGAGCACGCGGCGCGGCACTTCGCCCTGGGCACGCAGCCATGTTAATACCCAGGCCGCCAGCTGCACGCCCAGCCGCGCCTGCCCAATCGCATCGTATACAGCAGCGTAAGACTGATAAATCTCCGGGTCGGCCATACGCAATTCAGCCCATGAATGGTGAGTTTCCCAGGTGCGAGCAGCCACGCTAAAACTCAGCACTCAGAACTGAAAACTCAATAAAAAAAGCCCCGCCCCAACCAGGGACGAAGGCATGCGCTTCGTGGTACCACCCTGCTTCGGCGGCGGCTATTGCCCGCAGCCCTCGCATTGCGCTGTAACGGGCGCCCCCGAAGCCAACTACGCTGCTAAAGGAACCAATCTGCAGTAACGCTCCGTCGCGTATACCGCCCTGCCCCTTTCGCCCTTCCCTGGCTCGGCGCTCACCCAGGCGAGTTCGGCGTGTGCGCGGCCTCACACCAACCGGCCGCTCGCTGCTTTTTACGCGTACTACTCCTGGGTATGGCCTTGTGCTGCGGCGCAGTATACCATAAAAGCGCAGCTGCAACAAAGCAATGGATGGGTGAGTGATCGTACCCCCGATTCTGTTATGATGCCGCCATCTCTCTCTGCGCCTACGGCGCAGGCCGCTCCTAGCCTGGTGGGTGCTACCCACCCTCGCCGTTACGGCGGCGATGCGAACGAGCGCGGTGGTACATACGCCTTGCGGCTCCCACACGATAAGCCCGCCCCACGCACCTTGCTCCCCATCGGCCAGCGCAGTCGCCTAGCCGCCAGCATCACTGCTAGCGCTGGTGCGCTCTTACCGCACCCTTTCACCCCTTACCAGTGTGCGGGCGGCAGGCTGCAACTGCCAGCGGCTTACGTGCCAACTGCCAGCGGCACCCTGCCGCCTACACACGGCGGGACTGCTCTCTGTTGCCGGCTTGCGTCGCGGCAGTGTTACCACCACCGTGCCCCCGCTTACGGTTTCGCGGGGTAGCCTTCCGCTCGCAGGATGAAGGATGCGCGCTGAAGAATGAATTGTTATGTTCATCCTTCATCATTCCGCCTTCATCCTGCGAGCGGGCGAGGAGTCGGGAAGTTCCTCTGGGTTGCCCCAGCGGCGGCTGATCACTCACCCGGTACGGCCAGGGTTACGCCAACAGCGTAGCGCACTACCCGGCACTTGCACTATTATACACCTATATGCTACGCGAAGAGCTACACGCATAGTATAGAAACAGTGCCCCAAGAGGCCGTCAGATTATAGCGCAGTAGAACGCCACTCCGCCCAATATTCAGAAGCACGATTAAGGAAGTTATGACCAGGCCCTAGCCATTCGTTTGGAAGAAATTACGAACCGCCATGTAACTTGCGCGCGCTACGATGACAGCGCGTTGACGGCCTCTAACCAACGTGCTACCATTCGGGCAGCATCCGCCCGGCGACAATCGAAGGAGATTTCATGAAACTGCACGAATATCAGGCGCGCGATATTCTGGCGAAGTATGGCATTCCCGTCACCGGTGGCGGTGTCGCCAGCACCCCGGCCGAAGCCCGCGCGATCGCCGAGCAGATCGGTGGCCGGGTGGTCGTGAAAGCACAGGTGTTTGTTGGTGGCCGCGGCAAGGCCGGTGGCGTCAAGCTCGCCGATACCCCCGAGCAAGCCGAGCAGGTCGCCAGCCAGATTCTGGGTATGGACATTAAGGGCTTAACTGTTGAGAAGGTGCTGGTGGCCGACGCGATTACCTACGAGCGCGAGATTTACCTGGGCGTGGTGATGGATCGCGCCAGCAAGCGGATTGTACTGATGGCTTCGGCGGAGGGTGGGGTTGAAATTGAGGAAGTGGCAAAAACCAACCCCGACGCAATTGTGAAGGTGGCCGCACACCCCACGCTGGGCTTGCAGCCCTTCCAGGCGCGCGAGCTGGCCTTTGGCATTGGCCTGACCGATGGCAAGCAGGCGCGCCAGTTTGCGGCAATTGCGACCGCGCTGTACAAAGCGTATATGGACACCGACGCCAGCCTGGCCGAGATTAACCCGCTGGTGGTGCTGCCCGGCGGCGCGCTACAGGCGCTCGACTCGAAAATCGTGCTGGATGACTCGGCGCTGTTTCGCCATACCGACCTGGAGGCGATGCGCGATTCGTCCGATGAGCCTGAGGCCGAGCGGCAGGCACGCGAGGCGGGCATTACCTTCATCAAGCTCGATGGCGATATTGGCTGTATGGTGAATGGCGCGGGCTTGGCCATGGCAACCATGGATGTTGTTAAGCTGTATGGCGGCGAGCCAGCCAACTTCCTCGATATTGGCGGCGGCGCAGGCAAAGACAAGGTGAAGGCGGCGCTGCAAATTATTCTGGCCGACCCGAATGTGAAAGCGGTGATGTTCAATATTTTCGGCGGCATCACCCGCGTGGACGAGGTAGCGAAGGGCATTATTGCCGCGCTCGACGAGGTGAAAACCGACGTGCCGATGGTTGCGCGCCTGGTGGGCACCAACGAAGAGGCGGGCCGCAAGCTGCTGGCCGAGTCGGTGCTTATCCCCGCCGAGAGCCTGGCTGACGCCGCACAGAAGGCGGTTGCAGCCGCCCGCGCGCGCTAGTTCGCTGGACTGAAGCCGAACGACAAAGGACGAAGGGCGTCTGCCTTTCGTCCTTTACTCTACCCTACCTATCTGTGCTGCTGCCACAGCGCAGTGTACAGGCGTTCGCGCTAGCCCCTGGCAATCACCTGGAAGGCGGCAACTTGCGCCGCGCCGCTGGTACGGCCCTGCACCACCAGCGACCAGGTGCCAGGCACGGCATCGGCAGGCACCGCCCAGCTAAAGCTCACACTGCCGTCGTCGCCCGCGCGCCACTGCCAATCCTTCGGGACATCGCGGATGGCGGGCTGAAACACACTACTGTCGATCGGCAGCACCGTACCGTTCGGCACATTCGCCCAGGCGCTCAGCAGCTCGTTCGGCTGGAAGCCGCTCATCTTGAACAGGAAGGTCATACCGGGCCGCCCTACCGCCGGGCTCACGCTGGGTGCTGGCGTCGGCGGCGCAGCCGGAGCCGCAATGGTTGCCGGGATGGTGACGGTTACGCCACTCTTGGCCCCGCGCAGCACAATCTGCCAGGTACCATAGTGCGTGGTATCGGCGGGCGAGAACCAGCGGCCATCGACGCGCCCGCCAGCGCGCGCCGCCTGATCATAGGTCAGGGTCGCATCGAACGGGCTGCCATCGGGCATACGTACTGTGGCGTTCACAGCTTCGCCCTCGGTAAAGCCCGTCGCGTAGAAGCCAAAGATCTGGCCGGGCCGACCGCTGGCGGGCTGGACATTATAGGCCGCGCTCGGCGCAACCGACGATGCCGGGTTAATGCCGAAGGTAAACACACGCACGGTGCCGCTGCTGATTCCCTGAACGACAAACTGCCAGGTGCCGGGCTGAATATCAACTGGCGCCACCCAGCTCCACGAGATGCTACCATCGGACAGGGTATTGGGCAGCGCGCCAGTAGTATAGGCAATAGCGCGGCCATCGGGCGTGTTTGCCCAGCTGCCCACGCGCTCATTGGCGGCAAAGCCGTTTGCCAGAAACACAAAGCGCGTGCCTTGCGTCCCGGTATCCGGCGTAACGCTACCCGGCGCGGTGGCTGCCTGCGCGGCTGGGGCAGCGGCCAGGGCGAGCAGCATTGCCACCAGCATCAACCATACAAAACGTTGCATATATCGGTTCCTTCTTGTGTACCATCATCTCACGCATTGTTATAGCACACATTGATGAGTACACGCTAAGGATTTGGCGAGAATAAGCCAAATATCCATCATTCACCCTTTAACCAGGCCAGGCATTAGTGCTCACCCGCCCCGGCGGGCTGCGAAAGCGCGGCCAGCCGCTGCTTGGCGGCAGTCTCTAGCTCGGCAATCGCCGCGTTCAGGCGCTGCTCTTCGGCACCAAGCGCGGCCAGCCGGTCTTCCAGGCCACCAAGCGTGGCGACGTAGCGGGTACGCAGCGCGCCCTCATCGCCCTCGCGGCCAAGCGGGGCCAGGCTCCCCTGGATTTGCTGCTGCTGCTTATACATTGCGCTGCGTTCGCGCTCGATCTCTTCCAGGCGGCGGCGGTGCCCTTCGATCTGGCTATACAGCTCAAGCACGCCCTCAAGCGCTTTGTAGGTCGTGTCATCGAGGTAGCGCTGCTTAAGGAAATCGCGCAGCTGTTTCGATGAAAGGTTGCGCACCTGTTCCCAGCGGCTGGTTTGGGTACGCTGCCGCACGGTGAACTTCGTTTCGGCGTTGGGCGCACACGCTACGGCCCAGCGCGCCATTCCCTGCGCTTGCTCAAGCGGCGCGGGCGTGTCGGTCAGCTCGTAGTTCGGCAAAAGCGGCTGCTCAACAGTTACGTCAACCGGCGCGGCCAGCGTGCTCTGAATATGGTAGGTGGTGATTTGGACATCCCATTCCTGCACCAGCAAATATTCATCGCGCACCCGCAGCCCGCTGGTATGCCGCTCGCTGGATGCTTCTTCTGTTACGCTCACACCCAGCTCAACCGCAAACGCTACAATCAGCTCGCCGCCCGCGCGCGTGAAGGGCACCACTGCCTCACCGGCATAATCGCCCGCTTCAATCACGGTCACCGGCCCGCGCTCAAGTGTTAGACCGGTATCGTTGCGCAAACGCAAGCTGGCAACCGGGTGCTTGGGCAGCTTGGCGCTGTTATACAGCAGCTCTTTGCGGCCCTTCAGGCGCTGCCCAACAATCGGCACCATCGCCGATTGGCCGCGTGCAACGCTCACCGGGTGCGACACCTGGTACTGAAATAGCGCGCCGCGCTCTTCGCCGTTGCTGGCCATTACCGTCGCCGCGTCGAGCGCATCCGCCGAAAAGCGCTGAGGCGCAGCCTCCGCCGCCCCTGCCAGCATCGCGCGGGCGCGCTTCGCCATTGGTGCAGGCGGTGCGGCCATGGCCATCGGCATGGCTGCCGGTGCGGCCATGCCAGCAAACTCGATTGGCGCGGCAACTGTGCGCTCCTCATCGGCAACCAGCGGGCGCTCGGGCGTATGTGGCTCATACAGCCGGTAGCGAAATGACACCGGCATCCCCGCAACCAGCGTGAGCGCCACATCCTCCAGGTCTTCGTCGAGCTGGTTATCGAACAGGCCCCAGCCCTGGAGCAGGCAGTTGGTCGTCGGCGAGATATGTTCATTGCCATCGACTGGCAGCGCACTGCTTTCCGGCTCGAATAGGATGCGGTAGCTCACCCGCCACGCCGGCGCAGGTGCGATATAGCCAATCAGCAGGTCGTGCTCGCCTTCGGAAAGGCGCAGGGTCGCAGCGCGGCGATCTTCTTCGCTCTGGGCCGCGCGCAAGAAGTAGGTCAGGTCTTCGACCGAGCGGTCGTCGAGAATCTCGACGCGGCGCACCTCGCGCAGGGCAAACACACGCACCTGGCGCGTATCGGGCTGGTACAGCGAAACTAGCGGGAAGCGCAGCTGTTCCTCATCCTCAATATCGACGCCAATCACCACGCCCTCAACCTGGGTGCGCGCCGGGGCCGAAGGGTCGGGTGGGGCGGCAGGCGGCTGCGACGCATCGGCCGCGGTGCGGCGCGGGCCAGCGAGACCAAAGCCGGGACGATCGGTAGGGCGATCGTCGCTAAGGTGCAGGCGCACACGGCGTCCGCGCAAATCGCGCAGCAGATCGAGCAGGCTACGCACATCGGAAAGGTGGATCGAGCCACGGGCAATCTGCGCCGCGCGATCTTCAGGTGTTTCAAAATCGACGCCGCGTACCTGGCCCGCCCCCAGGTCAAGCGCAACCAGGCTTTTCAGCACATCGTCCATTGCCGCGCGCGGGAAGCTCAGGCGTAGCTCGGTGCCGTTCAAGGCACCGCGCCGCTCGAAATAGCCAACCCCATGCTTATATAAAATCATGCGGCGAATAGGCAAGTTCGGCATAGGATGCTCCTTTGCATATAAGCGCGGCGGGCTGCAGCCGCTACGGTGCAGCTACCACCACCGGGTTGTAGTAGCTATAGACCAGGCGAGTAAACGCGCCCAGGTACGGCGCAAACAATGAATCTGGCAAGGGAATACTAGGTTTCGCCGTGCGGAAGAGGTAGACCGCAATCGCAAAATCGCCGCCGGGGCTACGCACAATGCCAGCATCGGCCTGCATATCATCGATCCACCCGCTCTTATGCTCAACACGCACACTTCTGTACAGGCCCGAGCGCATGCGGCTGCGATCGGCATTGGCGAACAGCCGATCGAGCATTTCGCTGCAGCGCTTGGCATTGAGCTTAGGAAACTGCTTAATCAGCACGCCCTCGCCCCGGCTGCACTGGTCGATGTATAAGTAAATCGTCGCCATATCACCCGGCGAGGTGCGCAGCGCACGGCCCGAATCGGTATAGGGCGCAGTGCCCGCGCGCACTGGGCCAAGCTGATACTTCAGCTTCTTCTGTGCCAGGTAATCGGTGGCCTCAAACGGCACATACAGGTAGGTATTGCCTAATCCCAGGCTTTTGAGCGTGGCGCTCATCTGCTCGGCACCTTTCAGCGCCGCTTCCGTACCGCTACCACCAGCCGAGGCGGCCAGCACAGCATTGGCAGCGATATTATCGCTGTCAATGATCATCTTCTTCATTACCGCATCGAGCTTGGCCGGGATCGTGTCGAGCTGAATATAGGCATTCAGCATAATTGCGACCTTGATGGTACTGGCCGCAGAAAATACTGTGCCTTTATTCAGGCTAGCGATTTCTTTTCCAGTCGCCAGATCATAGACCATCACGCCCGCCACCTCTTTCCACTGCTTCGCAATCAGCTCGATCTGATCTTGCAGCTGCTCGGGCGTGGGGCGCGCAGCACTACTTACCGTCAACGGTAAATTAACACTACGGTTCCGGCTGGTATCGTGCAGCGCCGTGTCAACCGCAGCAAGCGCAGCCTCAGTGTCGATAGTGTAACCGCCACTCACCGCAAAGCTGCGCGAAATAATCTTGGTGCTGGTAATCACCGACACTGCGGGCGGATCGGTGAGCTGAGAGCCAAGCTTATCGAGCGCGGCCTGGAGCTTCGACTGGTCATATGTCAGCGTGAGGCTGATGCTCTGCCCGGCGCGCGCCTGTTCAGCTGTGCTCAGCAACGCATCAAGCGGCAATTCCAGGCCAATGTCGGCGGGCGCAAGGGTTGCTTTTTGGTCGCCTGCACGCAGCTCGATCGGCTGCTGAAGCGAGGCGAGCGCACGTTCAAGCTTCTGCCGGGCATCAGCCACACTCAAGCCGCCGACATCGACGCCTGCAATCGTCAGTTTAGCCGGAAGTGTTGGCAAAGCCGTTGGCGCGGCGGTGGGAGGAAGCATCGTTGGCGCAAGGGTTGGGGCAGCGCTGCCCGGAGAGGTTGATTTGGGCGTATTGGCCTGGGCTTGCTGGCTAGCGCAGGCGGTCAACACCAGCATCAGGCCAGCGAGCAACATCGCAGCGCGCAAGCGGTAGCGCATAGTGTAGTGGATCCCTCAAACTATTGTCGTTCCCTGGTTCGGCCCTCACAGGCCCGTACTGTAGTATAGTCGAAGTGCTGTGGTTGAACAAATATGATGCCGAATTCGGGTGAACATGTGCTCAAGGGTGGCGATCTGGGGTGGCCTGCTGCTCCCAAAATTCCCCTTTGTAGTGCGGCGCGGGGAAGCCGCGCACCGCAAGCAGAAACTGAAAGCGGAGGGGCGTTATCCCCTCCGCGCCGCGCCAGGCCATAGCGCCTTTGGCAAGAAGCTAAAACATCACTGGGTATATACTATCAACTGCCGTATATGCCCATCGCGACGAAAAATCTGCTGGCTTATCGCCGCGTTGAGCGTATCGCCGCTTAGTTCTTCCACATGGCCCGTGGCATACAGAACCACAATGCGCCACTCGCCCGTTTTGAGGTACACAATCGGCACCTGGCAGAAGGTATATGCCAGTGCACCAGTGGGTAGATCGATCGCTTGCGACTGGCTATTCACATCCACATAGTGGAATGTGGCTGGCTGTGTGGTGTACTCTCGCATATGCAGCAGGGCTGGCTTGAACGCCAGCGCCCCACCCGCAATTACCAGCCCCAACTCGCCGAAGCGCGTCAGAATCTCTTCCTTAACCTGGCCGGTCATACCCGGCTGCTGCGCGCCGCGCCCGGCTGGTGTGTGTGAGTATGGGTCGGTTGGGAATGCGCCGTAAATATCTGGAGATTTGTTAAACCCAAGTCCCTGGCGAATATCGTCGTATGCTGCAGCGAGCGCCGATAGCGTCTCCGGCGCATCACCTGCGGCAGCCGCCCGCCAGTAGGTTTCCTGCACTGCTAACAGCAGCTTGGCAACCATATGCCAGTAAATGCTGCCCAGGCCCTCGTAGGCAAAGAACTTGCCGGAACGACCCGTAAACGAGCGGTGCGCAAAGGTCGTATCGAACAGATCGACGATCCGCTCTGCTTCGGCATCGACCAGCGCCGTATAACAATCCTTGCGTCGCAACAAGGCCAGCGTGGCCCGAACGTCCTTGGCGTTTCGGAAGCTACCATTGAAGTGGTAGACGCCTTGCTGATCCTGGATAATCAAGCTCTGATCACATTGTTCCAGCAGCGTAGTAACGAGTGCAGAGCGGCGTATCTGGTCGGCGCTCAGGCAATTCTTGTGTAGGAAACCCGGCAGCTCACGATCCGGGTAGAGCATATAGCTGTGCTGATCGGCGCGGTACATTGGGCTGGCGCGCAGGCTGCGTAGCACAGCGAGCGATTGCGTCCCCGTCAGCATCCCAGACGAGAGAACGGCGACCTGCCCCTCCAGCATCGCATCGAGCCGCCCGATCGCAGCGGCACCGCCGGAAAGCTCAAGAATATTATACGAATGGTACAGGTCGTCGTCGCGCCGGTTGGCGTGCAGTGCATGCTCAACATAGCGCTGCGCGATATCAAGCAATGCTAGCGCAGCTTCCCGGCCAAACGCGGTGAATTCGCCCGAAAGCCCCGCGCGGTAGAAGCCCCAGCGATACGCACTTGCCGCCTGGCCCAACTCGTCCATCACAGCGCGGCGCTGTGCGTTGTCAAATGTCGCATCGAGTGCCGATTGGTGGCGATGCAGCGCCGCATACACTGCATCTAACAGCCGCTTGACCTCGACAGTCATCAGCAGAGAGCTAGAATCATAAGCCGCAAAAAGCACTTTGCAGAAGTCGATATAGCGCCGCAAGTAGCACAACGTTACAACCGACAGCCCTTTACCAACCAGTGCATTGTTCGCATCATTCCACTCGGGCCGCTGGGTATTCATCCAGATGCCGCCTTCGGGCACAAAATTCGCCAGCTTGGCCAGCAGCAGGAGCAGCAACTTCTCAGCCATGCTGATATGGAATACCTGGCCGCCTGCATCAAGCACGAGCTTGCCATCAGTGCCAACGTCGCGTATGCGTGTGTCGATCTGGCGCTGTAGCTCCCAATCGAAATCGATCGTCTCCGATCCGTCTTCCAGCAAAGCCGCATATGGCTTGATGTGATAGGGTACATGCGCGTGGCTGAAGATCCGTCGCCCAAGCATAGCGGCGAGCCGGCCAGGATGAAAGCTGGACGAAATCTCCATCAGCTTCTCAAGATAGATGATCTGGTGATCGCTCCAATAGCCGATGTTCGCCCAGGGATTATCTGGCTCGGGCACCTCCCATTCGATGCCCGCACGCGTGATACGGTATGGATTGTAGCCATCAGCGGTCGTGGCGCTCAAAAATGTGCAGATCATACCCTCGATAAACTCGGGGTAGGAATAAGCCAGCGGCTCCCAGTTCTGAAAAATGTCGCGCCAGTTGCCCTGGTAGTCCAGCTGCCGCGTTCCATTCGGATTCTTCAAGTTAATCGAGAATGTATTCCAGGGCCGGCTGGGGTCGCCATGGCGTCGGCTAAACGTCAGCGGAAGATACGCGTAGCACAGCCGCTCAATGTTGGGGTCGCCTGTATTGGCCGCCCTGGCAACGAGATCGTGGATATCGAGTGTTGCGGGCAGCCCTGCGAAAAAGTCCGCGCTGGCATGCAGCAGATTGCGATTCCGAGCCGCAATGAAATCGCGCAGGTCGGATGTATCGATCCGGTAGCCATCGGCGAAAATGCCGCCGCGCATACTATTGAACAGCACATTTGACCAATGGTGCGCCGCGCTCAGCTGGTCGCCGGTCAATTGCAGGCCATCGGCACAAGCGATGATTGCGGCCAAACCTTCACTGGTGTGCCGAATGTCGTATTCCAGCCTGCTACTCAATTCGCCGGGCATCTTGAGGGCTTCGCGTGTGGCAACAACATCTGCACTGTCCTGGTTGACATCGGCGACGATATGCCATTCCTGTTGCGTGCCCGCAGCCAGTTCCAATGCAGCATAGACAAAGTAGGCGCCGCGCTGGCCGCGAACATCGTTCTCCTGCTCAATGGCTTCGCCACGCCGAAAGCGGTCGAGCTGTGCATTCGAGAGCAGGTAGCGCGGGGCGGGTAATCCCACCTGCCACACAGTAGTGGCTTTAAGCGATTCGCTTGGCTCAGCCAGATCGGTCAGTGTGGCGCTGAGGGTAAAGATGCCTAACCCGGTAGCTGAATCAAGTTCGGCGCGCTTGTAGGCATCGAGCAAATTACTGAAGCCACCCTGTAGCGCAGCCGTCGCGCCATAAGGCAGCAGGTTCTGTATTCCATCAAGCAGCTGTACCTCGCGAGATTCGCCGCTCAGATTATGCAGCCAGCCCGTCTTAACAAAGCCATACTGGTCGCTGGTGCGCCATGCATAGCGAAAGCTAAGCCCAAGCGTGTGGTTCATTTCCTCGAAAATCAGCGCATCGCCGGCGATATTCTTGTAGAGGTGCCGCTCGATGCGATAAATGCCCTGGTACCGCGCCGAGAACGGCTCCCACAAGGAAGTGTGGTCGCCCTGGCGCACCAGCAGAATCGTCTTGCTGCCGGTGTTCTCGCTATTCTCGGTGATTTTATCAACCGTATAATAGGGGAACAGCGCCAATTCAGCGTTCACCCGACCGGCTGATAGACCGCCGGTGCTTGAGATGAATAGCCAGTGGTCGGAGCTACTCACAACGCTCATGAAGAACGGCGGCAGCCGATCGTAGTGCGCGATGCGATAATAGCGCTCACCTAACATGGTGATATAGTCGCCCTGCACGGTGTCGCCGACCGGCTGGTGGCGGCTATCGCCGATCCAGATCGGTTGCGGTTGCAGATCCATAGAATTGCCCTCTTCGTTAGTGAGCCATATCGAAAAGGAGCGGGGAGGGCACGCCCACCCTCCCCAGGCAAAGCCATAACCCTACCTACGGTGCTTCATACGCGCCGATATCGGCGTGCGTGCCCTGTGGCCTGGCCACGCCGCGTTGGTCGGTCGCTGGCGATGTAGCATCGTCGGCAGCATCAATCGCCGGGCTACCCGCTAGCAGCGCATGCGTTTGAGTTGCGCCACCATTACTTGCCAGCGCGCCAATCTTGGCATCGCCGATGATCAGGTCGCTAGCCGTTGGAACACAGCTGTTGTCCTGCACCACATTGTGGCCGTTCGAGGCGATATTGGCGGTTGTACCCGATCCAAAGCGCTCGCAAGCGTACCAGTGATTGCCAGTGATGAGCGAATTACTCAGCGTGAGCGTCGGCACAAAACTGCCGCCAAACTGGCCGATGAAAATTGCCGACGGTGCCGCATCCGAGCCACTGTTATTCGCAATGGTTGAACTAGCGATCGTCAGGTTTCCGTCCGTCTGGAAAATTGCCCCACCGTGCCAGCCAGTCGAAGAGTTGCCGCTAATCGTGCTGTTCGTGATAACAACATTGCCCAGTGCACGGATACCGCCACCAACATCGTTCGACACATTCCCACTAATCGTGCTGCGCACAATCGTGGTGGTGGTGTTAAAGAACGAGTAGATGCCACCACCCGACCAGCGTGCGTTGTTGTTCGCCACAGTGCTGTCAACCAGCTGCAGCGTCGCACCGTCGCCGTTGTAGATACCACCACCGCCTTGCCAGTAGTCGCCCGCGTTGGTCGCCATGGTGTTGCCCGTTACCGTCACATGATCAAGCGTGAGGTTGCCATTGTTGAGCACACCACCAGCAAGCTGGAACCCATACCCATCAGCGATTTTCAGCGCACGGAGCGTCGCCGTCGTGCCAGCATTCACGATGAACACTCGGTCAGTGTGGTTACCACTGATCGTCAGCCCGCTGGCCGCACTGCCATCGATTATAACATTCTTGCTGAGGGTCAGCGGGCCAGAGGTTAGGGTGATGGTCTGGTTAGCCAGTGCCGCAGCGATATGAATCGTGCCGTTGGTACATGCGCTGCCTAATGCCTTGCGCAGCGAACCCGCACCACTATCGGCAGCGCTCGTCACGGTCACATCGTTTGCGCATCCCAACCGGATCTGGTCGAGCCACACCGGGCTAGCCATCCGGCCCGGTACGCCAAACCGCAACGACTGAACCTTCGTGAGATCGAGGGTCGTCCCAGCTGCCCCATGAAAAGCCGAGAATGGGATATTAATCTGCTTCCACCCGGTAAAATTGTCGCGGAATGTCGCGTCGAAGGGGATAAGCTGCGGGGTGGCCTGGTAGAGCCGGACATAATCTACCAGCGTGGCTTGCGGGAATGTGGTGCTGGGGCCAACCGCGCCACCGAAATTGCCGCCAACCGCTACGTTCAGCAGCATATAGAACGGGTGGTTATACACCCACTGCTTACCTTGTAGAAATGGATCGTTGGGCGTTGCCGTGAAATATGGCGCACCGTCGAGATACCATGTAATCTTATTTGGCTGCCACTCAACTGCGAAGGTGTGAAAACCATCGGCCACCGGCTTGCCAAGATCATAGCTTTTACCATAGCTTTGTCCACCCGAGTAGCCTGGGCCATGCAGCGTGCCGAACACCTGTGTAGGCAGGCGACCAACATGCTCCATAATATCAATCTCACCGGTCTGCGGCCACCCAACCTGATCGATATCAGTTCCCAGCATCCAGAACGCCGGCCACAGCCCGGCACCACGCGGCACCTTCACGCGCGCCTCAACGCGACCGTAGGCAATCTCGAAGCGATTTTTGCTCAGTAAGCGCGCCGAGGTATACTGGCACGGGCCATAGTAGCAATTGAGCGAACCATTCGCTTGCTTGACCGTAATCGCTAGATTACCTCGGCCATCAGTTGCAGCGTTCGCTGTACCATCGGTATAGTATTCAAGCTCATCGTTACCCCAGCCAGGAATGCCGTTGACAGTGCCATCCCCAAGCTCGCGCCCCCAGACCTTGGCATTCGGCGCAGTGTTTGGCGGGCTGTTAAATTCGTCGCCCCATACCAGCCGCCATGTTGATGGTGTACCAACACCAGCCCGGTTGTTAGTGAGCTGCACGGCGATGTTCTTGCCACTATTCTGGCCGTAGTACCAGAAGTTCAAGCCCGCCGAGTCGCTCCAGTCTTGCGCTTGCGCAAAGCGCCGGCCAAACACGAGTGCCGCCTGATCGTCGTTGCCACGCGCCACCTGAAGTACGCGCTCGTAGGCACCCTGGCCGGGCAGCGACCGCGGTTTTCCAGCCGCAATCTCCGGGTTACTCAGCACAGCCTTGCCATTGGCATCCCAGAGGTACGGGAAAGACTCGAAGTCGTCTAGCAGCGCCGGGTCGTAGCTCTCGTTATCTAGAATATTGACCCGCGTAACTGGGGGCAGCCCTAGCGCCAGGCCGCCGGTTGGGTTCGATAGCTCCAGCAGGATGCCACGCTCGCCCTGATATTTATTGTCGTCGATCGTCTTCACGGTGAACGATTGCTGCGTCACATTCGGCGCAAAAGTCAGTGTGCCCGCGACCGGCGTGTAGTCGCGGTTGGCGCGCGCTGGGCCGATCGTTGTAGCATACCGAACGGTAACAACCGTGCTGGAAGGCTTGCTGAGCTTGGCAGTCACCGTCGCAGTGCCACCCTCGGTCACCTTATAGTCGATGGCGGTAAAGCCCACCGTGAGCGGGCGCACTGGCGCGGTACCATAGAGCGCCGCATTATCAATATAGTAGGTTTGTGGGCTGGTCGTCGTGATTGCACCAAGCGCCCACCCATGAACCTCAGTCAGGCCAAAACCGTCGTTAGGCGCGCTGTTACCAATCTCCTTACGGCTCATGCTCGCGAACGGAATCTTGATCTCTTTCCAACCACTGAAGTTATCGAGGACGTTAGTAGACCAGCGCTCGGCATCATCACTCGTCTTCGGTGGGGCGTTGCGGTTGTCGAGCACATCCACAAACAGAGTGGTGCCGCTATTGTTGCCATAGAGCCAGAATGAAATCCCCTCATAAGCGCTCCAATCCTGCGAAACCCAGGTATCGAGTGCTGCATTCTCAAAGCTGTGGGTGAAGCCAGCGTAGGAAACAACGTTCACATCCAGCTTTAAGACATTGTTGGGGCTGCCGGAGCCTGGCACGGGCGCTGGTGGTGTTGTGGTAGTTGAAATTGCGACCGAGCTGTTCGGATCCTGAAACGTGTTGAACCCGATCGGGATGGTGTTGGCATCCTGTCCAGCCGGTAGACCTGACTCGAAGTCATCCACAAGCGGCAGGGTAGCCGCCTGCGCCGGAGCTGCGGGTGCAATGAGTGCCGCGCTAGCCAGCAAGCTCAGCACCAGGAATATCATCAATGATCTCTGTAATCGCATGATAACCTCTCTGTCATACCAAATTCGGGCGAACACGTACTCAATGGTAAGGGGTGTGAAGGCGGCAAGCCACCCCAGAATTTCCCGTTGTGGTGCTTGGCGTGGCTTTACCGCGCCGAACACCACAACCGGTATGTCATCAAGCGAAGCTAGTATCAGTGTATGCTCGACAGCATCAGTCGACAATCTTGGCGAGTGTCCCGATCCGGCATGCTTGCCACGCTAGTTCCAGTGTTCCAGCGTTCGTTGTGGGCATTACACATCAATCGGCCGTCTGGAATACCCGCACATAGTCCACCTGCAACTGCGCTGGAAAGGTAGTCTGCGGGCTAATCATGCCTGCCAGCTGCCCGCCCACCGCCAGGTTAAGGATGATGAAAAACGGCTGATCGAACACCCACTTCCGCTCTCCAACATCGGCTTGTGTGACGGTGAAATATGCTGCGCCGTCGTAATACCAGGTTATCTGGCCTGGTTTCCAATCGACCGCATAGGTATGAAATTCGTCGGCGATATTACCTTTCTGCCGATTCCACTTACTCAGGCCCAGCGCTCCCGAATACCCAGGGCCATGCGCCGTCCCCATAATCAAATCCGGCTCTTTGCCGATATACTCCATAATGTCGATTTCGCCACAGTCGGGCCAGTTGGTGCCATCGAAGCCTGCACCGAGCATCCAGAACGCCGGCCACAAGCCAGCACCAGCAGGCACTTTCAGCCGCGCCTCGATTCGCCCGTACTGGAAGGAGCGTAGCCCCTGGGTTTTTAGCCGTGCGGAGGTGTAGTACGAACCCTCGTACCGCTCCTGGCGCGCTTCGATCACCAGCATACCGTGCTCTACGCGGGCATTTTCGGGCCGCGACGTGTAGAACTCAGCCTCGCCATTGCCCCACCCACCACCGCCGCTATCGAATGTCCAGCTCGCGCGATCGATTGTGTCGCTGTCGAACTCATCGTGCCAGGCCAGTTTCCATCCTTGCGGAACGGGTATTGGTGTTGTCGCCGGTGCCAGGCCAGCGCTCGGGGTGCAGGCGGTGAGCACGGCTAAAGCAAACAGCCACGCGATTGCCAAACGTGTATGCCGTTTCATGATTAGCCTTTGACGGCCCCGGACGTCAGGCCCGAGACAATGTAGCGCTGCAATACCAGGAATAGCACTAACATCGGCAGCGTCATAATGAGCACTGCAGCCGCGAGTGTGGGCCAGTTGCTGCCGTAAACGCCCTGGAACACAATCATACCGCGTGTGATCGGGTAATAATCTTTGCTGGTCAGGTAGATCGTTGGCAGAATTAGCTCGTTCCAGATACCAATCGCGTGCAGCACCGCGATCGTCGCAATCGCCGGGCTAATTAACGGAAAAATGATCGAGATTACAAAGCGGAAATAGCCGCAACCATCCATGGCCGCTGCCTCATCCAGCTCAAGCGGCAGGGTCTTGATGTAGTTCACCAGGATCACCACGCCAATCGGGTTGACGAGGAACAGCATAATGTAGCCAATCGGGTTGTTGTATAGTCCTAGGCTCAGCATCAGCTGGAACTGCGGAATCAGCGCGACGGGCAAGAACAGCGCAATGACATATAGAGTCAGCAAAATGCCAGCGCCTTTGACATAGCCACGCGAGATCGGGAACGCAACCAGCACCGCAGTAACGACGTAAATCGCGGTTGCTGAGACGGTATAGATCAGCGTGTTGGTCATGTAGCGTAGGAAGTTAGCCTTGTTCCATGCCTCGACGAAATTCCTTACATTAATTGTTGTTGGCAGGGCCGTTGCGCTCTTCATGAATTCGGGCAGGGTTTTGAACGACGTGATGACTAACATCAGCAACGGCCCGATATAAATAACAGCGAACACCAGCAAAAGCGCATAGGCGCCAATCCGCCCCCAGCTGATCCTGCGGCTTGTAGGCCGCGAAGAAACGTCCGGTGCCTTGCTCGTTGCTATGGTACTCATCCTAGTATCCTCTCTTCTCTGCGCCGCAGCAGGTATTGCGTCGGCAGGCCGATGATGAGCACCAGGAAGAACAGAACGATCGAGGCCGACGCCGCATAGCCCTGGCGGAAAGCGCTCGTCACGCTGCCCGATGTCTGGCCGAACCCTTGCGCGAAGATCAGATAGCCCAGTACCTGCGTGCCATTCCGGTACCCGAGCAGCACCAGGAACAGCTGCCATGCCTGGAGCGATCCAATGATGTTCAGCAGCAAATTGGTGTTAACGCTCGATGTCAGCAGCGGCCAGGTAACATTTTTGAAGGTCTGCCAGCCGTTTGCCCCATCGATCCGCACAACTTCATACAGCTCGCCAGGGATCGTCTGCAATCCGGCAATGAAGATCATCATCGTAGTGCCAAGGTTCGCCCAGATTTGCACAACAATTACCCATGCCATAGCCTCGGCGGGCTGCCCGCCTAGGAACTCGGAATGAATGCCAAACATTCCAAGCAGGCTCGCCAGCGGGCCACCCAGCGGGTAGAGGAACAGCGACCAGATCAGGCCCTGAATAACTGCCCCCAGAATCACCGGCATAAAGAAGATCGTGCGAAAAATGTTGACGCCCCGCAGCCGTTGGTTAACTAGTAGCGCAAGGACAAGGCCAAGCGTAAACTGAATGGTGGTGACACAGAAGCAAAATATCAGCGTTCGAACCAACGCTGCGTAGTTATCGAGCGATGCCTGGCCCATGAATAGAAATTCACGGTAGTTTTGCAACCCGACCCAGTGTACCGCTGCGCCTTTGATGCCGCTAGCATCCGTAAACGAATATACGCTGGTCGCGACCGAAGGCCCTAGCATGATAATCACGTAGAATAGGAACCCCGGCAACAACAACAGGTAAGGCGCAAGCCTGGCCCGTCCGCGGCCAAAGTGATAATTGGTCACACTACACCTCCACGCTGCATGCTACTCACGGCTGCTCGCCGAAAGGCGAGCAGCCGTGACCGGAGTGCAGACAGCTACTTATTGGCATCAAGGCCAGATTGCAGGTCTGCCTGAACCTTATCGGCGACTGTCTGGGCATCGTCATACGTGCCGAAGGGCTTATAGTACGAGGCATAGGGGTTGGCATACTGGCCAGCACCCTTGGGCGCGACCCAATACTGCTCGTAGCCAACACGGAAGTTGGCGAGGTATGGCGCAACCTCCTGGCCGATTGCGGTGCTTAGCTTGGCGCCTGGTTGAGTTGGAATGAAGCCCACCGCATTGGCAAACGCCTGGTAGTTGGCCGGCTCCGAGAATTCGGTCAGGTACTTCATTGCAGCGTCTTTGTTGGCAGTCTTGCCCGCCACAACCCAGCCCTGATCGTACTTACCAAACAGGTATTTGTTATCGTCGGCGTTATCGCCACCCGGGAACGGGATATACCCCCACTTGAATGACGGCTGTGCCGAATCAATTGCGGCACCATACCACGTGCCACCGGGGAACATTGCCACCGCGCCCGAGGCAAAACGCCCAGGTGCTGCATCACCGGCGATACCACTCGCGCCCGCCTCCATCATATCCTGGGCATAGGCTTTCATCTTCTTCCACATATCCAACGACTTGGCATCGTTCCACTTGGTACCACCCGTCCACAGGCCCTCAACCAGTTTGGCCTGATCTGGGTACACAGCACCAAGCAAGCCATATGCGCCGACGAAGATTGGCCACCCGTCCTTACCTCCAGCGGTCATACACGCAATATTGGCCTTCTTAAACGTCTCGCACGCTGCGACCAGTTCGCTCCACGTAGTAGGAACTTTCACATTGTTCTTTTCGAATAAATCCTTGTTGTAGTAGACACCGCTGTAGGAGACACGCCCAAGATTGATCTGGTATACCTTGCCGTTATATGTGCCCGCGTCCTTAATAGCAGACGCATCGTAGTTCTTAATGAATGGCTGATCGGAGAGATCCATCAGCAGGCCCGCGTCAATCAGCGTCTGCCAGTTGGGCGCAGTCACATTCTTCATATAAGGCTGGGCCGCATTGGAAAAGCCAAACATGTCGATCACGTCGACATCGTTAGCGGTCAGACGCGTCTGCGTAACTGTGCTCAGATCATTCGCGTTCACAACCGACATATCTACGGTAATGTTGGGGTACTTGGCCTGGAACTGCTCATTGAACTTATTCATGAAATCGACCATCGGGGGATTCTGGTGAATGAGCACTTTCAGAGTTACTTTTTCCCCTGCCGCTGGAGCCTGCGCCGCCGGTGCCGCCGTTGCGCCACCGCTTGATGACGGTGCTGGCGCAGCCGAACCGCCACACGCCGCTAAGAGTAATGCCAGAACAACCATCACGCCAATGAAGACCGAACTTCGTTTGTACATCACACTCCTCCACGATCTTTCTGCTGTAGCTGCTTTCGCAATAAGCTGGCTTGAACAGGATCTGCACGGCTCAGTAGCGCCGCACGCTGCTCCGATCAGTATCAGTTTGAGTAATCGTTCACCTCCTTGTAAACTTGCCTCTGGCACAATTCGGTGTGCTGTAACGTAGGGCATAGCAAAGACAGGTACGCATCGCGGCGCCCCTTGCGATACACGCGGGCCGAACTATGGTGGAATGTAGCGGTCGTTCAGGGAATAGGTATGGAGATGCTGGAATGCAAGTGCCAAAACAGCGAGAACAGCATGATAGCCGTACTCGCAAATCATCTTTAGCACGTACTCACGCGCAGGGTGTCGCACGTTAAGCTGTTCGTTGAAGGTGCAGGAGGTCGTCGAGCATAAAGACGCGTGCCAACCCCGCGATTTGTTCCAGCGTCAGCGCCATACGGTTGCCGCATACCACCGATTATCGCTGTCACTGCTCAATCCTTATTTTAGCGATCCGGTAGGGGGTTGGCTTGGAGAAAAACGAGAGCTAGGGGGACATTTCTGAGCGATCGTTGCAGTCGGCATAGGCGAGCACTGGCCCATCCCAATCTGTACTCAGATTATAATAAACAACTACCCCGGTGTACGCCGGTAGGCTTCAGGCGACATCCCAACCTCGCGCCGGAAGACCCGGCTGAAATAGCCTCGATCCGCAAACCCGACCGCCAGCGCAATATCGGTGATGCTTGCATCGCCCTGCTTAAGCAGCAACTTCGCCTGATTGACGCGATAACGATTCAGATACGCGATCGGAGCCATTCCAACTTCTTTGTGGAAACAGCTGGTTAAGTAGTCTTCCGCCATATTAACGTGCCGCGCAAGATCCTGGCGTGTAAGCGGTTCGGCATAATGTTCGTGGACATAGGCCATAGCCGCCCGCACCAGGCGCTGCGCCTCACCCCCCAGTTTGCGACGGCGTTCGAGCGCTGCATCGAGGTGTGCTAAGGTTTCACCTGCATTGAACATACCTTTGCTCATCACTGCGGCTACGCCCTGATTGAGCCGTGCCATATCGTGCTGACTCAACACCTGCCCGGTAAGAACAATCACCGGAACAGCACGCGTCGCTTCGAGCTGCCGCATAGCCTCTAAGACGCCAAACCCATCGATCTCGGGCATCATCAAATCCAACAGCACCAGATCAACGCGCACCTGCTGTAGAATATCCAAAGCTTCTCGGCCATTTTTGGCGGTCAGCACCTGCACTTTGGGCCAGTGTGATTGGATGATCCGGCTGTGCATATCAAGCGTATTGAGATCGTCATCGACAACCAGCACGGCTCTGGTCGACTGATCACTACTACCAGATAACCAGTTCTGGTCGATCGCCTGCGTCAGCTTGGCCAGTTCGATCGGCTTGGTAAGATAATCCAGCTCTAACACCGATCCATTATCTTGCGCCAGCGCATAAAATAGTACTGGAATGTCCTGCGTTCTTGGGTTGCTTTTGAGCACTTTCAAGGTTTCCCAGCCATGGGCCGGCTCGCTGGTCATATCGAGCACAATGGCGCTAGGCAAGGCGGCTACCAGGTGCGCCGACCAATCGGCAGATTCGGCAACCAGCGCCAGCTGAACGTCAAAACCGCGCTGGCTCAGGTGCTCTTGCAGGCGCTGCCCGCTACCACCAGGCGCGGTGAGCACCAGAATACACTCCGTCCCATTCGTCGGGCTAGTGAGTTTCTCTACTGGCGCGGCTGGGAGTGACACTGTTGGCAGGGTAAAGAAGAACGTCGAGCCATCACCCTCATGGCCGGTCGAGTGTACGCCAATTGCCCCGCCATGAAGCTCGACCAGGCGCTTGCAGATCGACAGGCCCAGGCCCAGGCCGCCGTAGCCATGCGTAACGCTACGGTCGGAACGTCGAAATTCGCTGAAGATCGCGTTATGTTCCTCTGGTGGGATGCCCAGCCCACTATCGCTAATGCTGACGCGCACGGAAGTAGCACCTGTTTCCAGTGTCAGGCTCACCAGCCCCTGCCTGGTAAACTTGATCGCATTACTGATTAGATTAAGTGCTACCTGCCGCAGTCGTGTGCGATCACCCCAGACCCACGGCCCGCTATCGGGTATGCTCGCGCGCCAGGCCAGGCCCTTGTCGCGCGCCAGGCGGCCTCCGGTCTCCGCAGCCATCCGCAGAATCTCGCTCAAATCTACATACTCATTCGCCAGGCGTAGCTGCCCAGCGTTGCTGCTGGCTAAATCCAGCACATCACCAATTAGCCCACCAAGGTGCTGGGCATTGGCGTTAATCCGTTCAAGATCATCCCGGGAGGTTTCGGGTGAGAAGCCGACGCTCTGATCAGATGCGCGCAAGAGCATGCTACTCAGGCCCACAATCAGATTTAGCGGTGTGCGCAGCTCGTGGCTAACGGTCGAAAGAAAGCGGCTTTTGAGCTGGTCGGCCTCTTCGGCCAATCGCCGACCTTCCATCGCTTCGAGATACAGCTGAGTGGTATGTAACGCAGCCGCCAGCTGCTGCACAATTGCGCCATAGAGGTGCAGGTTATCGCTATCGAAGGCCACAAAGCCCAGCTGCCCGCGTGGGTTAACCAGTGGCAGCAATGCCAGGCTGAAGGCTTCGGTGGTAGGCAGCAGCTCCACGGGCGGGAAATCGCGGCTAAGACAGCGAATCGCTGGCGAATCCGGTGACGTGAGGCTGCGAACGCTGCACCAGGCAAGTGGGTCAACCTGGTCGTCGAACAACGCCAGCCAGGCACGCGTAATTCCGAGCGGCGGCAGGTGTTGGGCCAGTATCTCAAATACGCGCGTTTCTTCCAGTGCCGTAAGTAGCTGTGCGGTCAGTACATGCATACGATTAGTAGCCCAATGCTCGTTAACAACAAACCGCTGATGCTGCCGCTGCATGTACTCACTAATCGTCACCCGCGCACGGTCGAGTAGCTCGGGTAGCGCTGGTTGGGGCGCACCTGTCTGCATAAGCACCGAGATCGCCGCCTGCCAGGCATAGGCATCTTCCTGCGCGAAGGTATCATCTTGTAGAATCGCGTTGAGCGTCTCGTCAAACAGGCCATATTCCGCCTGGGTACCATACACCGCTAGCGCGTCAGCCAGGCGCCGACAGGAAGCTTCGACCGCCGCTTCAACTGCACCCTGGGTGCCAGCAAGAACCGCAGCCGTCATCGTTGGTACAATATCCCTGCGCCCAGGCTCAACATCCGCTGCTGCCCGGCGCACCGCCGAAGCTGGCACTCCGGCACGACCTGGCTCGCGGCCACAGCCACACGACTCCCGAGGTATCAGGCGGGTTGGTATGCGGATGGGCTCGCTAGGCAAAGCCTCACCGTTAATGCCTTGAATGAGCAGTTCCACCGCGCGATATCCCATCCGAAACAAGGGAACCCGAACACTACTGAGCGCTGGCGTCTGCACCGCACTCTCTGGCCGGTCGTCGAATCCAATCACGGCTACGTCCTGGGGAATGCGGTACCCAGCCTCTGCTAGCGCTTGAATCGCCCCCAACGCCGACTCGTCGTTGCTCGCCAGCACTGCGCTGAACAATGCCCCGCTCGCCAGAATCTCGCGCATCGCCGTATAGCCCGTTGCAGCAACATGCCGACCATAGGCGACTAACCTGGCATCGTCCAGCAGCCCATGAATCTGCACGGCCGCCTGGTAGGCACGCAAGCGGTCGCCGCTATCGCCATCCAGATCCTCTGGGCTACCAGCAATAAAGGCAATACTGCGATGACCATGATTCACAAGGTGGCACATTGCCTCAAGAATACCAGCAGTGTTATCGGCAGCCAGGGTAAGGCCGTGCTCACCGGAACCGACAAATAGTACCGGATGACCAGCAGCGATCATCGTGTGGATTTCGCGCGAGCGCTCGGTTATGTGTAGCGGAGTAATCGCAATCAGGCCATCGGTATTCCAGGGGCCAACCGGCACAAAATCGGTCTCGGGCGAGGGGACAGGCCATGCCGGGCGCAATGGGTCGCTCGTGGTGGCCGAACTTCCCATACCGCATCCGAGGAGCAGGCGGCAGCCGAGATGATTCGCAGCCAGACACATGCCGCGTATGAGCGGGTCGAGATAACTGAGTGGCGTTGCAGTCCAATAATACTGCCAGCCTGTCAGTACGCCGATTGTAAGCGGCCCATTGCGCTGATGGTCAGGCATAACATGATCTCCTTTGATTCATGAGCACCATCAATCCATCTATCCCCTGAGCCGCCATAAGCCAGAAGCGCCGATGTTCCGGATTGAACTGCTGCACTAAAGGTCAGGCAAATTCGTAGATTGCAGAAGTACCGATAGCGGGACGCGCGACATATGCCCCCACCCAGAATAGGTAGTATGCCTCAACTCCAAATGTGGCGCAAGCAAACACCTGAGGGCCGATGTATTCCTGGCTTTTCTGGCTTAGCCGCCTCGTGCCCGCCACCAAATTTTACACGGCTCTCAGGAGGATCATACCATTGCGTACCAGCCACGCCTATGGTATCATAGCCCGCGCTGTTATTCGCGAGCAGCCACTGGCTGCGCCCCCTCTGAGCCGGTAGCGGCTAACACGCTGCTACGTCGTGGGTTGATGAAGGAACATATTCGATCATGGGAAACAAAATGAAAGTCCTGCTGGTGCAGGATGTTGAGAAGCTCGGTAAATCGGGCGAAGTCAAGGAAGTATCGGGCGGCTATGGCCGCAACTATCTGCTGCCCAAGGGATTCGCCGTGCTCGCCACGCGCGGCCAGGTAAAGCAGGCCGAAGAGCGCATCGCCGCCAACCAGAAGCGCGTGCAGGCTGCCCGCAAGGATGCTGAGGCGCTGGCCGCACGCATTAGCGGCCAAACCCTGCGCTTCGTCGCACGCGTGGGCGAGCTCGACCGGCTGTACGGCTCGGTGACAAGCGCCGACATTGCCGAGAAATTGCAGCAGCAAACCGGCGTCGAAGTCGATCGCCGCCGCATCGATCTGGAAGAGCCGATCAAGCGCATTGGTATTTACCCGGTCAAGGTTCACCTTATGGCGGGCCTAGAGCCGGTGATCAATGTCGTGGTCGAGGGCGAGGCTGGCGCAATCGAGCTGCCGCCCGACCCTGATGCCGCCGAGTAGCGACACTTAAAGGCAGGTTAGATGGTGAATACGTTTACGAGCTAAATTCGTACAACATTCACCTGATGTAACCAAGAATTCGTAGCACAGACATGCGATAATGTGTCACACCCACGCCTGGTGTGGCACATTATCGCGTCTATGGGGCTTGTGGATAATTTTGGGGACGACTTGTCAACGAGCTGCGTAGACCATGGGTATAACTGCTGAAAGGCGCAGACATGACCCATCCCGATTTGCCGCATAGCATCGAGGCTGAAAAAGCAACGCTTGGCTCGATTCTGCTGAATCGTGAGGCCATTGTTGCCGTTGCGCCCTGGCTCGTGCCTGAATTTTTCTATGTTGAACGGCACGCGCAGATCTACGAGGCGATGCTAGCTTGCTACAACGCGCGCATCCCGCCCGATACCCGCACCGTCGCCGAAGAGCTGCGCCGCCGCGACCGGCTGGAAGGCATTGGCGGCGTGGCCTACCTGAGCGACCTCGTCGATACCGTACCAACCTCGTACCATGTTGAATATTACGCCCGCATCATCGAGCGCACCGCCCTGCTGCGCAAGCTGATTCAAGCCGGCGGCAAGATCGCAGCGCTGGGCTATAACGAGCAGGACGATCTCGAAGATACGCTCGACCGGGCCGAACAAACGCTGTTCGATATTTCGCAGCGCCGCGCAACCCAGGATTTTGTGCCCATCAGCCAGGTAATCGACTCGTACTACGAGCAGATTAACTACCTGCAAGAGCATCGCGGCGAAGTAGTAGGCGTACCCACCGGCTTTCGCGACCTCGATGAGATCACCGGCGGCTTGCAACAATCCGACCTGATCATCCTGGCTGCACGCCCAAGTGTGGGGAAAACCAGCTTTGTGCTCAGCCTGGCCTACAACATTGCGCTACGCAACCAGCGCAACGTTGGCATCTTCAGCCTGGAAATGAGCCGCGACCAGCTGGTGCAGCGCTTACTGGCAATGGACTCGCGGATCGACACGCACCGCCTGCGCACCGGGCACGTTGGCGAAACCGAGCTACAGGTCGTGATGAGCTCAATGGCGCGGCTGGCGGCAGTGCCGATCTATATCGAAGATACGCCGGGCCAGACCATTATGGAAGTGCGCAGCAAAGCGCGCCGCCTGCAATCGCAATATGGCGTGGATATTATTATCATCGACTATTTGCAGCTGATGGCTGGCAAACGCAGCGAAAACCGCGTGCAAGAGGTAAGCGAAATCTCGCGTGGACTCAAAGCGCTGGCCCGCGAGCTGAACGTGCCCGTCATCGCGCTCTCACAACTTTCGCGCGCTGTGGAAGGCCGCACCTCGCACGTACCTATGCTCAGCGACCTGCGTGAGTCTGGCTCGATTGAGCAGGATGCCGACATTGTGATGTTCATCTACCGCGAGGAGCTGTATGACAAAGATACCGACAAAAAAGGCATTGCCGAGCTGCATATCGCCAAGCACCGCAATGGCCCGATCGGCGTCGTCCCGATGCGCTTCGATGCGGCGACAACCCGCTTCGACGATCTGACTTATCGCACGCCCGAAGGCTATTAACGCCCAGGTGGCAACCCTAACCGGCTGCCATCATAGGAGCTGAGCGCATCCCAACCTGTAACCAATCACGCCTAGAATCTCGGCCAAACCGGCGTATAATTAGTTGAAACACGCCAAGCGAAAGCCTAACCCATGCTCCCAGCACCCGCCACAACTCATACGCTCGGCATACCCGCGCAACTGCCAGAGGTGGCACTGCGCGTCACAGGCGCGGCGCGGCTGGTGCTGGTTATTAACCTGGGCACATTCGTATCCCCCAACGACGCCGACGCATTCCGGCATTTGCGCGGATCTGAGGCGTGGGCAGCCGCAGTGCGCACACTGCGCCCCAGCGCACCATTTGGCCTCGACACCACCACCCAGGCGCTTGAACAAGATGCCTATACTATGCGCATCTTTCGTTCGCGGCTACTGCACAACCACTTCTTCCCGACCTACAAAATCGGCTGGGATGCCTCAATGCGCGAACGGATGCAACGCCTGGGCTGCACTGATATCAATCACTGGCAGCGCTGGACGGGGCGCATCCGCCTGACCCGCAACGGGCTGGCGGTCATCACGCTCGACCAAGCGTTTGAAAATATATCGTTGCTGGACTGCACCGAACAGATTCTTGAAATGCCAGCCCGCGGCGAGCAGCCCCAGGCGCACGACCAGTGGACGATCGCCATGAGCGCGCTCGATGCCTTTCTCGAATCGCTGGGGCGCATAATCCGGCTGCATATCGATGAGAAGGCCGCCGACATTCATTTCGCGATGCCTGCCCAGCTACCGCATACCGTGCGCCTCGATCGCTATGTCATCTATACCTTGCACAAGATCGAACGCGCTGGGGTAACACTAAGCCCACGTGAGCTGAAACGCGAATATGCGCATACAATCTCGGCCTTTATGGAAGGCATGCTGGTCGATATCGACGGTGTGCGCCAGCTCGCGCCGCACTCTGATCGGCAGGCGCAAGCGCTCATGGAGAACGATACCTCATCGTGGGAAGATGAACTGTGCTTACTGACCGGCGAAAGCGCGCTGCTCTACTACCCGCTGATTGACCGCGGGCTGGCCTATGTAGGCGGGCCGCTGGGCCTGGATGCCCACGCCTACGGTGCCTATTGGGCGGGTATTATGCGCGGCATTGAACACTTAGTTGCCTTCCGAGCCGAAGCGCAGCAAGCCGAACGCCGCACCACCAGCCTGCTCAGCCAGGTGCCAAGCCTCACGCGCAAAATCAACGACGGCCACCTCAGCCCCGAGGATTTATCGCTGCTCGATCACCTGGCGGCGGGCTTATCCGATATTTTCGATAGCCTGCCCGAGCTGCGCAGTATGGCGGTTACCACAACAGCATTCCGCGCCGACTTCGCGCGCCGCAAATTCGATTCCCTGCTGCGCGAGCTAGCTGTGCGCGAAACGCTCGACCTGGTGAATACTAATGTCGAGCAGCTCAATTTCTTTCTTTCGTATTATAACGACATGCGCTTGCAGTGGCAGGGCATGCGTACCAATAACCTGGGCGTCATTCTCGGCACTGTGGTGCTGTTCATGGCCGTTTCGTCGTTCCTGGCCGATACCTTCAATGTTGTCGACCGACTGGGTGGCCCGCAACGCGATGGCTGGGATATTCTGACCTGGATCATAACGTTTATTGTGGGGTTAGTGTTGCTCGGCGTGCTCATGCGCTATACGCGGCGGCTGCTCAATCGCGTCATTAGCCGCCGCATGCGCAAGGCCGAAGTCTACAGCGCACGCCTGGCCGAGATCAGCAAACAGACCGATAAGCTATAGCGAGGAATCATCCACTCGCTTCGGTTCAGGGCTATGCCATTTACCGGATTCACAACCGATAAGCTGGTGGGGCTGCCACCCGAGCTATTCACCGATGTGCTGCCACAGATCGCGCTACCAAGCGAGCTGAAGGTTACGCTGCATGTGTTCTATCGCATGAGTCGGCAGCGCGGTAGCAGCCCGCGCCGGGTAAACTGGGATGAGCTCGCCGCCGACAAAACGCTACGGCGCGGGCTGCGCGCGATCTCGAAGCTGCGCGCCACCGACGAGCTACTGGCCGAGGGGCTTGAGGCCGCAGTGCAGCGCGGCACCTTACTACACGTTGTGCTGCCCGACGATGGCCGCGCCGTGAACTGGTATGTAGTAAACACCGCCACCAACCGGCTGTGGGCCGAACAAATTGGTCTGGCTGGCGCGGCACTGGCGCCCAACGCAGGCGCACCCGATGAGCGCGCGCCCTTGATTACGCTCTACGAACAGAATATTGGCCTTGTGACACCACTATTGCTCGATGAGCTGCGCGAGGCCGAAGATCGCTACCCAATGCACTGGATTGAGGATGCTATCCGCGAGGCGGTGCGTGCCAACGCCCGCTCGTGGCGCTATATTAGCAAGGTTTTGGAGAGGTGGGCGGCCCATGGACGACAAGATGCGGCGAATCGGCCCGAGCGACCTATTGATGTTGACAAATATACCAACGGAGCCTACGGCGACCTTTTCCGGCGCGGCAGCGATACCTCAGATCTCTGAGGTGGCCTGCCCACACTGCGAAGGCGCGGGGTATTACAAAGAAGCGGTGCCGTTTGGGCACCCGCATTTCGGTGTGCTCTTCCCCTGCGACTGCAAGCTACAAGAAAAAGAGCTGCGCCGGATCGACGAGCTTGAGCGCCTAAGCAACCTTGAGCTACTACGCGACAAAATATTCGAAACATTCGTGCCCGATGTGCCGGGGGTGCGCCGCGCCTACCTGCGCGCAGTAGAATACGCCAAGCGCCCACAAGGCTGGCTAGTATTGTTTGGCAACTATGGCGTTGGCAAAACCCACCTGGCCGCCGCCATTGCTAACCACGCCCTCAAACGCCAAATTCAGGTACTCTTCGCAATTGTGCCCGACCTGCTCGACCACCTGCGCTCAACCTTCGGCCCTTCGAGCGAAGTCGAGTATGACGAGCGCTTTGAAATGATCCGCACCGTGCCACTGCTCGTGCTCGACGACCTCGGCACCGAAAACACCACCCCCTGGGCGCGCGAAAAGCTCTTCCAGATTATGAACTACCGCTACAACGACGCGCTGCCTACCGTCATTACTAGCAACCGTAAGCCCGAAGACATCGACCCGCGCATCTTCTCGCGCATGAGCGACCGGGCGCTGTGCGAAGAGCATATTATTATCGACGCGGCTGACTACCGGCGGCTTTCGCTGCAACAACGTCACCCTTTCAATACCAACATGCGTCGCCGCATGCCGGGCTAGCGCGGCATTCACAGATTATGTAGCACTTACGAGTTGTAGAGCGGGCTTTCGCGAGAAAACCACTGCACCACAACAGTAAAGTAGCCTATATCGCCAGGCAGTACTTTTCGGTAATTGTGCTCCCACTGTTGGCACTTTGTGCCAACAGTGGGAGCACAAAAAATACTGAGTACCATGCTGCCGCAGGCAAATTGGGCCGAGAATGCGGGCCACCACGAAACGCGTGTCAATGGTTGGCATTCTGTGCTATCATACAGCAGATACTATTTACAAATGAGCTGATTCAAGCTCATACCAATGCTGCCGACACTGGGAGGCAATTGATGCCAGGCAATCGAGCGCTGTTTGACCGAGCAATGGAGCAGAGCCGCGAGGCGGCTCGCCAGAAAAACTGGGACGAAGCCCTTAAGCAGGCTGCGCGCGCGCTACAAGAATTTCCACACGATGTCGACGCGCGATCCTCAGTTGTGGTTGCGCTGTTCAACACCGGCAAATATGCGCAGGCGCTGCAATTGCTCGAAGAGTTGCGCGCCGCCGACGCCAACAATCCCTTCTTCCTTGAATATCTTGCGCGTACCCACGAGCGTATGAATAACGTGCCAGCAGCGGTAACGACCTATACCCAGCTGGCCGAGCTACAGCAAAGTCGCCGCCTGACTATGCGCGCGATCGAGGCACTGCGCGAGGTGTTGCGGCTGCGCCCCACCGCCGATGAACAGCGCACCCAGCTAGCACGGCTGCTCGAAGATGCTAATAGCCCGGCCGAGGCCGCCGCCGAGTACCTGGCACTGGCGCGCAGCTTCCAGGCGCAGAGCCGTATTGAAGAAGCGACTACCTTTGCCGAAACAGCGTTGCGGCTCGACCCTGGCAGCCGTGATGCGAAGGAGCTGATCGGCGCATTACACGAAAGCCTGGCAAGCGCCGCGCAGTTCGCGGTGGCAAATACGCCGCCACCCAGCCCCGAAGCTGCGCCAGCACCAAGCTTTGTGCCCCCCGGCGCAACCGGCGCGCTGCGCTCACAGCAATTCGCAATCGAGCAGATTGTGGCACTGGCCCAGAAACAGCAAGAAGCAGGCGATGCCGAAGGCGCAATTGCCCAGTACGAGCGCGCACTGAGCATGGGCCTCGACCGTAGCGACGTAATGTATAGCCTGGGCTTGCTGTACCAGGAGCGCGGCGACCACGAGCGCGCGGTGCCGGTACTCACCCGCGCCGCCGCCGATAGCGAATATGCCCTTTCGGCCCACTATTCGCTCGGTACATCGTACCAGGAATTGGGCCGCCTGAAAGAAGCCGCGCAAGAATATGAGCATACCATCCACCTAGTCGATCTGCAGACGATTGGCAAAGCCGAGGCCGACGACCTGATTCAGATGTATGAGAGCGCGGCGCAGATCTATACGCAGCTTGGTGATATTGCGCGCGCGGCTTCGCTATACTCAACGCTGGCAAATTTCCTTAATAGCAAGCGCTGGGGCAAAGAGCGCGCCGAAGAATTCCGCCAGAAGGCCAAAGAGCTAACTGAGCGCAATATGTTCGCCAAGCTGCGCACCCTTGGCACTGGCGCGCTGACGCTGCCCGAGCCAACCGCCGAGGCACCAGCGCCCGCCGAGCCTGCGATGCCCGAAACCTGGGGCAAGATCCGCCCAATCACCGACTTCCTACGCCCCGAAAATCGCGCCGAATCGAGCAGTGTCGATATCTTTGCCGTCACTACCGCGCCCAGCCAGCCTGCGCTGGTCGACCCGCTAGATGAATTTGATGCCCTGCCTGCGCCCGAGCGCCCATCCTTCGAGCCGCTCACTCCGCTCGATACCGCCGGGTTAGACGAAATGAGCGAGCGCTATGTCGTCGCCAGCGAGAAGTATGTCGAGCAGCGGCTGATGCTTGGCGCCATCGACGCCTGTATGGAGGTGATTCGCCTCGCCCCTGAGTATTTGCCCATACATCTGCGTATGGGTGAAATCTACGAACGCGAAAACCGCCCCGATGATGCGCTGACAAAATACCAACTCTTAATTGATACCTATGTGGTACGCGGCGAATCAGGGCGCGCGATCGATGTCTACAAGCGCCTGATCAACCTCTCGCCCGACACGATTAACGCGCGCTCGCGCCTGGCCGATATTTTCAAAAGCGAGGGCCGCAGCGAAGAGGCCGCCGAGCAAATTGCCATGGTTGCCGCCACCTATTTCCGCATGGGCCAGACTAATAAGGCGCTGGAAGAGTATCGCCGGGGCGTGCAGCTCGCACCCAACAACGCCACGCTACGGGCGCAGTATGGCGAGGCGCTGCTGAAGCTTGAGCGTTACGAAGCTGCGCTAGGCGAATTTCGCCGCGCGCTGGAACACACCCAGGACGACCCGGTGGGCATCGCGCGCGTGAATGTCACACTCGCCCTGATGCACGATCAACCAACCGCGCTCTGGCAATCACTAGCCACCCTGCTTGAGCAGCTTAAACACCGGCCACAGCAACTCTCTGCGGTGCAAGGCGAATACCGTTCTGCGCTGCTTGTGTCGGATGAGCCGCTATTGCACTACATTCTCGGCATTATTCAACAGCAAGCCAGCCAGCACCCCTCGGCGCTGCTAGAATTCGAGCAAGCCGAAGCACTGCTCAACGACGATGCCGACCCATACCTGCCGCAAGTGCTGGTACACCAGGCAATGGCCGATAGCTACATCGCCCTGGGCCAGGCCGACGATGCGCTTGCCCAGCTCCAGAAGGGCCAGGCAGTAGCCGAGCAGGCAACCCAGCCTGAGCCAGCCGCGCGCTATCCCTTCTCAGTGCCGCTCTCGCAGGGCGAGTTGGTGCGCCGCCTGGCCGAGGCCCATGCCGCGGCGGGCAACATGCCGGGAGCCGAACAGGCATTGCAGGCGGCAAAGAAGCACTTGCCCTATGATCGCGCAATCTATACCAAGCTTGCCGACGTATACTTCCAGCAGGGAAAGCTGAACGAAGCAATCGCCCAGCTCGATGAGCTGGCAACCCACTACGAAAATCGCCAGGATCTCGACCGTGCAATCGAAACCCTGGAATATGGCAAACAGCTCGCCCCCAACAACATCCCAATCGCCAATCGGTTGGCCAAGCTGCAAATCCGGCGCGGTTACCTCGATAAGGGAGTCGATGGCCTGCTGCGCTCAGCCGATCTTCAGCGTAAAGCCGGGCAGCTTAAAGATGCTGTAGCGAGCTTACAGCAGGCCGCTGAAGTACACTGGACATTAGGCGAGCACGACAAGGCACGCGCCGTATACGACAAAATTGTACAGATTGCGCCAAACGATATTGAAGCGCGCCAGTGGCTTTCATTTATGTATACGCTGGCTGGGCGCACTGCCGACGCAATTAACGAAAAGAAGCAGATCGTGCGCGTGCTTTTGCAGATGCGCGATTTCGACAACGCTATTGCCGAAATGCACCAGATTTACGGCCTCGATCAGAACGATGCCGATAACCTGTTTGCACTAGGTGACGCACTGATGCGCCGCAATGAGTTCGAGCAGGCAGTGCGCATTTATGGCCGCCTGGCAAAAATGCCTAATGTCGAAACCGAACGCATCGAGGCGCTACAGGCAGCAGCAAAGCGCATGTACGAACAGCAACAACAACAAGCCAAGGCGTAGGGCCACGTACCGCCCACCGGGCGAATACTGCCCGGCTGCCTTTTTACGTTACTGAGCGTATGTCTGAACTACAAACGCTGATTGAGGGCCTCAACCGTATTCTTACGCGCCTAAACCCTTTTATCGACCCCAAGCCACTGATCGACATCGCGATCGTCGCCCTGATCTTTTACTGGCTGCTTGGTGTGATTCGCGGTACGCGCGCGGTTCAGCTCCTGCGCGGCATCGGCGTGGTGCTGGCAATCTCGATCCTGCTAAGCTCCGTACTGCCGCTCGATACGCTGCGCTGGCTGCTTACCAATGCGATTCAGCCCGCACTCTTCGTCGCCATCCCCGTGTTATTTCAACCCGAGCTACGGCGCGCCCTCGAGAGCCTGGGCCGCACCAACGATATCTTTATGCGCGGCTTTAGTCGTAATAATCGATCCGAGCTGCTCGAAACAATCAACGGCGTATCACGCGCGGCCCAGCAGCTCTCGCAGCAGGGGGTTGGTGCCCTCATGGTGCTTGAGCGTGAAGTAGGACTGCAAGACTATGCCGACCGCGGAGTGATTATAGATGCACGCCTGGCAATCCCACTCTTGCTGAATATCTTCTACCCAAACTCGCCCTTGCACGATATGGCGGTTATTCTGCGCGGGAACCGCATTCTAGCGGCAAACGTTGTGCTCCCACTCAGCGAAGATGTCGGCGGGCCGCGCCGCTATGGCACACGTCACCGCGCCGCGAAGGGCATATCAGAACAATCGGATGCCATTGCTGTTGTTGTATCGGAGGAAACCGGCGCGATTTCGCTCATGAACGATGGCCGTATGGTCAGTTACTTAAACGAAGCGCGCTTGCGCAGCATGCTCGCTGGCCTGCTGAAGGTCTCGCTTGAGGGGAACGACTCGTGAGCTGGCTACGTTCAACCGGGCTACGGCTGGCGCTGGCGCTGGGGCTGGCATTTGCATTGTGGGTGTTCGTTTCGTACACCCAAAACCCTGATCGCAATACTTCGTATGATAGCGTGCCAGTAGATGTGGTTGGGCGCGCGCCCAATCTTGTGCTGGTCGATCAAGATGGCTTACCGCGCGCTAGCCTACCAAGCGTTGATGTTACGGTTGAAGCGGATACCGAAACGCTCAAGAATGTACAGCAAAGTTCAATTCGGGCGCTGGTTGATCTGAGCGGGTTGGGGCCTGGCGAGCATCAGGTACTCGTCGATGTCGAAACCACGCGTTCCGATCTCAAGCGCTTGACCTTCTCTACTAGTCCCAGCTTCTTGCCCATCCGCCTGGAACAAGAAATTACGCGCACAATACCGCTGACGGTTGAGCTAAATGGCACCGTGCCCTTTAGCTTCGAAGCCGGCACCGCGCGTCTTTCCTCACACAATCAAGCGATTACCAGTGTACAAATACGTGGCCCCCAGAGCCGGGTCGAACGGGTGGCCATAGCGCTGGTTACCGCCGATATCGACCGCCTCACCGCAAACTATATCTCACCACGCCCGGTACTTGTCCTCACGAGTAACAGACAGCCAGTAACTGGGGTAACGGTTGAGCCTGCCACGATTGATGTGCTGGTGCCAATTGTTTCAAGCGCTGGTATCAAGCGGGTGCCAGTGGTGCCGCAGCTGGTGGGCCAGCCTGCTAGCGGCTACATTGTGACGAGTATTTCGGTTGAACC
>JAFEAS010000016.1:5273-9066 GCA_018266315.1 Chloroflexi bacterium SZAS-1 | reverse complement strand
CAAAGGCGGCGTGAAAGGCGCGCAGCAACAGCTCAGGCGCTTTGCGCTCACCCCACTCGAACACCGACAGAAAGGTGAAGCGCTGGCTCATGCGCCGCGCGGCGATGTGCGGGTGGAAGTAATTCGGGTCGAAGCCCAGCGGCACGACAGAGATCGGTCGGTTCACGCCACTGCTGCGAAAGGTTTCAACATTGAACTGGCTCGGCACCCAGATTTCGTCGAGCTGGTTGGCCTGGCGCACCCATTCATCGGGCAACCCATCAATTTCGAGCATAGTGTAGCCAATGCGGTAGCGCCCGCTATTCTTGTGGAAGAGATCGCCAGGGCCATACAGCACCTGCGTTAGGTTGGTATCGCGCGAGCGCTGGCGCATTTGCTCGATGCGCGGGTCGCCGCTGCTTGGCTCGGCATACGCATTGCCATACAGGTAAGCCAGCCGCAGATCAACCCCCGCGGCATCAAGGGCGAGCGCGAGCTGGCGTGACGAGACGGCATAGCCGCTGGGTGCGCTCACCTGGGTGTGCCACAGCAGGTGGCGGCGGTATTTGCGGCGGTAATAGTCTTCCCATTTCGCGCGAAAGATCGCCTGCGATGTGCCGTACATCTTCCAGAAATTAGCGTTGTTCAGCTTTGTGCTGACATTTTCATAATGAATAACGCGTACATCGCCGTCAACGACGATCGTGTAGCCCGCTTCAGTGGCGCGCAGGCAGTAGTCGGTATCTTCGTAATACGAGAAGAACTGGTCGTCGAGCGGGCCGATTGCGTCGAAGGCATCGCGGCGAATGTACATACACGCGCCAAGCACGCCCTCAACCACGCGCACGCCGGGGAACTGCCCAATGTCTTCTTCATCGCCGCCAACTTGCCAGCCCCACAGCGCATCGGTGAGCATGTAGGTACCGGCGTGCGCCAGGCGACCATTCGGTGCTATTAGCTTGCAGCCCACAATGCCGTAGCCTGGGTTGCTATGCGCGGTGGCCTGCAGGCGCGCCAGCCAGTCGGCATGCAGAATGCGCGTGTCGTTGTTGAGCATCAGGATGTCGGCGTTGGGCAGGGCTGCAAGGAAGCCGCGATTATTGCCGCGTGTAAAGCCCTCGTTCGTGGGGTTCTCAATCAGCGTAATCCAGTCGAGTGTGCGCAGGTATTCGCGCGTGCCATCGCTGCTGCCGTTATCGACCACAATCAGCTGGTATTCCACACCCGTGGTCAGTGTGCGCAGGCTATCAAGGCATTCGCGGGTGTAGGCGAGACCGTTCCAGGTGAGCATTACAATCGCTACCGGCGGCAGCTGTGCCGGGCGCGGGTCGGTTTGGACGGTGGGCGTGGGTATGGTGGTATGTGCCGCTACCGCAGCTTGAGCCGGGCGCTGGCTGCGGGTGGCCTGTTCGCGTAGCCCGGTGAGCAGCGCTGCAACCTCGGCGTGCTGTGTGCGCCAGGGTGCCGCTGGTGCCAGCTCGGGTAGCATCAGCAGCGCGTCGAGGTAGGCGCGGCGCAGCACGGTGGCGCTGCCGTCGTGCAGTCGTTCGGCCAGCTGGCGCTCTTCAGCGGCGCGGAATTCGCCTAGCAGCTGCGCGGCGGGCATGTGTTTGAGCACCAGGCGCAGGCGGTTGCGCTCAAGTAGCGCGGCGTAGCGGTAATCGCCTGCGGCGGCCAGCGCGCCCTCGTGGTGAGTGAGTACGGCGTCGGGCGCATAGTGCACGCGCCAGCCCGCCGCGCGCGCGCGCAGGCACAGGTCGGCATCCTCGAAATATGCCGGGTTGAAGCCCTCATCGAACAGGCCAATGGCGTCGAGCATGGTGCGGCGCAGCGCCACGCCCACCGCCGCAACATATTCTGGTTCGGCGGGCGCAGTTGGGGCTGCGGCCTGGCCGTAGCCAAGGTTGCGGCCATAGCCCAACGGCCAGAGCAATTCGCCGCCCGCGTGCTGTATGGTGCCATCGGGAAACAGCGCCAGGCTGCCAACAATGCCGATGCGCGGGTCGTTCGCCAGCGGCGCAAGCAGCGCGGCCAGCCAGCCCGCATGCGCGGCGGTATCCTGGTTGAGCACAAGCAGCGCGTCGGGCGGCGCGTCGGTGGCAAGCGCGGCGCGCAACCCACAATTGACTGCGCCTGCGAAGCCGAGTGCGGCAGCGCTGCGAATGAGCTGCACCTGCGGGAAGTCGTTCGCGATGATCTCGGCGCTGGCATCGCTTGAGCCGTTATCGACCGCAATCACGGTGAAGGGCGCGTATGCCTGGGCGAAGAGGGTGTGCAAGCAGGGCCGCAGAAATGCCGCGCCATTGCGAACCGGAATGATGACCGCAACACTCATGCGCGCGTGGCCTCGTCGTGTTCGGCCAGGCGCAGCTCAAGCTGCACCAGCCGCGCGGCCAGCGCGGTTTCTGCATCGTCAATATCGGCCAGGTGCTGCTCGATCAGCGCGGCGCGGCGGGCCAGGCCATTGAGCTGTACGGCCAGCTCGCGCAGCTGGCCCAGCAGCTCGCTGTGGCGGCGGTCGTCGTTGGCGGCCAGCGCCTGGAAGGCATGCACGACGGCGGCATTGAAGCTATTCTGCTGCGCAATCAGGCCCCCAAGCAGGCGCTGGGTGGCGCTGGTCGCCAGCCCCTTCGCTGGCCCCAGCAGAGCTGAGCCTTCGGCAGGCGCATCGGCCTGCGTATGCCACAGCTCGTCGAGGCGCTGGAGTGTTTGATTGCGGGTTGCGTCATCCATACGGTGTTGCTCAATCCATCGGGCGTTGTGCTGCGTTAGCGGGAACCCGCGGTATTCTAGCATAGCGCCCCAGGCTTGACAACGCGGTTGCTTGGAGTGTGAAAAGCTGCTATGATCTGGCGGTTAGTATTGCTTGTGCGAAAGAAATGTATATGGTAGCACAGCCACATTCATATATTGATGAGGCGACATACCTGGCCGCCGAACGCGCAAGTACTAGCCGGAATGAATATTATGCTGGTGTGATTTATGCTATGGCTGGCGCAAGCGAGCAGCATAATTTGATTGCTAGCAATATCTTGGCTAGTCTTCACACCCAGTTGCGTGGTCGGGCCTGCCGCATATACGCAAGCGATATGCGGCTCAAAGTATTGCACACTGGCTTAAATACCTATCCTGATCTCGCAATTATTTGCGGCCCCCCACAATTTACCGATCCAACAAAGCGTGACACCCTCACCAATCCCGTTGTGCTGGTTGAAATTCTATCTCCATCGACCGAACGTTATGACCGTGGATTGAAATTTCAGCACTACCGCACCATCGAGTCGTTACAAATATATGTGCTGGTTGCCCAGGATCGCCCATATGTAGAATGGTACACTCGTCAGGGGCAACATTGGCTCCTCAACGATGCATCTGGCCTCGATGCCACGGTGGAGCTTCTCACGCTTGCAATGCAGCTGAAACTACACGACGTTTACGCCCAGGTCGAATTAGCGCCTGGCCCTGCACCGTTGTTCTCTGACTAGCAACCGGATCAATGGTTCTACTGCCTACATGGAGTGACCCCATACAATTCTATGATACCCACACCGCAGCTTTTCACGGTTACCCCCTCATCCGAAAGCGAGCCGCTCTTGGCGGCGGTTGAGCGCGCGCTGGCCGCGCCGGTGTCGCCGCTCGATTCGCTGCCGACCCTCACCAATGTCGCGCTTGGCGACCCCTACCTGGCGCAGCAGCTAGCGAGCCTGCATAGCGGCTGGGAATTGCGCCCGCCAGCGCCGCGCGGGCTGCTTGCGCGCGTGCGCACACGCCTGGCCTGGTGGCTGCTTGGCCCCGAGCTGGCGCAAATTAGCGC
>JAFEAS010000016.1:0-5201 GCA_018266315.1 Chloroflexi bacterium SZAS-1 | reverse complement strand
CGCCGCCAGATTGAGGAACACCTTGCAGCGAGGGATGAGGCATGAGGGATGAATAATTCATGATCGACAGCGCAAATTCATCTTTCATCCCTCCGCCTTCATCCTTCCCCATCGTCTGGCATTCGTCGTTTGCTGCGCTCACCGGCTACAGCGGCTCGTCACTGGCGTATGTGCTGGGCCTCGATGCGCTAGGCGTCGCAGTGCGCCCGCTGTACCTGTATGGTACCGATTACGACGAGCAAGTGCAGGCCGGTGGCCTGCACCCGCGCATCCGCGAGCTGCAAGCCGCGCCGCTACGCCTCGATGTGCCGCAGGTGGTATATGCGCCCGGCGACCGGTTCAGCAAGAACAGCGGGCGCTACCGCATCGGCTTCACCATGCTCGAAACCGACCGCCTGCCCGCGAGCTGGGTTGAGCAGGCCAACCAGATGGATGAGCTGTGGACGCCGAGCGCGTGGGGCGCCGAAGTGTTCCGCGCAAGCGGGGTGCGCCCGCCGGTGCATGTCATCCCGCTCGGCATCGATGCGGTGCGCTTTCGGCCAGCGGCTGGCCCGCGTGCGCGCCTGCGCGACCGCACAATCTTTCTTTCGGTATTTGAGTGGGGCGAGCGCAAGGGCTGGGATGTGCTGCTGCGTGCCTGGTGTGCCGCGTTTGCGCCAACCGACCCGGTGCTGCTGCTGCTGAAGATCGACTGCCGTATGCCGCTGCCGAACCCGGTGCGCGAGCTTGCCGCCGCCTTGCTCGCGCCGCACCCGCCCGTCGGGCTGATCTATAATCAGCCGCTTAGCGGCGCGCAGCTAATTGAGCTGTACCAGAGCGTCGATTGCTTTGTGCTGCCTACGCGCGGCGAGGGCTGGGGTATGCCTATTTTAGAAGCGATGGCCTGCGGTGTGCCAGCAATCGCCACCGATTGGAGCGCGCCAACCACATTTTTGCATGCGCAGAATGGCTACCCGCTGCCGATTCGTGGCCTGGCGGCTACCGGCAGCGCCGCCGCCCACTACCGCGATGCGCAATGGGCCGTGCCCGATGAGGCTGCCTTAGTCGAGCTGCTGCTGCGCGCGGTGCGAAACCCCGACGAGCGCGTCGCGCTGGGGCGGGCGGCACGCCAGGAAGCCGAGCGCTGGCCCTGGGCGCGCGGCGTGAGCGCAATTGCTGAGCGCTTACGCGCAATTGGCACAAACGCATAACCGCGCGTTGTTACCCTTCAACCGCGCGCTGCGCCACCTTACCCCGCTACCAGTGCGCGCCAGTCGATGGTTGTGGCGGTGGCGTGCAGGCGATGGTCGTCATCTACTTCGTGGAAGGCCAGGTTGGTGAAAGCGCGTTCGGCCACGGCCCGCACCGGCGCGAGCGGCACTACGGTATCGCGCACGCCGTGGTACACCACCGTCGGCACCGCAATCGGCGCGCCAAGCTGGCTGGTGAATTCGGGCGCATTCAGTGCCGGTGCCAGCAGCACCAGCCGCCGCACCTGCGCCGGGTGCGCATACGCCCACAGCGCCGCCATCAGCCCGCCCATGCTCGAACCAATCAGCACCCAATCGTTCGCCTGCGCAAGCAAGGGGGCGAGCTGTGCCATACGCTCGTCTAACGGCCCGCTGAAATCGGGCACGAGCGCGCTAGGGTATGCGGCGCGCAGCAGTGTGGCTTTGTAGGTTTGGCTGCTGCTCTCTTGCCCGTGAATAAACATTACCGCTGGCATTGATGTTTCCTTTATACTACACTACCGCCAGATATTGCGCCCATCATAGCATGCTCAGGAGGCAGGCCGTGCCCACTGTACCCGAAAACGCGATCCACCCGCTGAGCCGCGCCGAGTGGCGCGCCTGGCTTGAGGCGCATCATACGCATTCGGCGGGCGTGTGGCTGGTGAGCTATAAACAGGCCACTGGCAAACCGTGCGTTACGTATGATGAAGCCGTGGACGAGGCGCTATGCTTTGGCTGGATCGATAGCAAGCCAAATGCGCTGGATGCCGAACGCGCCATGCGCTGGTTTGCGCCGCGCAAACCCGGCACCGGCTGGTCGCGTGTGAATAAAGCGCGGGTAGCACGTTTGCAATCCGCTGGGTTGATGACATTGGCCGGGCAGGTGAAGATTGATGCGGCGCAGCGCGATGGTTCGTGGCATGCGCTGGATGCGGTAGAGGCATTGGAAGTACCGCCCGATCTGGCGGCGGCGCTGCAGGCGTATGGCGCGGCGCAGGCCAACTTCGCTGCATTTCCGCGTTCGGCCAAGCGCGGCATTTTAGAATGGATTGCGGCGGCGAAAACCCCGGCCACCCGCGCCCGGCGCATTGAGGAAACTGCGCGCCTGGCCACCGAGAATATCCGCGCGAATCAGTGGCGGCAGAAGAAGCCAACCGCAGAATGAGCTTCCCGGAAGCTGGGGATACCTCACCCTCGGCGCTGCTGCGCCTGCCCCGCGTTTCGTCCACGGAGCGGGGGTTAGGGGGTGAGGTCGCTTTCCGCAGTATGCAGCGCTGCCCGAATATACTCAATGACCTCAGGTAGCGCCTGAAATACCGCTTCATTGGTTATTCGCACCACGCGATGCCCCTGGGCTTCCAGAAATGCCTGGCGAATAGCATCTTTTTCCGCGGTATACTCGTGAATTAGCCCATCGACTTCGATGATGAGGCTGGCTTCAGGGCAATAGAAATCGACGATGAAGCGCTCAATCGCGTGCTGACGCCGAAATTTGAAGCCATCGATCTGCCGACGCCGTAGCGCCTGCCAGAGCATATGCTCGGCAGCCGTTGGCTGGCGGCGCATTTGCTTAGCAAATGGCTTCAGCTTCGCCCACAATTGCGGCGACGTTTGCCAGGGATGGTTTGCGTTGTTCATTCTTTATATGGTAGAGCTGTACTTTATTATCGGCGCTGCAACTACACCCTGCTTCCCGCGCTCCGTGTGCGAAGCGAGGCCGGGAGCGCGGTTCCCAAGCATTCTATTCGGTGCTCATTACCTATTAATACTGCACTACCGTATCCCTTGGGCTGCAACCTCACCCCGACGCTGCTGCGCCTGCCCCGCGTCTCGCCCACGGAGAGGGAGTTAGGGGGAGAGGTCATCCCCTTTTATGGTATACTCCTACCAGACGCCTAACATCCTGTAACGCCACCATCATCGCGTAGCCCGCCGCGCCAGCTGCGCAGTGTACCGCTTGTATCGGAGTGCCTATGAGCGAGCAGATCATCCTTGCGCTCGAAGCCGAGCTGGCTGCGCATCAAGCACGGCTTGCTGTTATTCGAATACGATTAGCGGAATACGGTATAGACGCGCCAAAATCGCTGCTCATCGACCGCGACGAGGCGTGCGCCGCGATTGCCCGCCTTACCGCCGAGCTGCGCGCGCGTGGCGTGCCGGTGGACGACACGCCCGGTGTCGATGCCGCCGCGCCTGCCGCTGCGCCCGCGACCGCGCCGCAGATTGGACAGGCCGAGATTGCGTCAATCATCAGCTTGCCGGGGGCGAATTTCGCCGGTGCGCAGGGCATTCAGATCACTGGCGTGCAGCTTGGGCCGCGCCCGCCGCGTCAGCCGCCTGAGGACGAGCCTGCCGAGTAAATAGTGAAACCGCTTGCTATCGTGGTGGTCACATTTTAGCCGCGCATTGTGAGGCGAGCAGCCAGTACCTATGACACAGCACAACGTCAACCTTGACAAGTTTATCGACCGCGAGTTCGAGCAGGAGTTGTTTGAGGAACTGCTGACTCTGCGCGATGATGCCCGCCTGCTGGCGATTCGCGGCGGCGGCGGGATGGGCAAAAGCAGCCTGCTCAGGCAATTTCAGTATCGCTGCCGCACCGTGCGCCCGCGCATCCCGGTGGCGCTGGTTGCGCTCGACCAGCTGCCCGATGCGACGGCGCTGGTGCTGCTGCGCGAGGTAGTGCGCCAGCTTGCGGCGCTGCATGTCGATTTCGCCGCCTTTCAGAAGAACGAAAACGCGCGCATGGCCGGCGATTTCCCGTCGATTCGCGCCTACCTCGATTTCGAGCGGGCCAGCTTCAGCGGCGCGCGCGATATTCACATTCGCGGCATCAATGTTGAGCGCGCCGAGCGGGTGGCGATTAGCGCCAAAGCCGTGCGGCTGACGCCCGAGCAGGAGGATGCGGCGCATAAAGCCTCGGTGCGCGCGTTTTTCGCCGACCTGGCGCGCCACTGCGAGGCCAGCCCGGCAGTGATTATGCTCGACGCCTACGATCGCTGCCCGCCGCCGCTGCAAGCCTGGCTGCTGGAACATTTGCTCGAAGCGCTGTGCTTCGACCGTGCGCAGCGCCCGCGCCAGCTGATTGTAGTGCTGGCGGGCCGCGAGCTGCCGGTCTTTACGCACCATTGGGCCGAGGCCGAGTGTACGACAATTGTGCGCTCGGTGCAGCAGATGAGCACCTGGCAGCGCCACCATGTCGAAGAATGCCTGCGCGTCCACGGCTTCAGCTATACCGCTGAGGATGTCGATAGCTTTTACCGATTTGTGCAACGCGGCCTGCCGCCCTCGCAGGTAGTGCAGCTGATTGAGTCGATGCTGATGGCGCAGCGAGGCAGCCTATGAGCGACGCGCCCAACCCAAACAATGCGGCAGCCCAGGCCATGGCCGCGCTGCTTGCCAGCGACGCCTCGCCTGAAGAGTTTACGCGCCGCCTGCTGGCGATTAATATCGAGCAGGCCCGCGAACTCGACGCCGAGCTGCCCGCGCTGCTGCGCGCCTGCGCCATCCCGCGCCAGTTCGACGCTGAGGTGCTGGGCGCGCTGCGCGCTGCCCCAGATGAGGATGATCGCAACGCCGTGCTACTGGAGCAGATCAAGGGCTTTAGCTTTGTGAAGGAATATAGCAGCGGCGGCTTTGTATACCACGACAATGTCCGCGATCTGCTGCTGGCCGAATGGCAGGCCGCGCCTGTCGACGAGTATGCCGCGCTGCTGCAGCGGCTGGCGGCGCTCTACCTGCGGCGCGGTGAAGATGCGGGAGAGGCAGAGCGCTATGACGATGCGCTGACCGCCTTCAGTGCGGCACTTGAGCTTGCACCAGATAATGGCAAGGCATATGCAGGACGCGGCAAAGTGCACTATTATCTGAAAGATTATCAATCCGCGGTGGCGGATTTCAGGCGTGCCGTGGATCTGCAGCCGGAGGACGGCGATAACTACCTATGGTATGGTGCAACGCATTATCAGCTGAAAGACTACGCCGCCGCAC
>JAFEAS010000169.1:13616-20183 GCA_018266315.1 Chloroflexi bacterium SZAS-1 | reverse complement strand
CTCGTAAATGCAATCGACTGGGCATACCGCCACACAGGCTGCATCTTTGGTACCAATACAGGGCTCAGAAATCACGTAGGCCATTGGGGTTTCCTCCTGAAATATTCGGCGAATCCTTAGGGAAGGGGTATGAGCCGACCACTATCCCGCGAAAAACGTGCTGTTCTTGGCGATATAGGGCTGCCATTGTTCGGGTACTGAATCGGCGGCGAAAATCGCTTCAACCGGGCATTCTGGCTCGCATGCACCACAATCAATACATTCGTCGGGGTTGATGTAGTATTGATCATCGCCCTCGTAAATGCAATCGACCGGGCACACCGCCACGCAGGCTGCATCCTTCGTGCCAATACAGGGTTCAGTTATCACGTAGGCCATACATACTCCTGCCAAACCACATCATATCTGTAGAACCATGCGTACCATAGCATCGCGAACAGGTTTTGTCTGCTACTTTTGTTCCACTTCACCGCCGAATTAGCGGCCGTGCGCAACGCTATCCTTCGAGGATACGCGCTAACCCCGCGCGATCGAGCACAATCACCCGGCCTCGTTCCAGGTGTACCAACCCTTCCTGCGCTAATTGGCGCAGCGCGCGCCCAGCAATTTCACGTACCGTGCCAGTACGCTCGGCCAGCTCCTGCTGCGTAAGCATTGCCTCACCCTCTTCGGCTTCGTGAAGCAACTGCCGGGCCAGCCGGGCGCGCACCGAGCGAAAGGCTAGATCTTCCACCAGCACGACCAGATCGCGCAGCTGGCCCGCCATTTCGCGTAGTGCCGCCAGGCCAAGGTCGGGGTGCTTACGCAGCAGGCCGAGCAGCGCATCGCGCGGCAGCAGTAGGCAATGCACCGGACTCATCGCACGGGCGGTGGCCGGGTTGGGGCGCTCATCGAATAAGGGCACGGTATCGAAATTTTCGCCTGCGCCAACCATGGCTAACACCTGTTCACGGCCATCGGGGGCAGTACGCGAGAGGCGAACCCGGCCACGCAGCACAAAGAACAGGCCAGGCGGCTGCTCGCCTTCAAACAGAATGTATTCGCCTGGCCGATACTCGCAGCGCTGAACTTTACGGGCAATATCGGCCAGCGTCTGGTCATCCAGATCGGCGAAGAACGCGATTTCGCGGAGTTCGCTTGATGCTACCACGAGCTAAACCCTGGAAGAAGCAGTTACGCTAACAGTGAGCGCCTGCCTCGTGCGGCGTTTCACAGGCGCCAGTATACCACGCTCTAATGGCAACACTGCACCACAAACGGAATGCGACTCTACAAAGATCGGCGGTGAGCCAACAGTTGTATGCCTCCATTATCAACTGTAAGCTGCTATAATGTCGTTCGGTTTTTTTTGGAAATGCCTACAAAGCCTGAGGAATAGATTGCGTTTACCTTTCTACCCGTTGGTGCTGGTGCTAGCGATGGTGTTGGTAGCCTGTGATGGCGTAGCAACCAGCGGCGCACCGACCGCACTTCCACCAACAAGCACATTTCTGCCAACAGGCACCAGTTTGCCTACGCCTACCCTGCCGCCCACCTTTGTGCCACCTGGCACGGCTACTACGCAGCCAACCCTCGCCCCTACCAACGCGCCCACCAGCATACCTACCGTTGCCCCTACCAGCGAACCCGCCGGGGAAGTAACGTCATTACCACCAGCGCCCTTCGATGTGCCGGCCCAGGCGGCGGCGCTCCGCCCCGAGTTTGTGGGCGACTTGGCGCGACAGGGCGAGTGGAACCGGTATACCATCAGTGCCGAGGCCGACCCGGCAGCCCATACCCTGCGTGGGCAGCTGCGCCTGGAATATACCAACCGCGACAGCGCCGCACTCGACCGGCTGTACTTCCACCTGTACCCGAACCTGCCCGATTTTGGTGGGCGGCTCGACATACAGCGCGTTGCCGTTGACGGAGCGCCGGGCGAAATTGTGTATGAAACGCGGCGCTACCTGCTGCGCGTGGATTTGCCGCAACCACTGGCCCCCAGCGCAACAACCGCTGTTACACTCGATTGGGCCACCACCACCCCACGCAATGCCGGTGCTCGGCTCTATGGCGCGTTCAACAGCGAAAACGGGCTGCTCACGCTGGCTTCGGCCTACCCGATTGTGGCGATTGTGCGCGGCGGGCAGTGGGATATTGGCTGGCCCGACCCGAAGGGCGATTTCGTGAATAGCGAAACCGCGCTGTATGATGTGACCCTGCGCGCGCCCACCGATTGGAGCGTCGTTTCTACTGGTGTGGTGACCGTGCGGCGCGACGACGCGGGCACGCAGCGCTTGCATATCGTGAGCGGGCCGCAGCGCGATTTTACGCTGGCGCTAGCGCAATTCCAGCTCGCCAGCGCCGATGTTGAAGGCACCCGCATCAATTCGTACTTTCGCGCGGCCAATGCTGCCGGTGGGCAGGCCGCCCTGGAAGCGGCGAGTAATGCCCTGCGCGCGTTCAACAAGCGCTATGGGCCATACCCGCTACGCGAGCTGGATGTGGTTGAAATCCCGGCGAATACATTTCTTGGCGTGGAATACCCCGGCCTGGTGATGATCGCCGACAGCCTGTACGACAGTGGCAATGGTATCGAGCTGACCGTTGCCCATGAAGTCGGGCATCAGTGGTGGTTCAGCCAGGTGGGCAACGATGTGCAAACCGCATCGTGGCTGGATGAAGCGCTGGCGAGCTATTCGCAGATTGTATACCAGGAAGAAATGCGTGGGCCAGCCGCCGCCGAGCAGGAGCTAAATGGCTTCCGCGAGCGCTACCAGCGCGCCCTGGCGCTAGGCCGCGATGCACCGGCGCAGCAGCCGAATAGCGCCTTCACCAATAATTATGTGCTGCTGGTGTATGGCAAGGCCGTACTGTTCTTTCAGGCAATGCGCCAGCAGATTGGCGACGTAGCATTCGATCGCTTTCTGCACGATTACTATGCCGCCAATCGCTATCGGTATGTTACTGGTGCCGACCTAGTGCGCGCGGCCAATCAGGCGTGCAGCTGCGATGTCCAGCCGCTGTATGACGATTGGATTACGCGCGCGGTGCCGCTGAGTGCGCCATAGCCCGCAGTTACGCCTGCACCACCTGTTGCAGCAGCGTCCATAGCGCCTCGACGTGCGCCCGCTCGGTGGGCAATGCGCCGATTGAAATGCGTACCATCCACTGTCCATCGAGCTTGGCCGGGGTGAGATAGACACTACCCGAACGGTTGGCGCGCTCGGCCCATGCTTGGGTATGCGCATCGAGCGCTGCGCCCGCCAGCCCGGCAGGTTCGTGGCGAATGCAGATGGTTTGCAGCGGCACCGGAGCAAGTACGCGCCAGCCCGGCGTAGCACGCACCTGCGCGGCAAACCACTGCGCATTGGCAATGTCGCGGCGCAGGCGTGCTTGCAGCCCGGCCACGCCCTGCTCGCGGATGAGGCACCACAGCTTTAGCGCGCGGAATCGCCGCCCCAAGGGGATGCCCCAATCGCGCAAGTTTTTCACCTGGTCATCGACCGCCGTTTGCAGGTAGCTTGGGTTGGTGCTCATCACGCGTACCAGGTGCTGCGTATCGCGCACGAAGTACAACGAGCAATCGAAGGCCACGCCCAGCCACTTATGCGTGTTCAGCACCAGCGAGTCGGCGCGCTCGATACCTTGCCACATCCAGCGGCACTCGGGCAAGATCATAGCCGAACCTGCCATCGCGGCATCGACATGCAGCCACAGCCCTTCGCGCTGCGCAATCTCGCCAATTGCGTCGATCGGGTCGAGCGCGGTGGTGGCGGTTGTGCCTGTGGTTGCGACGATTGCGCAGGGCTGGACACCCGCCGCGCGATCGGCGGCAATTGCCTCGACCAGGGCATCGGCGCGCATGGCATAGCTGGCATCGGTAGCAATGGTGCGCACGTTCACACGGCCAAATCCGGCCAGTAGTGCCGCTTTCTCAACCGAGCTATGGCTGTGCGGCGAGGTATACACTACCAGCGGGCGCGGCTCGGCCTGCAAACCACCACGTGCCAGCGAGTAGTCGGTGGCACGTTCGCGCGCGCACAGCAGCGCTAATAGCGTGCTGGTTGAGGCAGTGTCCTGAATGACGCCGCTCCACGCTTCCGAAAGCCCGACCATCTGCCGCATCCAGTCGGTCACCACTTCCTCAACCTCGCTGAGCGCCGGGCTCGATTGCCACGACAGCCCAATGATGCCTAGCCCGGTGCTGATGTAATCGCCCAATACCGAGGCCAGCTCGCTATTGGCAGGAAAATACCCAAAGAAGCTGGGATGCTGCCAGTGCGATACACCTGGCACGATGATTGTATCGAGGTCGTGCAAAATCCCGGCGAATGGCTCGGGCTGCTCGGGCGGCGCAGGCGGCAGTTGGGCGCGCACCTCGCCTGGCGCAACCGGCGACATCACGGGCAGCGCGGCCAGGCGCGCGCGATAGTCGGCGATCCAGTCGATGAGCTGATAGCCCGCCTGGCGAAATTCCTCGGGGGTCATGTCATTTCTCCTTCATCCCACAAACCGAGAAGCAACGCTATTGTAGCGCCGCTCTGCAGCGCACACAAAAAGGGCGGCCTGGCATATGCCAGGCCGCCCAGGCAGCGATATTTAATTGTTTATCCGGCAAGTGGTTCGGGGGCAAGGTGCGCGCGCCGCAGCACTTTCTGCTCAATTGGCCGGGCGAAGTAATCGAGGCCATAGTAGCCGACTGCCACGCCGCCCGCCAGCAGAATGACCATCCCCACGACCAGCATGTTCGGGTTCGTGCTTGTTGTGCCAGCAAACAGGTACGCCAGGTTCATCAGAATACCCATCAGTGCCGCAAAGTGAGTGAAAATACCAAGGATGAGCGCCACACCGACCAGCAATTCGCCAAACGCTACCATATAGCTAAACAGCGCCGCGTTGGGGAGAAAGACATCGCGCACCAGAATGGCGTACCACGTTTGCACCGCCGGGTGCGCATTTTTCGTCGGGTCGAAGTCGGGCGCGAGCGCCGATTTAGCGATGGCACCTTTCAAGAAACCCGCTACCGCCGTGCCAGCCTTTGGGCCGACCCATACGGCGCTGCCCTCACCAAACACTTTTTCCATACCCGCCGTTAGCCACTCGTAGCCGAGCCAGAGCCGTGCCACCAGCCAAAGGATGCCGGTGAATTTGGGTTGATTGAGCGCTTTCATAAGGTTCCTCCTGTATCGATATTGTGAATTGTTTGTGTCGATGGATACAGAATACGGCGCGCAAGACTGATTGTGAGGGAAGAGGAATCAATCACAGGTTGCGAGTCGGCAACAATTGTGATTTATTTCACTCACCTTATGAAAAGCTATGTTGCGTCGTATAAAAAGCGCTCAACCGCTTCGGCCAGTGGCAGCGATCCATCGGGCGACCAGCGCTGATACGTGCGGAAGAAAGGCACCAGCGCATGGCCAGCGGTTATTACCTCGCGCAAAAAGAGGCGGCTAATCGGCCCGGCGGCGGCAAGGTAGCCAGTTTCGTGGAAGCGGCGCACCGTGGCAGCAACATCGTATGGCTGCACACGATGCTCGTAGCGCCAGCCGCTGCGGTGCCGCTCAAGCACCAAATATTGTGCGGCGGGGTTGCCATCGAGGGGTAGGCCGACTGCGCCAGTTGTAATAATCCGCCGCCCATTCCATTCGCGCACCTGCGCAAGATGGTTATGGCCGCGTATCACCCAGTGCTCGGCAAGTTGGGGGAACATCTGCGCCAGCTCGGCAGCCGGGGTATAGGCTGCAACGCTGTCGTTATCGCTGCGCAGCGAAGCGTGAACAATCAAGAGATCAGGAAGCTCGGGTGTGCGCCAGAATAGCGGCAAAGCATCAATTGTGGCGCGCTCAGCCGGGCTACACTGCGCCACTGCCCACTGCACTGGCGCAAACCGCGGCGTAGCCCACACAGCCGGTGCCTGCGCCGTGCCATAGTGCGCAACATAGCGCTCGTGGTTGCCGCGCACAATGGGGCAGCCCAGACTGCACGCCAGCTGCCAGCATGCTGCTGAGTCGGGCGACCCAACCACAATATCGCCAGCGATGATGATCTGATCAACTGGACGGCGCTGTAGATCTGTGAGTACCGCCTCAAACGCCGCCAGATTACCATGGATGTCGGACAGAATCGCCAGGCGCATGCGCAGTGTTCCAACCCAGCCCGCCGCTCACCTAAGGCGCAGGCGTGGCTACTGTTCAAGCACCACCCGCTCGCTGCCAAGCTCGCCGCGCAGCGCACCGATCAGATCTTCGCTACAGCGCACCTTATGGCGCGGCTGCAGCAGCACGGTCGTCTCGCCATTTGCAATGTGCAGAATGACGTTGGCGTCGCCCTCGCTCTGCCGTAGGATGCGGTCGATGCGGTGCATACGTACCACGTCGGCATCGAGGTCGCTGGTGCGCGGCAGGTACAGCCGCAGCTGCGACACGAATGCTGGTGGTGCGGGTGCATAGGTGCCACCATTGCCGTTGCCATTGCCGTTCCCATTGGCATGCCCATTGCCATTGCCATTGCCGTTCCCGTTCGCGCTCACCTTCATCCGCGAGCGGATCACGCTGATTGGGCTTTCGGGCGCGGGCGGCTCGG
>JAFEAS010000169.1:0-13587 GCA_018266315.1 Chloroflexi bacterium SZAS-1 | reverse complement strand
GCCTGCCGGGTGCGGCGCTTCGTCGGTAGGTGCTAGCTGCGTTTGCGGCTCATCGAGCATCGGCAACACCTCCTCCGTGCGACCTTCCAGATCCATCTGTGGTGGCAGCTCTGCCATGTGGGGCGCGCGGGCTAACGGCTCAAGCACTTCAGCGCTCTCCAGCAGCAGCTGAATACTTTCGTTGCGCTTATCAACCTTGGCCATCACGCGCAGCAGCGCATCATCTTGCAGCAGATCGCGGTACTTCTCGAAGCTCTTGGGAAAAGCGACCAGCTCGACCGACGATTCGAGATCTTCGAGCGTGGCAACCAACATGCTGTCGCCCTTCTTGGTCGCCAGGCGTTTAGCACCCTGGAGCATCCCGAAGAAGGTATGCACCTTGCCCACCTGCTCGTCGCCCAGCTGGCTCAGCGGCGTGATGCCCGTCAAGTCTTGTCCATCGAGCGCCTTCGCAATCGGATGATCGGACACATACATGCCCAGCAGCTCTTTTTCCCAGGCTAGTTGCTCTTTATAATGTTGAGGCGTTTCGGTAATGATAGGTAAAGGTATAACTTGGACTACCACCTTACTCGAAGTATCTATAGTACCTTCCCCAAATAAATCGAGTGAGTCTTGTCCCATTCCTAATTTTCGTTCTTCTTGAACCCTGGCTCCCTCATTTAATGCACCATCTAGTATAGCCAGCTTTTGACGTCTGGTGCTCTTTACTTTTAAGTTATCCATAGCACCAGACTTTATAAAAGCCTCCAATACTCGTTTATTTAGATAGGAGCGATCCACACTAGCACAAAAATCTTCCAGACTTTTGAACGGGCCATTTTCTCGCGCAGAAATCACGGCATGCACCGGCCCGCTGCCAACATTTCGTATCGCCGAGAGGCCAAAGCGAATGCCCAGGCGATTCGTGAATTCGCTCAGCTGGCCGTTCGGCAAGCGCTCGATCGTGAAGCCCTCGCTGCTGCGGTTTACATCGGCGGGCAGCACTGCCACGCCCAGGCGGCCGCACTCGGCCACGCTTTTCGCCACTTCTTCAATCTCGCCCGCCGCCGCTGTAAGCACCGCCGCCATATATTCGGTGGGGTGGTTGGTTTTGAGCCATGCCGTCTGGTAGCTGAGCAGGCCATACAGCGTGGCGTGCGGGCGGTTAAACGAATAGCCCGCGAAGGGCAGAATCAGCTCCCACAGCTGCCCGGCAATGTCCTGGCTAATGCCTTTCTTGCCACAGCCCTCTTTGAAGCGGATCTCGTTTTCGGCCATCAGCTCCTTATTCTTCTTACTGATCGCCTTGATCACGATATACGCTTCGCCCAGGGTATAGCCCGCGATCGTCTGGAGCAGCTGCATAATCTGCTCCTGGTACACAATCACGCCATAGGTATCTTCCAAAATGGGCTTGAGAATCGGGTGCAGGTATTTGATGCCCTGTGGATTATTTTTATTTTGAATATAGACCGGAATCTGCTCAAGTGGGCCGGGCCGATACAGCGCCACCATCGCGTAGAGATCATCGACACGCGTCGGGCGCAGCTGCATGAGGTAGCGGGTCATGCCCGCACTTTCAAGCTGGAAGACATTCGTGGTTTCACCGCGCCCCAGGCTCTCGAAGGTTTTGCGATCTTCTAGCGGAATGTCGGCTAGCTCAAGCTTTTTACCCGTGGTTTGCTGAATATATTTCAGCGCTTCGGCCACGATTGAAAGGTTGGCCAGGCCGAGAATATCCATTTTCAGCAGGCCCATTTTCGCCAGCGTCGGGCCTTCAAACGCCGCCATCACCGCATGCTCGTCCTTCGAGGTGCGCTGCAATGGCACCATCTGGTCGAGCGGGTTGCGGCTCACCACCACACCGCAGGCGTGGGTGCCTACGCTCTTCATGCGGCCCTCAACCTTGCGCGCCCAGTCGATCAGGTTATGCAGATCGGGGTTGCCATCGTAGATCTGTTTCAGCTCGGGCACACGATCCAGCGCCTGAGAAATGGTAGTGCCAACCGGCAGCGAAGGAATAAGCTTGGCAACGCGATCGACCTCGTTGAGCGGGATGTCGAGCACGCGCGCCATATCGCGCAGCGCGGCCTTCGCGCCCAGCGTGCCATAGGTGATGATCTGGGCTACATTCTCGCGGCCATAGGTATTGGAAATATATTCAAGAATTTCGCCGCGCCGCGAGTCGGCGAAGTCGGTGTCGATATCGGGCATTTCCAGGCGCTCGCGCGAGAGGAAGCGCTCGAACAGCAGCTTGTTTTTAATCGGGTCAACGTCGGTAATATACAGGCAGTACAACACCAGCGAGGCCCCGGCCGAGCCGCGCGGCAGCGCCGGGATGCCGTTGGTGCGCGCAAACTTCACATAGTCCCAGACAATCAGCATGTAATCGGGGAAGCCGGTGGCGTTAATCACATCCAGCTCGTCATCGAGCCGACGCACATACTCCTCGGGTGGGTTGCCGCCGGTGCGCTTCATCAACCCTTCTTCGCACACAAACTTCAGGTACGAAGCAGCGTCATGCCCTGCGGGGATGAAGTTGAGCGTGGGCAGTTGCACGCGCCCAAAATCGAGCTTCAGATTGCACATATCGGCGATGCGGCGCGTGTTCTCCAACGGTGCGGTGCCATAGCGCTTGAAGAGCTGCCACATCTCTTCGCCCGACATAATGTGGTAGCTATCGTCCATCTGGTAGTTCTTGGTGCAGAAATCCTTCATGGTCAGGTTGAAGCCCATCGCCATAACATGTTTCTGCGCATCAAGATCTTCGCGCCGCACAAAGTGCGTGTCGTTAGTTGCCACCAGCGGAATGCCTAGCTCCTTGCCGATGCGTACTAATTCCTCATTGATCGGCTCAAGCTCGGGGGTGTTGCCATGTAGCTGTAGTTCAAGGTAGTAGTTTTCGGGGCCAAGCAGGTCGCGGTACCAGGCAGCTACTTCGCGCGCTTCCTTCTTCTGCTGCACGGTCAGGTGCTGAATCACCTCGCCCGCAATGCACGACGACGTGGCGATCACGCCCTCGTGGTATTTTTCGAGCATCTCGCGGTCGATGCGCGGGCGGGCAAATACCCCGCGCCCCATGCCATCGAGGTGCGCACGCGAGGTAAGCTTCACCAGGTTGCGGTAGCCCACATCGTTCTGGGCGAGCAGCACCATATGAAAGTAGTTCTTGCCACCTTTCACCATCGGGTCTTTCACCGAGCCGGGGGCCATGTAGGCTTCCACGCCAACAATCGGCTTGATATTGGCTTTCTTAGCAGCAGTATAAAAATCCATTGCGCCGTACATCACGCCATGATCGGTCAGGGCGATGCTGTCCATGCCAAGATCGGCTGCTCGCTCAACAATCCCTTTCGTGGTGGCATAGCCATCGAGCAGGCTATATTCCGAATGGACATGGAGGTGGGTGAAATCATTCATCGCGCGCTCCGGCTAAGGGTACGAGCCGCTCGCGTATGCGGTTCGTGAAGAAGCATTATTAAAAAAGGATTTACACTACAAACACTGGTTCAGTCGGCGAAGAAGTGTTTCATGCTGCAAACAGTAGCTTTACACCAATCGTGTGTCAGGAAATAGGGCGTTAAATTGCGCTATATAAACATAACGCATATGGATTTTGGGCTGACTGTTCTGTCGATACCGGCATTATAGCACACTCATGCGATGCGATTTCGTGGATAACTGGTGAAAAGTGTAAGCGATTCTTGTGGATAAACGGTGTATAATGTGGATGAAATTTTTGTTCTACTTATTTAGGACATACGCAGTTGTCGTATTAAGCCTTCGGCAGAGCGGTACTCCTCATGATTTTTGTTGTGTGCGGTTTTTCCGCGTAAAGCGCGGAAAAACCGCACACAACACGATCGGCACGTACCATGCTGCCGCAGGCAAAAAGCCTTCCATTGAGCTGCCGAGCAACGCAACTGCGTAACTCTTATCATTTATGGAGCAAGCAGGCTGTAGGAGGTGATGACAAGCTACCGATGACTTGCATAGCCGCATCAGTGGGATCGCTTCGGCTAAGGCCGAAGACCCAGGATAGGAGGCGCATATGTGTGGCGGTATTCGATTTCAGTATAACGAAACGCTGGCCCCGGCATTGGCCGAGGTGCTGCCCCCAGCGCAACTTGAGCAGGCGCGCAGCACGGGTATTGTCGAAAGTGTCTTTTGGCAGGCGCGGCCCATTCTACCCGCGCTGGTTGGCGATGAGCTACGCCTGTACGATTGGGGCAACCGCGACAGCGCGCTGAAATTACCAAAAACCGGCTGGCTGCGGATCGAGAGCCTGGAAGCGGGCAAATGGAACTACCTGCGCCCGCGCGAGATCATCATCCCTGCTTTTCAGGGGGTCGAAAAGAAAATCTGGTTTGGCATCGAACATGGTATTCGCGGCTTCCTGGTGCAGCGCGACGGTGCCGAACGCGTGTATATGCTCACGCTGCCGCCCACCCCCGAGTACCAGGCGCTCACCGGCCACGACCGGATGCCCGCTCTCATTGCCCAGGACAGCGTCACTTCGCTTGATGGCTCTTCACAATCCATCTTCGGTGCATAATAAAGCTAGGGCTTTCGCTTGTCGTTTCTGTACCTACGCTAACCTTATGATTATTTGCGCTCCGTGCAAAACATTATCAAGGAAGCGAAGAAGTTATTTGGGTACGCGAAAGCCCTAAAAAATGGGGGTGGTGCAGTTGCCGCCAACCCCTTAGCAGCGCGACATCCTCTCCCAATACAGTAGGCCCAAATATTGAACTCACGCGCATACCTCCAGCATCGGCTGCGAGGGCTGGGCGCATGCGCGCGTTTCGGCGCGACTCATAATGACATGGCACAAATTGGAGGTTAAAAACACCTGTACAATAATTAATTAATTGGTCAATTTGCGTTATAATTGCAATTTTGACGAAAAGGATATTTCTATTATCAAAACTTTCGCCGAACGATGATTTTTGAAGCCCTATGAGGCACACAACAATGAACCATCTCGGCAGTTAATCAACCCAGCCGAGTATGAGGAGCTGTGCATGTCACATACCAACGACATTCTCCTTATGGATTTACGGCATGTTATTCGCGACCTTAGCAAAGATGGCGGGATGAATAGCGCATCCATTTATGACACGGCGCAAGTGCTGCGTTTTGCACCACCCGAAGGCATGGTTTGGCCGGCCCTCGAATGGTTACAAGCACAGCAATATCGCGATGGCGGGTGGGGCGACCCTGCGGTACCGCGCGCCCGCGACGTATCGACCCTGGCCGCTATTTTGGCGCTCCATACCTACAGCGATGGCGCACAAGCGCGGCGCTCAATTCACGATGGCCTTGCTTTTCTGCATAACCAGGCGCCCTACTGGTCGCACCTCGTCGATGATTTACCGGTAGGCGTGGAATTGCTGCTCCCACGCCTGATAGAAGAGGCGCGCGCGGCCCAGATCAATGTACCAATCGAGCCATATAACCTTGTGGTGGGCCTGGGAAAGAAACGCCGCCAGCTGATTGCGGCGCGCCAATGGCGGGCAGGCACGCCCCCTGTCCACTCGTGGGAAGGATGGGGTACCGAGCCTACGACCAAATTGATAGATGGGAGCGGCGGCATCGGGCATAGCTCGGCTGCGACTGCTGCCTGGTTACACGCTGCTCGGCATCGGCCCGAGCTGGCTGCGGCCCGCACGAATGCACAGGCATACCTTGACCGCGCTGCCTCAATGACGGGGATTGATTTGCCCGGGGTAGTACCTGGCGTCTGGCCGATTAACTGGTTTGAGCTTGTTTTCGGGCTGTACACCCTTTGCATTGCGCAGTTGCTGCAGCACCCGGCGCTGCGCGATGTGATCGAGCCGCAAGTACTGGCACTCAAGCGAGCGTTCAAACCAACTGGTATCGGCTTCAGCGATTATTTCATTCCTGATGGTGACGATACCGCGGCAGCGTTGGCAATTCTGCATACTGCAGGCCACACAGTTACGAGCGCACCGCTTCGCTACTTCGAGGATGGCGACCATTTCTGTGCCTTCCCCGGCGAGCTGCAACCCTCGATCTCAGTAGTATCGCACGCCGCGCACGCCCTTCAGCTCCTGGGCGACGACCCGACGAATGCGTATCGTTACATTGCCGAGCGCCAGCATAACGATGGCCGCTGGCTCGGCGATAAATGGCAGAGCGCGTGGCTCTATACCACAAGCCATGCAATGATTGTGCTGCCCTATACGCAATATCACCAGCAGATCAACTACGCCGTTGATGAAATTATGCGGCACCAGGCACCCGATGGCGGGCTGGGCAGCTACCATGATTCGACGGCTGAAGAAACTGCATACGCGGTATTGGGGCTGCGGCACCTGCGCCGTCAGGGCGTATTGCACGAGGAAGGGAAACTGGCGCTGGCTGCCGCCGAACAGTGGATGCTCGATCACTATCAGCCATTTCGGCGAGACGCACCGCACCTGTGGATTGATAAAGATGCCTACCGGCCCACGCGTATTGTGCGGATTGTGGAGCTTGCCGCAACATTACCCGAAATCGACTAAACGCAATATATCAATTTTGAATAGCCTATTGTATGGGAAACGGTTCGAGGGCAGCATCGCCGCCCTCGAAATTCCTGCTCTCGAGCAGTGCCTAGCTATACCAGGCACTGCACGAACACAACCAACAAATCTCGTATTATGCGCCTTGCCGCGCGCCGCAATTCGGGCAGAAAACGGCCGATGTTGGCATCTGGAAGCGGCAGTTCGAGCAGAACTTACTTCCAGCTACCGGGCCTGCTGCGCCAGCCGACGTGGGCTGTGCAGCAGGCTCGGTGCTAATTGGCACCTGCTGCACACCAGCTGTGGGCGGTGGCGTGGCTGGCTCGATATATACATCCGCCTGTGCGCGCTTCAGCTCCTCTTCCTTGAGCGTAATGCTCGCCTGAAGCGCATCGAGTGCCTTTAACAGTTCGCCCAAAGTTGGCGATTGAATCTGGCCTGCGCGGTACAGTTGAATAGCGCGATCCCCAAATTCCAGGCGATTTGTATCGATCTGCCGTTTGAGATCATTTATCTCACCCTGTAGTTTTGTCGTCCTCTGAAATTTGTCTGCTTCAAATTTCGCCCGATCGCCTACCTGCGAAATTGTTTTGCTTAAATTATCGAAAAGCCCCATAGCCCCTCCATTGTGAAGCTAGAGATAGCTGCTTCCGCCATCATCACAGTAATACTCATACGACGAGCGCGGCGCGCGTTTTGATGCAGCTATTGTACCAGAGAGTTGGGGCAATCGGTGGTTCATGTGCAGCGTTTTCTGCTACGCGGCTGGCACAAGCGCCACCCGGCGGCGGCGCCCCTCGCGGAGAAAGCTCACCTGCCACGGGCTCTGGCCGCGCAACGCCTTCACAGCCTGGCGCAGCGCCTCAACCGTCGCAACGGTGTGGCTATCGAGCGATACAATAATATCGCCGCTTTGCAGGCTGGCGCGCGCCGCCGGGCCACTCGCTGCCACTTCCAGCAGAAGTACACCGCTCGTCTGATCAAGCCCAAGCGTGCGCTGCACCGCTGCCTCAATCGGCACATCAAGCCCACTAATCCCAAGTACACCTCGTCCAATACTTTGGCGATGGACAGCGGTAATTTGCCCGATGGCATCCAGCGCGACGCTGGCAGGGATAGCAAAGCCAAGCCCTTGCGCATAGGGCAAAATGGCCGTGGTAATACCAACAACGCGACCCTGAACATCTACCAGCGGCCCGCCCGAATTCCCAGGGTTGATTGATGTATCGGTCTGAATGAGTTGGCCGAGGGTGGTACTGCGATCAAGCGGCAGCGAGCGGTTGAGTGCGCTCACTACACCAGCGGTTACGGTGAAATCCAGTCCATAGGGGTTGCCAATTGCCACAACGAGCTGACCAACTCGCGGTAGCGGGGCATACAGTTCAGCCACTGGTAAACCGCCCTGCCCAACCCGCAACACCGCCAGATCGCGCTCGGGGCGAGTGCCAAGCACACCGGCTGGCAGGGTGCGGCCATCGGGCAGGGTTACCATTACCCGCGAGGCCCCGGCAACCACATGTGCATTAGTAAGGATCGAACCATCGCTACTATAAATCACCCCCGACCCGACTCCCTGGCCGCGCCCGCGCTGGCTGCTGCGCCCGGTTTCAACCTTTACCACCGCCGGCCCGGCACGCTCGGCTGCGGTGCTAATTGCGTGCGAGTAGGCATCCATTGCGTCGCGCTCTTGCGCCATTGTGCTCATGCTTTTGGCCTTTCTGCCCCGCTACGCATCAACGAGCGCTGCGCCGAGGTATTGAAAGCAATCTGAAATAACGTTCAGTATAATCATCAGTAATTAGAAAGTCAACGTAATTATAATTACACAGTTACATTTCTAACAAAGCTCTAGTAATTATATTGACTCGGCGCGCTTCCGTAGCTACCTATTGCACCCTGAGAGGCAAATACTAAAGCGCATGGATTGAGTGCGCACTATTCAGCCACAAAAAAAGCGGAGGTAGTTTCACCACCCCCGCAACGCCTGAGCAATCGGTTTGAATATCGTTATGGCTCGGCAAGCTTATACCCAACACCACGTACTGTCACAATAATATGCGGGCGCGACGCCTCGATCTCAACCTTCTCACGCAGGCGGCGCACGCACACATCCACCAGGTTCGTTTCGCCAACGTAATCGTAGCCCCACACCTCGCGGAACAGCGTTTCACGATCGAACACCTGTCCGTAGTTGGCAGCCAGGAAATAGAGCAGCTCGAATTCCATTGGCGTAAGATTAACGCCTTGCCCACGCACGCTCACCCGGTGGCGCGGCTCGTCGATCTCTAGCTCGCCCACGCGTACAATCGGCGGCGCAGCGCGGTGCTTATACCCCTCTACCCGCCGCAGAATCGATTCAACCCGCGCAATAAGCTCGGCTGTTTTGAACGGCTTAATAATATAATCATCGGCACCAAGCTCGAAGCCATGCACCACGTCATCGGTGCCATCGCGCGAAGTCAAGATCACAATCGGCACATCCGAACGTTCGCGGATGCGCTGGCAAGCTTCAAATCCATCGACATAGGGCATCATTACGTCGAGGATCACGACATCGAACTTCCCACCCTCAAAGACTTTTAGCGCCTCAAGGCCGTTCTTCACCGCGACAATCTCATAGCGCGGATCTTTCAGCGTCACCTGAATCAGCGTCGCAATCGAAGGATCATCATCAGCAACCAGGATACGGCGCGGCGCGTTGCCTTCATCTTGCGCGCGGTCAGTTGTTCGGCGTATTAGTCGCATAAGCTTTACGATGGACAATGGGCGATGGGCATCAGACGATTCATCTTAGCTCTAGCGCGCATCGTTCATTGGCTAAACAGCTTCTTCCAAGCGCCGACGATACTCGGCTCGTTCGGTGGCACGCGGCACCATAATCGGGTGGCCGCGCCCTTCTACAACCTCGGCATTAATGATACAGCGCCCAATATGTTCCTGGGATGGCACATCGTACATTACATCGAGCAGCACTTCTTCTACGGTGGTGCGCAAGGCCCGCGCGCCTGTACGCGAGGCCAGCGCGCGCTGGGCAATCGCATCGAGTGCGTCGGGGGTTACTTCTAGCTCAACATGATCGAGCGCCAACATTTTCTGATACTGCTTAATAATAGCATTGCGCGGCTCGGTTAGGATGCGAATCATCGATTCTTTGTTGAGCGGTTCCAGCGCAGCGATTACCGGCATGCGCCCAATAAATTCGGGAATAAAGCCGTAGCGCAGCAGATCATCGGCAGTACATTGCGAAAGCAAATATTTCTGCTCTTCTGCGCGCTCAGCATCGCTAGCCTGTTGAAAACCAAGGGTACGCCGCCCGCCAACCCGCCGCCCGATAACCTGGTCAAGCCCTTCAAATGCCCCGCCACAAATAAACAGGACATGGCTGGTATCGAAAGCGATGTACTCTTGTTGGGGATGCTTGCGCCCGGGCAGTGGTGGCACATGCGCGACACAGCCCTCAAGGATTTTGAGTAGGGCCTGCTGCACGCCCTCGCCCGATACATCTCGCGTAATCGAAGGGTTATCGGCCTTGCGGGTGATCTTATCAATTTCGTCGACATAGATAATGCCGGTTTGCGCCCGTTCAATATCGCCATCGGCGGCCTGGATTAACCGCAGTAGAATATTTTCAACATCTTCGCCCACATACCCAGCTTCGGTGAGCGCCGTAGCGTCGGCAATGGCAAACGGCACATCGAGCACACGCGCCAACGTCTGGGCAAGCAAGGTCTTACCGCTGCCCGTCGGGCCAATCAGCAACACATTACTCTTGCCCAGCTCAACATCATCGACTTGATGGGCGGTGCGCAGGCGCTTGTAGTGGTTGTATACCGCAACTGCAAGCACAATCTTGGCCCGATCCTGGCCAATGACATATTGATCGATCCGTTCGCGCAAACGCCGGGGCACGGGCAGGCGATGCGGGCCAGCAGCGGGCGGGCGCACGACGGATGGCGGAACATCATCGCCTTCGGCGATAATCGCGCTGCACAAGCTCACACATTCGTCGCAAATACACACAGTGCCGGGGCCACCGATCAGGCGTTGCACCTCATCTTGGCCCCGGCCACAAAATGAACATATATACGCCCCGCGTCCGGTGTTTGCGCTGCGATTGCGGGCCATGCTCATTCCTATAAACTAAGGATTTTCACTTACCGGTTTATTTGCATGCGGCAGCAAGATATTTTTCCGTTATTCGTAGTGTTTTTGCGCTACGCGCAAAAACACTACAAAAAATGAAGAAATTGCTTGAGTAAGCGAAAATCCTAAAACTAAAAGGAAACAGCAGGCAACAGGCACGTACGAGCCACCTGCTGCCTACTGCCTCCCACGGCTAATGCTTATTGCCAAGCTGCGAAATATCTTCGCGTAGCAAAATTTCGTCGATGATCCCGTAATCCTTCGCCTGCTCAGGCGTCATAAATAGATCGCGATCGAAATCTTTCGATATTTTGTCGAGCGTTTGGCCGGTGTCACGCGCCAGCAGATTACGATTCAAACTCTGCATGCGCAAAAGCTCGCGGGCCTGAATTTCAACATCGGGGCCAGAACCGCGCGCGCCACCAATCGCGGGGTGCATATGGATGGTCGAGTGCGGCAAGCTATAGCGCTTACCTTTTGCCCCGCCAGCCAAGATAATCGTAGCCATACTGGCAGCCATACCCACACACACCGTCGATACGCTCGGGCGAATCGCCTGCATTGTGTCGTAGATTGCCAGGCCAGCATACACCGAACCGCCCGGGCTATTGATATACAATGATATATCCTGCTCGGGGTCGTCGTGCTCAAGGAAAAGCAGCTGCGCCACAATCAGATTTGCGATCTGGTCGTCGATCGGCGTACCAAGCAGAATAATACGCTCTTTGAGCAGCCGCGAGAAAATATCGAAGGCGCGTTCGCCGCGGTTGGTGCTTTCCACCACCATCGGGATGAGCGCTTCGGGTTGAGGGGCGAACCATTCAACGTTATTTCGCGATATCCAATCCATACGCCAATCTCCATACTTATGGTATATAGCCTCGGCAAACGTTGTTGTCATTCCCTACCCTTGCCGCCGCTATAGGGTTGATTGCACGGCTATTCGTTAGTAGCGTCGTCCACCGTCGCAACTGCGGGCTGGGCTTCAGCCACTGAGGGCGCTTCTGGTGCTACACCTGTTGCAATCTGAAACAGGCGCTCGCGTAATTTTTTGTCGATAACGCTGCTAGCAACAGTTGAGCGCATCTGGTGGCTGAGCAAGTCGCGGGCGCGCTCGCGCTGATCATCTTCGTAGGTGCCAACAATACGCTCAACCTCGGCATCAACCTCATCGTCGCTAGCCGTCAGCTCCTCATTTTTCACAATTTCGCGCAGTGCGAGTGTGGTTTTCAGGCGTTCTTCGGCCTCGGGCTTCAGCTCGTCAACCGCGTCATCGTGGGTCTGTCCACGGTATTGCAGCATCTGGTCGAGGGTAATGCCATAGCGCTCAAGCTCGTGGCCGCGCTGATGCAAGAGATCATCGGCCTCCTGCTCAATCAGTGCATCAGGAATATCGTACTCGGTCTGCTCAACCAGTTGCTTCAGGTAGGCATCGATGGTTTCGCGCTCTTGATTGGTGCGAACCGATTCGGCCAGCTCATTGCGCGTCTTCTCACGCAATTCGTCGAGCGTTATTTCTTCTTCTTCAAGGGTAGGCAGCTCGTCCCACTCGGGTAGCAGCCGATCTTGCAACCGTTTCAGCGTTACCTTAAAGGACACGTCTTTATCGCGCACGCGCTCGTTCTCATGGTCTTCGGGCATATGGGCGGTGATTTCGCGCGTTTCGCCTGGCTCGATACCAAGTAAGCCCTCGTACAAGCCTGGGATTAAGCGGCCAGGCTCAAGCACGACGTTGGTTTCGGGCACATCGGCACCCTCGTCGCGCGTTTCGAGCGGCTCGCCATCGAGGAAGCTTTCGAGCTGCACCGTCAGCTGATCGCCTTGCTTGGCCGGGCGAGCCTCTTCCGGCTCGCGTAGCACCACATGGCGTTCGCGGCGCGAGTCCATCGCCTCATCAAACATTGCGTCAGTCACTTCGCGCGGCTCATAGGGTACGCGAATAGCACGATAATCGGGAAGTGCCGTGGTTGGGTCAACCGGCACTGTCACCCGAAAACTAAACGGCGGCTCGTCGAACTTTACTGTTTCGAGGTTCGCACGGCCAACCGGGTTAATTTTTTCTTGCTCAAGTGCCTCTTTGAACGCTTTATTGACAAGATCTTCGGAGGCTTCTTCGATAAGCGCGGGGCGACCAAAATAATTTTCGACGATGAAACGCGGCGCTTTACCTTTACGGAAGCCGGGGATATTGTACTTTTGAGAAAGGCGGCGCGCGGCGCGATCCAAACCCTTCTCTACCTGCTCTTTATCAAGCTCAATGTCCAGGGCTAGCAGGCTCTTTGGTAATTTTTCTGAGGTAACCTTCACAGGGGCTGCTCCAATGCTGAGTCACCATTTCCACAATTGGTGCGATGATACTTAGGACATTATAGCATGAAGGTTCAGCGCTGCAAAATCACCTGTTTGTACCCTAAACCAAACCAAACAACGGCTGTTTACGCAGAATGTACACTCTTGCCTCGCCTTATTTCTAACAAAACTTTTACCAAATCGGCCTGTATATGTCATCTGCATGTCACGTCGTGATGCTACATTACTGCTGCGGGCGGGAGAGCTGCTCACATAGTAGAACTGGAAACAGCGCTATTATGTGGGCAGCCTCCATTTTATTTGCCCATCTGCCTACAATCTAGTATCATAGGGCGAGATGCCTTATTTGCCACATAGAGGCTTGGCTGATGATCGAGGCAGTGTGCGCAGTGCAGTTTGGCATCCCGGCCAGCACTACCAGGCTCGCGCTATACAGATCTTGCCCGGCAGGCTACAAACTGTTTCTGGTTGCTTCTACCACCACTCTGTCGCCTCACACCTACCTATTTCATAACAGATCACGATCCACTCCACTACTGCTATGTGTGTGAGCGGGCTGTCCCGGAAGTCGGTTATCGACAACGCTAAGTGAGGACGCACTATGGCCACCCTCTATGTCGCCTCG
>JAFEAS010000168.1:9083-10526 GCA_018266315.1 Chloroflexi bacterium SZAS-1 | reverse complement strand
GGCAAGTCGACCCTGCTGCGCATGATCGCGGGGCTGGAGAAGATCACCGGCGGCGACCTCCTCATCGACGGCCGCCTTTCCAACGACATTGCGCCGGCCAAGCGCGGCCTCGCCATGGTGTTCCAGAGCTATGCACTCTACCCACACATGTCGGTTTACGATAATATGGCATTTGGCCTCAAGCTGCGCAAAACCCCCAAGACGGAGATCGACAAGCGCGTGAAAGAGGCTGCCGAAATGCTGAGCATCGGCCACCTGCTTGATCGCAAGCCTAAGGCGCTCTCCGGCGGTCAGCGCCAGCGCGTCGCACTGGGCCGCGCAATTGTGCGTAACCCGGCAGTGTTCTTGATGGATGAGCCGCTCTCGAACCTCGATGCCAAGCTGCGCGTGCAGACGCGTGGTGAAATTAGCAAGCTGCACCAGCGCCTGAAGACTACATTCATCTACGTGACGCACGACCAGACCGAGGCGCTAACGATGGGCTCGCGTATTGCCGTAATGAAAGATGGCATTTTGCAGCAGCTCGATAGCCCGCAAACGCTATATGATCACCCGGCAAATATGTTTGTGGCTGGCTTCATTGGCTCGCCGTCCATGAACTTCTTTGAGGGCAAGCTTGAGCGTGGCAATGGCGGCATGGTTGTGAATATGGGGCCGTTCCAGCTGCCCGTGCCTGCCAACAAGAATGAGCAAATTGGTGCGCACGCGGGCAAGGCGATTTACTTCGGTATTCGCCCTGAGGACATCCACGATGCCCACTATGTGCCGCGTGGTGTTGATGAGAACGCCAAGCTTCCGGCCAACGTCACTGTAGTCGAGCCGCTTGGCTCGGAAGTATACGCCTATGTCGAGAATGGCGGCAAGGAAATGGTAAGCCGCCTCGACCCGCGTACCAGTGCCCGTATCGGCCAGAAGATCGATCTCGTGGTGGATATGGACAAGATGCATCTCTTCGATCGCGAGACGGAAAAAGCCCTGGCATAACGTCGTTCACACCAACAACAAACACCCGCTGGCAGCGCCAGCGGGTGTTTGTTGTTGGTACGGGAGGCGGGAATCGAACCCGCGACTGGAGCTTGGAAGGCTCTCGCGTTACCACTACGCCACTCCCGCATTGCCCACGATTCTACCGGCGCTGGCGGGTTTCGTCAAGTTGGCCCGCAGTCTATGCTTGGGAGATTATGAAAAATTTGTTATTACCAAAGTAAATAGTTCGTTTACATTCATCTTTGTATTGCACGGAGTTACCGGTTGAACTTGTCAGCTATCTGTAAGCAGGTTATCAGAATTCAATTGACGATTGCAGCCTATGTTCGCTAGAGCGCTATTTTATGCGGAAATTTGGCTTCTCCTCCGTTGCCGGTCGTGTAGCTGTGTACCCTTCCCTTCCTCCGATCGGTAGCAACATCGTATTACAGTAATACGAAGATAGTCATCCCTACT
>JAFEAS010000168.1:8139-9078 GCA_018266315.1 Chloroflexi bacterium SZAS-1 | reverse complement strand
AAATGCTACCAACGTTTGATCGTTCGACCCAATTCTTTGACACTGCTGGCGAAGCCCACTGGGCCGTCGAGCCAGAGTCGCTTTTAATTGCCCGCGCGAAAACAGGCGACCCCGAAGCCATTAGCGCATTGTACGAGCGCTATGCCCCACAGATCCAGCGCTATATTGCTGCGCGCCTGGGCGACCCAGTACAGGCCGAAGATGTGTGCGCCGACGTGTTTGTAAAGGTGCTGGAAAGCCTTGGGCGATATGAAGATCGCGGCTGGCCGTTTTCGGCCTGGCTATATCGCATCGCGTATGCGCGCACCGTTGATGTGTTGCGCCAGGCGCGCCGCCGCCACTCGGTGCCGCTTGACGAAGGACACCTGGGCGCGCTTGAGCCACCCGACGAGGCGATTATGAGTCGGCTGGCGTACCACGAGATCAAAGGCGCGATGGATAACCTGACGCGGGAACAGCGCCTGGTGCTGTGCTTGCGCTTTGATGAAGATCGCAGCCTGGCGGAAATTGCTGAATCGCTTGGCCGCACCATTGGATCAGTCAAGGCGCTGCAGCATCGCGGCCTGACGCGCTTGGCCCAGGAGCTTGGCTCGCAGGCGGCGCTGGTGCCAGCAGTATAACGATATCTTCCTGCTGTGCGTAGTGCGTAACCCTCCTCATACGCACTACGCACGCGATATTTATTCCCCCAATTGTCGTGATTGTTGCCCCGATTTCCTCACAGCTTCGGCATGATTCCTTACAAAATGCTTGACACCTCATGGCCCACGAGCGTATAATGACGCGCGGGAGTACGCAATGCATACCGCCGCATTCGAAGCGCTTGTGCTCGAAGCACTCAATACACTGCCGCCCGAGTTTGCGCAACATCTCGCTAATGTTGAGGTGCAGGTGATGCTACGCCCGACTCAGGCGCAGCTGCAGGCGGTTGGGCTTGGG
>JAFEAS010000168.1:0-8123 GCA_018266315.1 Chloroflexi bacterium SZAS-1 | reverse complement strand
GTGCTAATGCCCGATATGATTACGATCTTTCAGGAGCCGATAGAGCGGGATTTTCCTGAACCTGAGGCGTTGCGCCGCCAGGTACGCCGCACCGTGCTCCACGAGCTAGTGCATTTCTTTGGTATTAGCGATCAGCGTTTACACGAGCTGGATGCGTATTGAGCCGAACGACCCTACGTGACGCTGCGCTGTTCATCTCGCATCGCGAACTATGACTCGTCGAATTCGTTCTGGCCTGAGCCGCTTCTTGCCTGCAATGGTATTTCTGGTTGCCATGCTGGTATGGGTGGCGTTGCTCGTCGATACCGTTGGGTTAGCGCAGCAAGCCAGCTCGCCGCCAGTGTTCCCTACCACCACTGCGGCCCCACAGCCTACCCAGCGCCCGCTTGCGCCGGTTGTGGCTGCCCGCCCCGCCGATGTGCTGCCGAACGTGGCACCCAACAGCGATAGGCGTGTGTCGCAAGTTCACCCGAAAACTGGCCGATATATTGCGGCCTGGCTGCCCGACTCATTCGATAGCACCAACCGCCAATCGTTCGAGGCCAATGCCGATATTCTTGATGAAGTGAGTCCCTTCTGGTATTCGACCGACGCGCGCGGCAACCTGCTGCATGGTTCCGATGCGCGCGACCAGACCTTGATTGAGCTGGCGCATAGTAAGAATGTGCTNNGTGCTGCCAACCATCCATAACATTGTGAATGGTACCGATCCAATTCCCGCAATCCTCAGCAGCCCCGAGCGCCGCCGCCAGCATGTGCGCAATATTGTGCAGGAAGTTGTAGCGCACAATTATGACGGCATCGATATCGATTATGAGCTGCTCGATAGCAGTATGCGTGCCGCATTTTCGGCATTTGTTACCGAGCTAGGCACAGCGCTCCATGCTGAAGGTAAACAGCTGACGATTGCGGTACACGCCAAAACGTCCGATTATGGCGGGCTTGGTGGTTTTCAGGATTGGTCGGTGATCGGCCCGGCTGTCGACCGTATGCGGATTATGACCTACGATTACCATTGGCGCGGTGGCGGCCCCGGCCCGGTGGCCCCTGTGTACTGGGTGCGCGAAGTTGCTGAATACGCCAAAGCGACGGTTGACCCGGCAAAGGTTGTGATTGGTGTGCCGTTTTATGGCTACAACTGGCCCACCAGCGGCGATGCTACCCCACAGATATGGGAAGCGATTAACGATTTAATCCAAACCTATGGGCTGACGGTGAACTTCGCCGAAAGCGATGCGAACGGGTTGATTCAGGAAAACTGGATCACATATAAAGGCCGGAAGGTGTGGTTTGCCACCAGCCGTGGGCTGGAAGCTAAAATCAGCCTGGTGCAAGAGCTAGATCTGGCCGGGATTGCGATCTGGCGGCTTGGCGGCGAAGACCCCAAAAATTGGGAGGCAATTCGCGCCAAGTTGGTGCTCGATCCTTTTGAGTCGCAGCGGATGCTGAATGGCGTGCTGCCCGAGCATTAGGGTTGCGCAAAACTCCTAGCGAAAGAATTAGTTACGTGGGTAAGCGAAACATCTACCCATAGCGAGCGCATGACAGAGACAGCGATTAAATCTAACCAGCAAGAGGCGGCACGCTTATTTGAACGCGGCGTGGCAGCGGCGCGGGGTGGCCAGCGGCGGGTGGCGGCAGGCCTGCTCGCCCGTGCGGTGCAGCTCGATCCACGGCATGAAATGGGCTGGTTGTGGCTTTCTGGTGTGCTCGACGATCCGGAAGAAATTGCGTTTTGTTTACGATCGGTGCTCGCAACAAACCCGCATAACGAGCGCGCGCGCCAGGGGCTGGCCTGGCTTGAGCAGCGCGGCAAAATTGTATCGCAGCCAGCCCCTCCGGCGGTTGTTGCCCCAGCGCCAGTGCTCAATGCGCAGCAGGCTGAGGCCCAGCATCGGCGGGAGGCATGGTGGGTGCAATGGCGCCACACCCGCCGCGATGTGAATCGGGCGCGGCTTGTATTGTGGCTCATTCCTATTTTATTGTTGCTGCTGACAATTAGCTTGAATATTGTGTTACGCCAGGCGATTGCGCGAAACGAAGCACAGGCACTGGCGGCGGCCCGCCCGCCCGCTCAGGCTACTGCACGACCTGGGCAGCCAGCGATCATCCAGGCCGAGCTCTCGGCTTCGCGCAATGCTGCATTGCTGGCGTACCTCAGTGCACTAGAAGCGCCACGCACGCAACTACGGCAATCAATTCAAGCCTACCGCGACAATACCGGCCAGCCAGGCGGTTCTTCAATTGCCCATGCTGCTGCCGCTCGCACCTTGCGCGACCAGATCGATGGTGCCTATCGTGCCATTGATCGGCTTACCCCGCCGGTACCGCTGGCAGGAGCGCATGCCAATTACCTGGTGGGCTTAGAAATGGAACGGCAGGCGCTCGACGATATGCTCGAATTCTATAGCAGCCTGAGTATTCAATATGCGAACCGTGCCACCCTGCGCATGACAGATTCAACGCGCCAGATTGAGCAGGCGCGTGAACTGTTTGATGCTGGTCGCGCCAATGTTGACATAATTGCCGTGCCAGCTCAATCGGCGCGCTAGCCGGCACTGCCTGCGAAAGGGACAACGATGTCGTTCACACTGCCCAACCAGAGCGTGGACTTTTTGAAACAGTTATTATCCACCCCTGGCCCCTCCGGCGATGAGGTGGCGGTGGCACGGCTATGGCGTGGCTATGCTGGTGCATTTGCCGACCGGGTATGGGGGGATGTGCGCGGCAATTCCTACGCGGTGCTTGAAGGGGGGGAGCCGCGCGTGCTGCTGGCTGGCCATATCGATGAAATCGGCATTGCTGTTACATATATTGACGACGAAGGCTTTCTATCGTTTGCGGGTATTGGCGGCTGGGACTCGCAGGTGCTTGTGGGCCAGCGCGTGCGCCTGCTGGGTAAAACCGGCGCGCTCATTGGTGTGGTTGGCAAGAAGGCGGCGCACCTGCTCAAAGCGGATGAGCGCGAGCAGGCGACAAAGATCGACGATATGTGGATCGATATTGGGGTGCGCACGAAGGCCGAGGCCCAGGAATTATTGCGAGTTGGCACGGTTGGCGTGATCGAGGGTGCAATCTACGAATTACCCCACCGGCGGCTAGTGTCGCGCGGACTCGATAACCGGATTGGCGCATTTACTGTGCTTGAAGCCTTGCGCCTGCTTGCTGCCGATCGCCCACATGCAACCGTGGCGGCAGTGGCTACTGCTCAGGAAGAAGTAGGGGATTATGTCGGAGCGCGCACGGCGGCTTTCAGCTTTGAGCCACAGGTAGCGATTGTGGTTGATGTAACATTTGCGACCGATCACCCCGACTCAAATAAGAAACGCCAGGGCGAGGTTAGCCTCGGTGGCGGCCCGGTGATTGAGCGTGGTTCATCGAATAGCCCGGTTGTATATGACATGCTGGTGGCTACGGCTGAGTGCGAAGGTATTCCCTATAGTGTGGGCGTCAGCCCATTATTTACTGGTACCGATGCCGATGCAATTCATTTAGCGCGCGGAGGCGTCGCAACAGCGGTGGTTTCTATTCCTAATCGTTATATGCATTCGCCTAATGAGATGATTCAGCTCGATGATGTTGAACACGCTGCGCAATTGATTGCGGCTTTTGTACGGCAACTTACTGCTGAAATCAACTTTGTCCCGCAATAATTTCGCTAGGTATAAAGCTGTATATTGGGTGGTAGGCATAAAGCACGTTCCAATGTGGAATGGGCTTTTTGTGTGGCCTAAATTATCCGAAATGAGTTTGCGTATTTGCTTCTGCGGTGCGGTGATTGGCAGCGCCAGCTCCTGTACGGCGCAATGTTTCGACTAACCCTTACTCTACAGTACCTGCGGTTTGGATTTCTCTCTATGCGAAAAACATAAGGGTTCCTACTACGGTATTGCGTATATTTGTAAGTTCTATATAATAATGCATGCCCTCTATCCATTATGGCTTTTGCGTGGTGTATCGAAATTATAAAAAGTGTTCATCTTATGATATAGATTTGAAGAGATTCGGCAACGAACTTGATGCTCGTTTGATTAAAATCTTATGCTAGCATAATCGTGGTGTGCTAGCTCTTGGATGTATCAAAAGCACTGAGCTATGCTATGAAACTCTAATCATATGTGATTGTGTGCTTATTTTAAGGATACTTGCAATGGTGATAACTGCTTTATCTTCATATTGGCGTACATACCGCCTTTATTTGATGCTCGTTGTTGTACTCGCGCTTCTCATCCCTGCAGGTCTCGTATTCGCCTCACCAAGCAAACCAGCGGCAACACTCAGTGTCCCTTCCAGTGGATTCTTGGGCGAGCCGATTGCATTTACGGTTACATTCGATAATGTTGATACGACCGATTCTGGCTATGGGCCGTATATCGATCTTATTCTGCCAGCTGCCGGGGCCGATGGCGCGGGTGCGGCAACTGATGATGGGATAACATTTTCTAATGCCACATATCTTGGCACACCGCTTACACCAGTTATTCCTCCATTTATTTGCTCGGGCGGCACGTTTACGCATCCGCTGACCGGGTTTGCAACCGCGTGTACCAATGATACCCAGATTGTTGTGCTCCAACTGCCATTTGGGAGCTTTACAGCCAGCCAGCCGCCAGCACCAATTCAGGTTGCGGCGAATGTGAGTAACCTGGCAGATGTTGGTGCTGCAATGACGTTGCAGGCGCGGGCGGGCTTTGCCTATGGGAATGATCCGCTACTCAACCCCGCCACCGATCCGCCCTTGGTGCAGGCTACCCCAGCAAGTGCTACCTTTACGCCCGAGCTATTCAAGCTGAAGAAAACATACCTTGGTTTTGAAGATGAGGTAGCGACTGGCCCAAACTTTCCGCGCCAGTACCGAGTTGATATTGATATTGCAACAGGCCAGACGCTGACAAATGTTGATATTTCTGACATTTTGCCAGGTAATGTGCAATTTGTAAGTGTTGATAGCACATTGATCAATGGTGTCGCCGCTTCAACTACTGCAATTGCTACCCCAAGCACTACTACTCCGGGGGGGGCGCTCACACACCGCTTTGCTAGTGTTACTGGTACTTCCAGCGCTCAGGATGCCTCGCTGATCTTTACAATGTACATTCCACGCCTCGATGCAAGTAGTGCGATCGTAATCGACCCTACCACCGGCGATGCGACAACATCGCCCAATAATGCAAGTGTGAGTGGGAGTTGGACGCCAATTGACGTGCGTGATAGCGGCAACACGGTTACGCTTAACCCTGCTGGCCCCGAACATACGCTCGCCGATCACTCGATTGCGATTCAGAAGGCGGTTGCGAACAAAACCGATGCCTCAAATTCGCCGGGCGACGTGCTCGAATACACGCTCGACATCCAGATTTCAGATTTCTTCGCGTTCAATGCGCTTGTGGTGAGCGATACATTATCCGATGGCCAGCAGTTCGACACGGGTTTTGCGCCAACCTTGCAGGTGAATGGCAATACCTTCACGCTGGCAGCTGCAGCGATGAATGCAGCGAATTATACCGTTGCGCCAAACTATACCCCGGCATCACCTGCACCTAACGATGGGACGACAAATATTCAATTCCGCCTCTCGAATGAATTACTCACGCGTGGACGGCCGAATGGGTCGCTGCTCGGTGGCTGCGTTTCGGCGGCTGGTTCGGGGTTAATCGGCACATGCAATGTGGTAAGTGGCTCGGGCGATGGGCCTACGACGGCACGTATTACATTTCGTGCGATTATTCAAGATGCCTTTACCGATACTTTCCCATCCGGTGAGCCGAATGTGGATGAAGGTGATATTTTAAATAACGCGGTGTCGGTGAATGGCAATGTGCTCAACAATGTGGGGCTGACCCCAACCGGCCAGAGCGAGCAAGATACTAGTGCAACAACAGTTTCACTGGCGCGCGGGAATCTTAGCAAATCGATCTATGCTGTTAATGGGGTTGTTTGTGCTTCACAGCCCTGTACGAATGTCACCATTCAACCAGGAACGACCGTAACGTATCGGTTGCAGCGCGATTTGTTGACGACAGACGTGGAGCAGCTTACCCTCACCGATTACCTCCCCTTGCCCATTTTCGATGTCGATGATACGACTGCCCCGATTATTTCGCGTATTTCCTCATTTGTTACAACTGTGAGCAGTGCGGCCCCAACGGCTGGTACCGCCAAGTTTGGGCCTGCCGATACTTTTTTTGCGAAGTCTGGTATTAATCCATTTCATCCTGCAACAGCGAACGACTCAACGGCAAATAGCTTGACATTCGATTATGGTTCGTTCAATGATCCTACGAATCAGTCAGCTAAAATAGATATTCTCTTCACTGTAACGGCGAATTCTGCACCATTTGGCGATGGCCTTTTCCTTACAAACCAGCTGCACGAACAAACGGCCTCGACCAACGCGGGTACACAGACGGTTGATGCGATTGTACAGCTGACGATACTGGAGCCAACACTCAATATTCGTAAGGGCGTTGTGGCTGCCTATGTATCGACAGTGAACAATACTGCTACTGGCACGCTGAGTGGTACACCGCTGCCTGTTGGGGTGAGCGTCAATGCACCTGGTAGCTGTGCACGCATCAACGGTACGGTGCATTCAGGCAACCTTGGCACGACGTTCAATAGCGACCTAACGAATGTTGACTCGGCGACGCGGGTAACGTTTGCGATTGTGGTAGAAAATAGCGGCACCAGCCAGCTTGGCGAGTTCGATGCGCGCGTGCGCGACACGTTGCCCGCCGGGTTTACGTTTGTTCCGGGCAGTCTGTGCGTTACCGATGGCACCGGCGCGGCTATGGGCTACACCGCACTCGGCAGCGGTTTGTTCGACAGCACCGGTGGTATTGAGCTGAACGACCCCGGCCCCACCGCAACGCCACCCGGCGCGCTCGACCCGGGGAAAAACCTCGATGGCAGCATCCGAACTGATGGGCGCAATATTGCGATTGTTACCTATGATGCCACGGTTGATGCGGCGGTAGCCACGAATCAAACGATTGTTAATACCGCCACGCTCTACAATTACAGCAGTCTGGAAGGTGGCATTGACCATACGATTGTTGATCGCACCGATACAGCTTCGGTAACAACGCTGCCACCGTCGATGAGCAAGACGCTAGTTGGCAGCTCGGTGGTGAACGCGAATAACAGCGCGACACAGACGGTGATTGGCGAGCTTGTAACCTACCAACTCGTGATTACGGTTCCCGAGGGCACCACTGCGAATGCGCAAATCGCCGATACGCTTGCCACCGGGCTGGCTTTCGTCGATGTCACGGCGGCCACTGCTTCGCCTGGGGTGAGCATGAGCACGCCGATTGGTACAGGCACTAGCCCGGCGAATGTGAGCGTTGGCACTGGCGGCGGCACGGTTACGTTTAAGCCTGGGACACTGACAAATAGTAATAGCGACAATAGCCCTTCCACCATCACCATTACCTACCGCGCGGTCGTGCTCGATACTCTGACGAATCAGGCTGGCACGCAGCTGAACAATTCAGCCGTATTTTCCTGGAATAGTGGGACGCTACCTACTGTTTCGGCGGCAAATGTGACCGTCATTGAGCCAACGCTGACGTTCTCAAAATCGGCCAGCCCAACCACGGGCGATGCTGGCGACAGTATTACGTTTACGCTGATTGTGTCGAATACCACGGCTGGAACGACCGATGCGTATGATGTTACCCTGAGTGATGTGGTTCCTGCAGGGATGACGTATGTGCCCGGCTCGCTGGTGAATGTTTCGGGTACGGCGGCCACGCTGAACGCCACAGGCGCGCCAACGCTCGCGGCAACCTGGGCGACGCTAGCGCCGAGCGGGAATAGTATCGTGCGCTTCCAGGCAAAGCTGAATGCCAATGTTGCCCCGGCGCAGAGTATTACAAATAGCGCGAATGTAGTATGGACAAGCTTAAGCGGCGCACCGGGCCAGCGCTCAACCTATATTACAACTTCGACTGAGCGCACTGGCGTGGGTGGTGTTGATGATTATACTGCCACATCCAACGCGATCGTCACCGTCAATAGCGTTGCGCTTACGAAATCGCTGGTTACAACATCGGAGAGCAACACAACTGGCAGTAACCTGGCCATTGGTGAAGTTATACGCTACCGCCTGGCAGTGCAGC
>JAFEAS010000167.1 GCA_018266315.1 Chloroflexi bacterium SZAS-1 | reverse complement strand
CCAGGATGACGCCATCGGTCGCGCCGGGCACGCCACCAAATGCCGGGGCAGCCCCATACACGTGGGTATGCGCCGCGCTTACCGCCGCTACCAGTGGGTGCTCGGTCGCAATTTCGGTGGAAGGTCGGTCGTCGATTACCTCAAGCTCGTAGCGATAGGTGGGAAATTCGCGCTGTAATGCGGCCATCAGTGCCTGGATGCGCGCAATCAGGTCGTGATGGCGCTGGCTGGGTAAGCTGCGAATGTCGAGGAAGGCATCGCAGGTATCGGGCAGGCAGTTGATCTGGCTGGCATCGCCACTGAGTGGGGCGCGGGCGATTGTGGGCGTGATGTAGGGCTTGCCCAGCAGCGGATGCACGCCGTGAATGCGCTGTTCCTCGGCCTCTAGCTCAAGCACGCGCGCAAGCAGGCGCACCATCGCTGCCAGTGCGTTTACCCCTTCTTCGGGCATCGCACCGTGCGCAATGCGGCCATATGCCACCAGCCGCAGCCGCAACGAGCCTTTATGCGCTACACAAAGCTCGCGCTCCTCGGGCTCGCAGATGATCGCGCCAGCAACATCATCGGCGTGGCCGCGCGCGACCATATGCTTAATGCCCAGCATCATGCCTTCTTCGTCCACTGGTATCAGCAGGCGCAGCCACCCGGCGAATGGCGCACCAGCGAGCTGAAGCGCGCGCGCGGCAAACAGCAGCGCCGCCACGCCGCCTTTCATGTCGGCGGTGCCACGCCCGTACATGCGCCCGCTCACCACCTCCGCGCCAAATGGGTCGTGCGACCAGGCGGCGGGGTCGCCCGGAGTGACGACATCGGTATGCCCTTCGAAGATCAGCACCCGGCTTGATTCGCCGCGGCGACCGGGCAGCTCGGCAATCACGTTCGGTCGCCCCGGCGCTACTTCTTCCCAGAGCGGTTCCCAACCCCACTCGGTGAGCAGATTGTACACCAGCTGCGCGGCCCGCTGCTCGTTGGCACCGGGTACGCCCGGGAGAAAAACACTGGGGGTGCGCACCAGCTCGCGCAGAAACGCAAGCATGCTCGCGGCATCGAGCTGGGCCAGCGCGGCGGAGGTGGCGTCGCTCATGGACGTTCTTTCTGGCTAGCGCTACGGAAACAGGCGGCTTAGCACCACCGCGCCCACCGACAACAGCAGCATAATGATTAGTGCTAGCGCATCGGCGCGGTTGAAGCGCAGCAGGCGGCGCTTGGTGCGCCCGCGCCCGCCACGGTAGCAGCGCGCATTCATCGCGGTGGTAAGCACTTCGGCGCGGTTGAAGGCATTGACGAACAGTGGGATAAGGATGCCGCCAACTTTGCGCGCGCGCTCAATCAGGCCGCCCTGGTTGAAGCGTTCGCCGCGCGCCGCCTGGGCCTTCACCAGCCGCTCGATCTCGGCTACCAGCAGCGGCACAAACTTCAGCGCGATTACCGCAACCATCACCAGCTCGTTCACTGGTACGCGCAGGTATTTGAGCGGGTCGAACATAACTTCCAGGCCGTCGGCGAGATCCATCAGCGGCGTAACAAACATGAGCGTGCTGGTCCAGTAGTACAGTAGCACCACGCGCACAAGAAACACCACACCTTGCAGCAGGCCATCGGTGGAGATTGAGATGATGCCCCAGCGCCAGAAGGTGCCAGCCGGTGAGGGGTTGGGGTAGAACAGTACCTGGAATACGAAGATGATCAGCATGGTGCTGAACAGCAGGCGCATGCCACGCAGCACGTAGCCAAGCGGGATGCGCGACACCAGCTGAATCAGCGCGACCGCGAGCAGCAGTACCGCAAAGCCCGCGAAGCTGGTACGCACCAGGAAGGTTGCCAGCATCAGCAGGGCGACACCCACAATCTTGGTGCGCGGGTCGAGCCGATGGATCGGCGAGCGCAGATCGAGGTATTGCCCAAAGGTAATGTTGCGCGAGAACTCAACGGCCATAAGGTTTTACCGACGATTCTTCACTACGGAAGCACTGAGGCACGGAGATGTTACGTTTTGCTTTTTACCCTGCTGGCGGCGAACCAACGACCGACAACCAACCACCCGTGATACTTCACCACTGCTGCGCGGGGTTTTGCCTACTTCTTTTTACCTTCTCCTACCCCGGCGCTTGCTCAATCGCCGCGAACAGCGCACCAAGCGCGGTGCCGTACCCAGCATCGGCGGGCAGCGTTAACGGCAAGCCATACCAGTCGCCGACCAGATCGAGGACATTACGCACGCTGGGCATATCGGTCAGGTGGCCAATCACAATTACCCGTTCGAGCTGCTGGGCGCGCGCGGCGTTAATCGCAGTGACGGCGATCACCTGCCCAACCAAGGTCACCAGCGCCGCCGCCAGATCTTCGCGGCGTACATCGAGTGCCTGGCGCGCGAGCCGCCCGAAATTCACCGCCGTGGCGCTGGCAGGCAAGCGCCCGATCGGCCCACCAACCACATCGGCCAGGCTCAGATCGGCACCGTTCGGGTCGCCATTGCGGGCTAGCGCGTCGATCTCGTGCGGGTCAACTGTGCCAAGTAATAGGCGCGCCAGGCCCAGCAGCGTGCCGCCGCCAACCGCCGAGCCTGTGACATGGGCATAGGCGCGGGCGCGCGCCGACACCACTGCCGTACCCGAGCCAGCGCTCACCACCAGCGCCGAAGCGCTGGCGTGGCCTGCCAGCTCGGCTAGCACTTGCCCACCACGCCCGATCGCCGGTACTTCGCCCACGCCAATCACGGCGGTTGTGCCAAGCTGTGCGGGCAATTCCTGGTGCCGCCCGCCAGTCACCGCCAGGCGCTGCACAATGCCCAGCTCGATGCCGCCATTCGCCAGGATTTGCGCGATCAGTGCGGGCGTTGGCGGGCCGTCGGTGGGCTGCGTCCAGCGGCGCAGCGTGCCATCGGCGGCTTGCGCTACGGCGTCGGTGTTGCTGATACCAAAGTCAATTGCAGCGTGCATAGGTTTTATGTTTCATTGGTTGAACCGCAAAGCGTGCAAAGATAAAACAAGCCTCTAAGAACCGAGAACCCCCAAAAAAACTCGCGAACATTCCAATCTGCAAACTTACAACCTGCAACCTCAGTGCCTCTGTGGTTCATCTAACGTGGCTTGTCGATTGCCGGTCGCTAGGCGCGTCACCAGCGCCTGCTCTAGCTCATCGAGGCTCAGCAGGTTGGTGGGTAAGCCGGGCAGCACACCGCGCAGCGCCAGCGCAATCTCGGCGGGTTCGCTCAGCTCCAGGCCTAGCGCGTGCAGCTCATCGGCACGCTGCAAGAGCGTGCGCAGCGGCCCTTCCAGCGCCACTCGCCCGGCGTGCATCACCAGAGCACGATCGGCCAGCTCGGCCAGCTCGTCGATTGCGTTTCCAACCAACACCACCGACAGCCCGGCGCGGCGCGTGAGGTTGGTTATCAGGGTGGCTAGCTCGGCCCGCCCGCGTGGGTCAAGCCCGGCCACCGGCTCGTCGAGAATCAGCACACGCGGCTCGGCGGCCAGCGCGCCCGCGATCGCCACCCGCCGCTTTTGCCCGCCGCTCAGCGCATAAATATAGCGCAGCCGGAAGGTTTCATAATCGAGCCCAACCTCGGTAAGCACGCGCTGCACAATCGCGCGCGACTCGGCAGGCGGCAGCTTCTTGCGGCGCGGCACAAACGACACATCTTTGCCCACGGTGTCTTCGAGTAATTGACTTTCGGGCTGCTGAAACACCATGCCAACGCTCTGCCGCACCCGGTCGAGGTCGGCTTTGGGCGCGCCAATATCTTGCCCATCGAAGAAGACATGCCCGAGCGGCGGCACGCGCAGCGCATTGAAGAACTCGATCAGCGTGCTTTTGCCCGCCTGTGTACCCCCGAGGATCGCCAGCGTCTCGCCTTCGTAGAGCGCGCAGCTTACGCCGCGTAGCGCTTCCTGTGCCAGAGGCGTACCCGCCATATAGGTGAAGTCCAGGTCGCGCACATCGACCAGGGGCTGGGAATTGGGCGGTAGCGATTCGGGGATAGCAGGCGAGCCGGTACCTTCGGGCGCTTCTATGCCATTCCCTACTTCCTGCTGCTCAGCCCTGGCGGCAAGCGCTGCTGCCAGCTCGCCCGATGTCAGCACAACCGCGGGCAGGGCCACGCCGCGCGCGCGCAAACGGTGGCCCAGATCGGTGACCAGCGGCGGGGCCAGCCCGACAGCGCGTAGCTCATCGGCGCGGGCAAACACCTCGCGCGGCGTGCCCTGCATCAGCACGCGCCCGCCATCCATCACCACCACCCGGTCGAAGCTCACAATTTCGTGCATGAAGTGGGTGATATGTAGCACCGCCAGGCCGTTGCGCGCACGCAAATCGTGCGCCAGCGCAATCAGGTCGCGCGCGAGTGCCGGGGCAATCATCGTCGTGGGTTCATCAAGAATCAGGTAGGCGGGTTGCATGGCAAGCACACCGGCGATTGCTACGCGCTGCTTCTCACCACCCGAAAGCTCGCTAATCTGCGCGTTCGTCAGCGCGCCCAGACCCAGCGCCGCCAGTGCATCGAGCACGCGCGTTTCAATTTCGGCACGCGGCAAGCCTAGATTCTCCGGCCCAAACGCCACGTCATCGATCACGGTGTTCGCCACCAGCTGATCATCGGGGCGCTGGAACACCATCCCCACACGGCGGCGGATTTCCCACACATTCGCCGGGGTCGCAGCAATGCCATCGACGTTAATCGCGCCGCCGGTCGGCTCCATTATCGCCGCCAATAGCTTGGCAAGCGTGCTCTTGCCGCTGCCGTTATGCCCAATAATCGCTACCAGCTCGCCAGGCGCAACCTGCAAGCTCACATCGTGCAGCGCCTGAATAGCATCGGCGCTGCCAGCATTATAGGCAAACGAGAGGTTCTGGGCATCGAGCATCGTTTTGAGGTTTCAGTTTTGCGTGGTGCGGTAGAAGCATACGTTCACACCGCACCACAGGCCCGCAAAACGTAGTTAGAAGGAGGACTTATCACGCGGGGTGGTATCGCTGGCCGAGGTGCGGCCCGAGCGCACCAGGTTGACGCCGCGCACCACCAGCGGGGTGAGCACCGCCGCGATGACGATTTCGGCAATCGCCTGGGGGATGATCGACGCCACAAAAGCACCGACTGTAAGGTTAGGTGCGCCAGCCTGCGCCGCAGCCTGTTGAACATCGCCAAAAGCGAACAAAATAATCGCGCCAACTACCAGGATGGTATTGGTGAGGGTGCCAACGATACCAGCCACTGCTGCGGCCAGATCGCCATTGACCGGCTTCAGGCTACGATATGCCAGCCAGGAGGTCAAGCCAATCAGCAAACGCGGCACAACCGAAATAAGCGGATTTGCGAAAAAGCCGCCGCCCTGAATCATACTAAAAACACCAAAAATACCACCCGCAAGAATGCCAACAATTGGTCCTTCGAGCACTGCGCCAATAATTGCCGGAATATGCATAATCGTCGCATTTCCCGACAAATTGGGTACTGGAATGAAGCCTAACCGGGTGACACCCAACACGATCGCAATTGCACCCAGCACGCCAGCGACGACAATCCGACGAGTGTTAAGTGCGGTTGGCCGATCCTGCGACATCGTTGCCATTGCTGGCTCCTTTCTCTGTGCCTACACTGGTCCGTTACGGTTGCAATCCGCCGTACATCACGGCGCTTCACGCTTATACTGTTGCGGCTGCTAGTAGCAGCAACCGTACCTACACCGCATTTTTTGGCGGCTTCCCACAAAAACGGTTTCGCTGCATGTTGAGCAACCAGCGGACCCTAGCGACACTGTCGCATCAATGTGCGACCAATCGGGGCGACCCCGCAGCTCTTGTATGTATTGGTATGTGTGTTCAGGATGGGGAATAGTAGCATCGTGGAATCATTTTGTCAAGACATGTTCAATCAAGCGAACGAGTTCCTGCGGCTGTTCGTGCTGCACATTATGCCCGCTTTCGGCAATGATTTGGAGCGTTGCGCGCGGCAGCAGCGCCGCCATAGCCGCACCCGCCGCCTGCGGCGCGATCAGGTCGTTGCTACCCCAGAGAATGGTTGTGGGCGTGGTAGCGGTTGCCAGCCGCGCACGGTAGCGCCCGGCGCGAAATACCTGCTCAATCGCGAGCCAGCGCAATGTCGAAAGGAAGGCCCGGCGCTGCGAGCTGCTCCACACCCGCGCCCATACCCGCTCGCGCAAAAAAGCGCGCTCGGCCTCGGGCAGCGCATCGAGGTTGTAGTAGTAGGGCCGTAGGGTATCGTATGCGCCCTGCTGCGAGCGGCGCAGGCTGGTATAGAACGCCTCGCCTAACCCTGGGGTAAGGAACAACCACAGCACCGGCGGCGGCTGGCGCGGCTCGATCGGCAGGCCGCCATCAATAAGCACGAGCCGCTCGGCCAGATCGGACCAGGCGATGGCGGTGCGCTGCGCAATCGCCGCGCCAAGCGAATGGCCCACCAGCACGGCCTGCGTTATACCGTTTGCCCTAAGCAATTCGGCAACAGTGCGAGCGTAGAAGGCTAGTGTTGCACCCGAGCGCGGGCCTTCGCTGCGGCCAAACCCTGGCAGATCGAGGGCGAGCACGCGCCGCCAGCGCGCCAGCGCAGGCAGCACCGCGTGCCAAGTATCGGCCTCGTCGCCCAGGCCGTGGATGAGTACAATTGGCGGGCGCGCATCGGGTGCGCTATCGCTATCGTAGAAGAACAGCCGCCGACCAGCAATTTGCGTGCTACGGGCATATGGCTGCAGCGCGGGGTGGGGCGGCATGGAATCAGGGCGGGGCATGCGTAAACCTCATGGGTACAATATGAAGGATGAAAGATGAAGGCAGGACGGAAACAATTAGAAACTCCGCGTCTCTGTGCCTCCGTGGTGTTTTTTACTCGTCAGTCATCGCCCAGCGCAATACCAAAGTGCTCGCGCAACACCTGGGCCACGGTGGCGGCATCGGGCAGCACCTGCTCGGTACGCTCGCTCCCGGCGGTGATGATCAGCCGTGCGTCGCTCAGCGTTATGCGACCCGTGGGCGTTGCGCGCGAACAAATGCGGCGGCGCGTAAAGCTCGAATCGGGCGACGTTTGATGATAATAACACATTTCGTCGTACTCACCGAAGTCGTGAGAAGCGAGGGTAAAGCGATATTGTGGCTCCCAGGCCGCATCCGCAGCCAGGCGCTCGTACAGTGTCCAGTGCTCAGCCGCCTGGTCGAGGCGATAGCTGCGCCCGCCCTGCGTCTGCACGACGTTGGCTTCGAGCCGAAGCGGCAGCCCGAACGAATCGCCGAAGCCTACATCTACTAACCATAGCCCAACCTCGCCGAGAGGCGCACGCACCAGCAGCGTCATATGGTCGAACTCAGGGCCAAAACCGCCGGTGGCGCGCGCCACCCCAGCCGCAAGCAAGGTCACATCGTAGCCGAGCGCGCGCAATAAGCGGGCAAACAGGCCATTCAGCTCGTAGCAGAAGCCGCCGCGCCGCCGGGTTACGACCTTCGCAAACAGCGCCGCCGGTTCGAGCGATAGTGCTACGCCACGCCCAATGTCGAGATTCTCGAAGGGCACTGCGTACAGGTGGGCCTGCTGTAGCGCCGCCAGCGTAGCCGCGGTTGGTGTGCGCTGGCCAGCGTAGTCGATGCGTGCGAGGTAGGCGTCGATGTTCATATGGGACTCACTTCAGGGTGACGACGACGACCGACCAGCTTTCGCCACGAAGGCACGAAGATACGAAGAATAACAGATTGCGCGAAGGGCGATAGCAGAGCGCGTTCGGTGGTCGGTCGTCGGTGCTGGCACGCTGGTGCTTACAGCGGCATGCGGCGGCTGCCGAGCAGCGCGGCTACAGCATCGAGCGGCAGGGCGTGGGCGGTGTTGCCATCGCGCCCGGTGACGGTGGTGGCGCAGCACAGCGAGTTGAGCACGGCTTCCTCAACGCACGCCGCCACGCCGGGAAACAGCGCGCCAAGCACCTGCTCTTCGTCGGCCAGGGTGGTGCGCGCCGTGCTCGGCAGCGCTGCGTGCCGGGAAAGACGCCAGGCCGTGCTAAATGCAATCACAAAATCGCCGCTGCCATGGCCGTACACACTACCCACCCGCGCTAAGCCAGCCGCAGCGCGCCCGCATAGGCGATGCAGCTGGCGCGCATCAAGCGGGGCGTTGGTTGCCAGCACAATCATCACCGAGCCATGCTCGGGCGCGGGCGCGTGGCCTGGCGGCGGCACCACCTGACCAACCGGAACGCCGCGTATCACTAGCTCGGCGGGCCGCCCAAAGTTGCTCTGCACCAACGCCCCCAGCGTCCAACCGCCCAGCTGTGCGGGCAACACCCGGCTGGCCGTGCCAATGCCGCCCTTCCAGCCAAAACAGCGTGTGCCGGTACCAGCACCGACCGCACCTTCGGCGGGGGCCGTCGCGCTGGCGCGCTCGATTGCGGCGAACACATGCTCGGCGCGGACATGACGGCCCTGCAAATCATTGAGAAAGCCGTCGTTACACTCGCCAACAACGACGTTCACGCTGCTCGCGCTAATGCCGATTTCGGGGCTGGTGCGTAGCGCGTACTGCACCAGTGCATCAGCTACCAGGCCCACATTGAGGGTATTTGTGAGGGCAATCGGCGACTCAATCAGCCCCAGCTCGCGCACCTGCTCGAAGCCGAGCGGCTTGCCATAGCCATTGATGGTATGCACGGCCCCGACCACCGGGTTGCGAAACAGGTTGCCACCGTGCGGCAGCACCACGGTAACGCCGGTACGCACCGGGCCGTGCCCGGGCTGCAACACGCCCGTACCTGTTACTAACGTGCTGTGGCCTACCAACAGCCCGGGCACATCGGTGATGGCGTTCTGTGGGCCAGGCGGCAGCTCACTCGTATTGATCAGCCCAAGCTCGCGCGCACGTGGCATTGCAATCGCTTCTGCTAAAATTCCCACCAGGTTTCGGCAACGGCCGACCCCGGGGCGCTGGGCTCGTGGCCTAATAAGAAACGCACGGCACCGGGCAATCGCCGCGCCCAGGCGGCCTCGTTATGCACCGCGCCTGCCTCCTCATCGTAGCGCAGCTGCACACCCGGCAGGTAACCCTTTTCCGCCAGCAAATCGCGCATGCGCCGCGTGGTCTGGAGCGTCATATTAACGTAGCGCTGTGACGAGCGCTGTATTTGGCGCCAGTCGGCGCCTTCATAGGTACCAATATCGAGGTAGATGCGCCCAGCCTGGTACGGGGCCTGTTGCACATACGAAAAAATCGCTTCGCGCGCAAACCAGAGCGAGGGACTCATTACGCCAGTAAAGCCAAAAATATCGGGTCGCGCGAAAAACCCGTACAGGCTGATCAGCCCACCCATCGACGACCCGAGCAGGCCAGTGTGCTCGCGTTCCGGCAGGGTACGAAATTCGGCATCGATTAGCGGCTTGACGGTATTCGCCACAAACGCCACATACCAATCGCCGCGCCCGCCGCGCCGTACGCGCGGGTCTCTGAATGGGCTATACTCGTCGATCCGGCGCACGCCCATATTGGGGATGCCTACTACAATCGCCTCGATACCCTCGTTGCTCAGCGCTACCATCGTCTCGTCCACTTGCCATTCGCCTGCATAGCTTAGCGCCTGATCGAAGAGGTTCTGCCCATCCTGCATATAGATCACAGGGTAACGCCGGTCAGAGGCAGTGGCATAGGAAGGTGGCAGGTGAACAAACAGTTTGCGGCGGTTATGCAGCTGGGGACTGTATACTGCGTCGGTAGCGCGCAGCGTGCCCACCACAGTGTGCTGAATACGAAAATCAGTATAGGTATACCAGGTTGTACTCATGAACGATGTTGCCGTCTATCACACAAAATTTACCAATAAATAACCGTTCAACTATACCATGTTCTGTGCGGAAAGAAACTAACAGCATATTGACAATTAGCGTGAATCACACAACCCGGCAGCGCAATGCCACCGGGCTGTGAATAAAGCAGAGGGGAACAGCGTACTAGCTTACCGGCGGCGCATGCAAGCCCACCCGATTGCCTTCCGAGTCGCGAATGATCGCTATGACGCCCTGCTCACCAATGACGGTTGCGGGCAATAGCACCTGCCCACCCGCTGCTGCAACTCGTGCAAGCATGGCGTCGAGCGCATTCCCGGCGTTAAGGTACATCAGCGCGCCGTGCATAGAAGGCACAGCATCGGCCCGCGAAATAATTGCGCCGCCAACGCCGCTTTGATCAGCAGGAAAAAACCCATGTGGTACGTCCATAAACTCGCCAGCACGAATGTCGTAGCCCGTCACAGTGCGGTAAAATGTCAGCGCACGATCGAAGTCGGTGGTAGGGATTTCGAACCAGTTAATCGCGTTGTTCACAGGTGTCTCCTTGTGGCGCTCAAACTATCAACATGATGAGCATACGCCAGCCCAGTGACACCCCTATGTCAGTAGCGATTCGTGCTGTTGCACAATGTGCTGAGCTTCTTCAACCAGGATCTGCCGCAAGGTTGCTGGTGCAAGCACCTGAACATGCCGCCCCCAACCCAGTAGCCAGGGCAGCAAATCGCGCTCGTGCCGCACACGAAATAGAACGAATAAGCCATCATCGCGCAGCTCTTCCGCCACCGTAAAGAACGATGGAGCTTCGCGCACCCAGTCGGCCACCTCACGGCTGAAGCGCGCCTGCACTTCAAGCGAGCGATCGTCATCAGGGCGCTTCTCAAGCTGGAAACCAGCCGGGCGGGAGAATGTTTCGGCACGAACTTGTAGCGTCTCTATGCGCTCGACGCGAAAGGTACGCCGTGCCTGCCGTCCGTGGTCGTACCCTAGCATATGCCATGCACCGCCCACATGCACCAGCCCGAGCGGATCGACTACGCGCTGGCTCCAGGTACCGCCCGCTGCCTGGCTGCTGCGGGCATGGTAGCGAAACGCTACGGTATGGCAACCGACCAGCGCGCGGCGCAGCTGGCGCAGTTGGCTAGCCTCATGCGCGCTCGCACCTTCGGACACAAAGCGAATGCTCTCGCGCAGATCGCGCACTTCGTCGCGCAGGTGTGTGGGCAGCGCACCAGCGATCTTGCGGCTGGCAGCCTCGGCGGCGGTCTGGTATTCCGCATCGAAGCTTTGGGTCATCACATCGCTGCCCAGCAGCAGCATCAGCGCCTCGTCGGTTGTGAAACGCAGCGGCGGCAGAAAATACCCTTCAGCCAGTGCATAACCTTGCCCGGGCAGCGCGACCACCGGCACACCTGCCTCGCACAGCGCCTGAATATCGCGATAGATTGTGCGCTTGCCAACCTCAAACGTAGCCGCGAGATCTTCGGCGCGGCGGCGGCCAGCCGCCTGTAGCTCAAGCACAATTGCCAGTAAGCGGTCGGTGCGGTTCATGGCACGCAGCTACGGTCGGTCAGCGGGCGGCTGGCCGCCGTCCTCAAAGCCCAGCGCTTCGGCCACAATATACAGCGGCCGGCGCTTCACCTCATCATAAATGCGGCCCAGGTACTCGCCAATCACGCCGAGGAAGATCAGCTGGACGCTGCCGAGAAATAGCACCATTGCCAGGGTGGTGGCCTGGCCGTAGAAGAAATCGGGGAAGAAGCTGCGCAGCAGCAGCACAGCCAGCAAAAACACCAGGCTCAGCACCGCCACGAAGAAGCCCAGGTAGGTAGCGAGCTGGAGCGGCAGGTACGAAAAGCTCGTAATACCATCGAGCGCCAGGCGCACCATTTTGCTTAGCGAAAACTTGGTTTCGCCAGCCTTGCGCGCATCACGCTCGTAGGTAATGCCCGTCTGGCGGTAGCCGACCCACACCGACATCCCGCGCATGAAGCGGTTGTATTCACGCATGGAAATCAGCGCATCGACCACTTTGCGATCCATCAGCCGGAACTCGCCCGTGTCGACCGGGATATTGATATTGGTAATTTTATCGATCAGCCGGTAGAATGCTGAAGCCGTCACTTTCTTAAACCAGGTCTCACCCGCACGCTCGGCGCGCTGCGCATACACCAGTTGGTAGCCCTCGCGCCACTTAGCGATCAGGCGCGGCACCACCTCGGGCGGGTCTTGCAGGTCGGTGTCCATCACAATAATCGCCTGCCCACACGCGTGATCCAGCCCGGCCGTGAGGGCAGCCTGCAAGCCAAAATTACGCGAGAAGTTAATCACCTTCACCCGCGAGTCGCGCGCATGCATCCGATGCAAAATGTCCAGCGAATGGTCGCGCGAGCCATCATTTACCAGCACCAGCTCGAATGGTTCGCCCAATGTCTCAAGCACCTCAATCACGCGCAGGCAGAATTCTTCGAGCAGCGCTTCTTCGTTATACACTGGGCCAACAATTGAGAGGAGCGGCGACGCAGATGGGGCGTTATTTGGAAGTGTAATGTCTTTCACGATTCCACAATATGTCTGTAAGCGGCGTATTCTGTACGTTTTGATAACACAAATTCATTGTAACACACTTGCCCACACGACAGGAATAAGTCCTTTAGCAACGGGGTACCAGTGATAGGGCTTACACCGTTGACGTGCTGAGCCTTCGGCAGAGCGATACTTGTGTTTTTTGTATGCGATTGTTCCGCGGGCAGCGCAGAACAATCGCATACAAATACGATCGGTTCTACCGTGCTGCCGCAGGCGAAAAGCACAGCGTTGGTATACTCAATAACGCAACTTCGTAAGTCCTAATCACCCGTGGCATCGAGCAGCAATGCGCAGGGGATTGCTCTGCTTCATAATGCGCGATTAGCTAGCGCAATATCCTTTTCCAGGTTATCGGTTTGGGTAGAGCTTGTGACAGCCTTCAGCTGCTAATCAATGACCAGTACGAGTGCAACACACTGTTGATTCAGGACGTTATTCTCATGTTCAAGCACGGTATCTTACGCAGGTAACAGGCAAACGCTCACATAAAAGCGTCGCACGCAGCTCGCCACGCACGACGCTGAACCATCGAACCAGATTTACCCGATAGTCACTTCCTGCATCTCTTCCCAGTTCGGGCCAACTTCCAGATCGACCTTGAGCGGCACTTGTTTGAACTGGTATGCATGCTCCATTTGCTCACAGACAAGCGCCACAACTGTATCCACCTCGCCCGCAGGGGCCTCGAAGATCAGCTCGTCGTGTACCTGTAAGAGCATGCGCGTGGCAAGCTGGCGCTGGCGTAGGGCTTCGTCTACCCGAATCATGGCAATCTTCATAATATCGGCAGCAGTGGCCTGGATGGGCGCATTGATTGCCTCGCGCTCGGCAGCCTGGCGGCGCGGCCCGCTCACCTTCAGATCAGGCATGTAGCGCCGCCGCCCAAACAGCGAGCGCACAAAGCCTTCGCGGCGGCCCTCTTCAAGCGTGCTATCAATGTAATCGCGCAGGCCGGGGAAGCGGGCAAACAGCGCGTCAATCAGCTGCTGCGCCTCGGTGCGGCTCAGGTCGGTGCGCGCGGCCAGGCCAAACGCGCTAATACCGTAGATCACGCCAAACACCGTCATTTTGGCAATGCGGCGCTGGTTCTTGTTCACCTGCTCAATCGGTACGCTGAATAGCTGCGCCGCCGTGGCCGCGTGAATATCCTGATCTTCTTTGAACGCCTGCACCAGGTTCGGGTCTTGCGTAATATGCGCCAGCACGCGCAGCTCAACCTGCGAGTAGTCGGCGGCGATGAACATATGGCCGGGCGCAGCCACAAACCCGCGCCGAATTTCGCGGCCATCATCGGTACGGGTTGGGATGTTCTGCAAGTTCGGGTCGTTGCTGCTCAGCCGCCCGGTAGCCGCGCCAAGCTGGCTGTACGTCGTATGAACACGACCGGTGGCCGGGTTCACCAGTTCGGGCAGCGCATCAACATAGGTCGATTTCAGCTTAGTGAGCTGGCGGTAGCGTAAAATCAGCTGAATAGCCGGGTTATCGGTTTTTGCCGCTAGCGTTTCGAGCACACCCGCTGTGAGCGAGTAGCGCCCGGTTTTGGTGCGTTCAAGCCCGGCGGTAGGCAGCTGTAGCTTTTTGAACAGCAGGTCGCTGAGCTGGTCGCCGGAGTTGATGTTGAATTTAATGCCATCGTTGAAAGCGTAGATTTGGTCTTCCAGCTGCGCCAGGTCGTCGCCCATGCGCTTGCCAAGCTCGCGCATAAACGGCACATCGAGGCCAATACCCGCCTGCTCCATGCGCCCCAACACTGGAATAAGCGGCATTTCTAGCTTCTGGAAGATTTCGGCCACTTTGGGCTGCTCGGCGAGCTGTGGGCCAAGCGCCTGGGCCAGCCGCAAGGTCATGTCGGCGTCGGCGGCGGCGTAGGGGGCTGCCGCCTCAATCGGCACATCGGCAAACTGCAGCTGGTTCTTGCCGCGCTTGCCAATCAGCTCTTCGATATCGGTCATTGGCTCGGGCAAGCCCAGCTCGTAGAAGGCTAGCTCCTTCAGGCCGCGCCGTTTGTTGAGCAGCGCCGCCGCCAGCATAGTATCGAAGGTGACGCCCGCAACCGGCACACCCGCCTGCTCAAGCACTTCGATGTCGAACTTGGCGTTGTGCCCGTACTTGGGCAGCTGCGCATCGGCGAAGAATGGTCGTAGCGCGCCGAGCACCGTTTCGCGCGGCAATTGCTCGCCCTGGCGATGACCAAACGGCAGATACCAGGCATGGCCGGGATTGACTGCCACCGACACGCCGACAATATCATCCTGCAAGGCGCGCGTGCCCAGCGTCTCGGTATCGAACGCAAAGCCCGTGCAGGCGTGCAGCGCCGCCACGACCTCGGTAAGCTGCGCTTCCGTACATACTGCTTGATACTGACCCAATGGAATATGGTTACTCGCGAGCGGCGGACTCGCGAGCGGCGCCGGGCGGCTCGGCGCTGCCGGAAGATCGAACATGGCGAGCTGCTGCGGGCCATCGCCAACCGGCGCGGCAGGCGCAGGCGCAGCAAACATATCGGACTGCCGTGGGCTTGCGGTCGTTTCAGGTAGCTCGGCCAGCTCCACGCCGCCGCCGGTGGCGGGCAGGCGCTTCACCAGGCTCGCGCCAAATTCCAGCTCCTGGAACAGCGCGATCACCTTGGTGCGGTCGTAATCGCGCAGCTCGGCGTGGCCCAGATCGAGCGCCACCGGCACATCGCACACAATCGTCGCTAAACGCTTGCTGAATAGCGCCGGGTCGCGCTGACCATCGAGCGCTTTTTTATAGCGATTCGGCACTTCATCCAGGTGATCGTAGAGGTTTTCGACCGTGACAAACTGCTTGAGCAGGGCAATTGCGCCAGCCTCGCCAATACCCTTCACCCCTGGGATATTGTCGGAGGTATCGCCCTTCAGGCCGCGCAAATCGGCGAGCTGCACCGGCTTGAGGCCGCTGTAGCGCTCAAGCACCTGCGCTTCCTCGTACAGCATGGTGTTCTTACCCTTCTGGACGTAGGGGTTCGCCAGCAACACACTCACGTAATCGTCCACCAGCTGCAGGGTGTCGGTGTCGCCGGTGAGGATCATCGTATTCACCTGCTGCCGGGTTGCCTGGCGCGCGAGGGTGCCAATCACATCATCGGCCTCGTAGCCATCTTTGGTATAGATCGGAATGTTGAACGCGGCCAGCAGCTGCTTGATCCGATCGAGCTGCTGGTGAAATTCCTCGGGTGTTTCGGCGCGGCCAGCCTTATACTCGGCATACATATCGTCGCGGAAGGTGCGCCCAACATCGAACGACACCGCCACATATTTGGGGTGATATTCGTGAATTGCGTTCAATATAATTGAAATGAAGCCATAGACAGCGTAGGTCGGCTCGCCATTCGAGGCGCGCAGCCCAACCTTTGCCAGCGCATGAAACGCACGAAAGGCCAGGGCGTGGCCGTCGATCAGCGCGAGCAGCGGGCGTTGGCTGGGCATGGGGAATACCTCCTGATACTCGAACATCTGGTCTAATTCTATTATACCCGATTTGCCAGAAGCAGGCGACCTACACGCTTACTCCTCGCGCACCGGGCGGCGGCCTTGCTTCGTGAGGGAGCGCTGGCGTTTAGCTTCGGCGCGGCGCACGCGCGATGCAACGGTGGGGCGAGTGGCGTGGCGCGGTTTGCGGCGTACCTGTAGCGCAGCCAGGCGCTCGGCCAAGCGCTCAAACGCCGCCTCGCGGTTCGCTGCCTGCGAGCGGCGCTCGCTGGCCGTAACGACAATGCCGGTGGGCCGGTGGAGCAGCCGCACCCCAGTTTCAACTTTGTTGCGGTGCTGGCCGCCAGGCCCACCAGCCACAAAGAAGCCCACGTCGGTATCGCGCTCAAGGGCTTCGCGTTCAGAAAGCCCCGTATGTTGCTCGTTGTTTTCCATGCTCGCATAGTACCATAAACCAGTGCAGCCTGGTTGCTTCCGCCCGCAGTACTCTGCCCATAATTCGTTACATCTATACTTGACAATTTTGCGCGTCTCCGTTATCATTTCGTGCAACAATTGAATAGCGCAACTCTTATCCAGAGAGGTGGAGGGACCGGCCCGATGAAACCTCGGCAACCCTGGAAAGCGTTAAAAGCCTGAAGCTGAACTTCGCGCTTTTGACTCGATCATTAGGGTGCCAAATCCGGCAGCGCGACTGGAAGATGAGAGGCATACGACGGACGTAAGCCCCTTCCTATAGTATTGGAAGGGCTTTTTGTTGCAGCGTTTCTGATGGCCCTCATCTGCGTGATGAGGGCTTTGTTGTTGCCACCCTCACCACGCAGCGCCCACCTGTGGCACGCAGCTCGAATTCGTTGTAAGGAGGCTTTCCCGATGGCTGAGGAAACGACATTTACTGGCTTTGAAACCCTGGCGCTGCACGGCGGCCAACAGGCCGACCCGACCACCGGCGCACGCGCGGTGCCGATTTACCAGACGACATCGTACCAGTTCAAGGATACCGACCACGCGGCGCGGCTGTTTGGGCTGCAAGAGTTTGGCAATATTTACACCCGCATTATGAACCCGACGCAGGATGTGCTTGAGCAGCGCATCGCCGCGCTAGAAGGTGGCGTTGGCGCGCTGGCACTGGCCTCGGGGCAGGCCGCCGAAACCTTCGCGGTACTGAATATCGCCGGTGCGGGCGACAACATCGTGTCCTCGAGTGACCTGTACGGTGGCACCTACAACCTGTTCCGCCACACGCTGCCCAAGCTGGGCATCACCACGCGCTTCGTCGATGCGCGCAACCTCGACGGCTTCCGCAGTGCAATTGACGATCACACCAAGGCGTTTTTCCTTGAGCTAATCGGCAACCCCAAGCTCGATGTGCTGAACCTTGAGGCGATTTCGGCGATTGCGCATGAGGCGGGCGTGCCGGTGATTGTGGATGCGACTACAGCCACGCCATATCTGTGCCGCCCATTCGATTTCGGTGCAGATATTGTGGTGCACTCGGCCACCAAGTACATCGGCGGGCATGGCACCAGCATCGGCGGCCTGCTCGTCGATAGCGGCAAGTTCGACTGGGCGGCTAGCGAGCGCTTCCCCGGCCTCACCCAGCCCGATGAGTCGTACCACGGCCTGGTGTATACACAGGCGCTGGGGCCGCTGGCCTACATCATTAAGGCGCGAGTGCAGCTGCTGCGCGACATTGGCGCGGCGATCAGCCCGTTCAATGCCTTCTTGCTGCTTCAGGGCATCGAGACGCTACCGCTGCGCATGGAGCGCCACTCGCAGAATGCGCTGGCCGTGGCGAAATACCTGCAAGAGCACAGCAAAGTTGCGTGGGTGAATTATCCCGGCCTGCCGAACCACCCAACCTATGAGCTGGCCAAAAAGCTGCTGCCCAAGGGCCAGAGCGGCATCCTGGGCTTTGGCATCAAGGGCGGGCGCGCCGCTGGAGCCACCTTCATTAACAGCCTCAAGCTGTTCTCGCACCTGGCCAACATTGGCGACGCCAAGAGCCTGGCAATTCACCCGGCAACCACCACCCACAGCCAGCTGACAGCCGAGGAACAGCTGATCACTGGTGTCACCGACGATTATGTGCGCCTGTCGATTGGGATTGAGACGCTCGACGATATTATTGCCGATCTCGACCAGGCGCTGGCAAAGGTCTAACGCGCACCCAATACACCAGGAACCACGCCCTACGCACGCTCCATATTTTGCGCGTGGTTCCTGGTTCAGATCAATCGTGAGCAGATGATGGCGAACGATAATGGAGGAGGCACGATGATAGCGCGAAACGTTCACCAGCAGTACGAAGGGGTGGGCCTGGTTGAACGCCGTACCATGAGCTGGCTAGAACCGCTCCAGCTCGACAGCGGCGCGCACCTCGGGCCAATTACACTCGCCTACGAAACATATGGCAAGCTCAGCCCGGCGCGCGACAATGCTATCCTCCTACTGCACGCGCTCTCGGGCGATGCGCACGCCGCTGGGTGGCATGCCAATGCCGCCAAGCCGGGCTGGTGGGATGCGATGGTCGGGCCAGGGCGGCCATTCGACACCGACAAATATTTCATCATCTGCTCGAATGTGCTCGGCGGCTGCCAGGGCAGCACAGGCCCGGCCAGCATGGATCTCGCCAGCGGAAAGCCCTACGGTGCGCGCTTCCCGGTTATTACAATCGGCGACATGGTACGCGCACAGGCACGCCTGCTCGATCGCCTGGGCATCGATCAGCTCCATGCGGTTGCCGGTGGCTCGATGGGCGGGTTCCAGGCGCTGGAATGGGCTACTGCCTACCCCGAACGCGTGCGCGGTACGATCTTGTTAGCGACCAGCGCGCGCTCGGCCACCCAGACAGTTGCCTGGAATACGATCGGGCGGCGCGCGATTATGAGCGACCCACGTTGGCGCGGCGGTGATTACTACGACGGCGAGCGCCCAACCGATGGCCTGGCAGTGGCGCGCATGATTGGACACATTACCTACCTCAGCGAGCCGTCGCTCGAACGAAAGTTTGGGCGAGCGTTTCAGCATACCAATGGCCCGGCCTTTTCGCTGGAAAGCGAGTTTGCAATCGAAAGCTACCTCGACTACCAGGGTACGAGCTTCAACGCGCGCTTCGACGCAAATTCATACCTGTATATCACCAAGGCGATGGATTATTGGGATCTACCCGGGCGCTATGGTTCACTCGATGCCGCGCTGGCGCGCAGCCAATCCGATTTCCTGCTGCTCTCGTTCACCAGCGACTGGCTGTACCCTAGCAGCGAATCGCAGCTAATCACCGACGCACTGATGCGCCTGGGCCGCTCGGTAGAGCATGTCGATCTACCTTCAACTGCGGGCCACGATGCGTTCCTGGTTGATTACCAGCCACAGGGGCCAATTATTACCGAATTTCTTGATCAGCTCGGTGGGTAGAATCAATCTTCCAACTACACGGCGACGGGCGAACCGCAGTTCGCCCGTCGCCGTGTAGTCATGCTGAAGCACTAGGCGCACATAACTTCCTTGGTGATTTTCGCGCTATGTGCAAAATCGCCAAGCTGCCGCTGGGTCATATATGATAAACGTAGTCCTATTAGTATTATACGAGCTACATAGTGGGCGTTTTTCGCCTTCGGCAGAGTGGTACGTTTCGATGAAGGTGCGCTGATGTTGGCGCAAAGCGCCAACATCAGCGCACCAAAGGGAGCTAAGTACCTTGCTGCCGCAGGCAACATGCGCCAGCAACGTGGGTAATCACGTAAGTCCTGTTAGTACTACAGCTGCACCTTAGCCGGTTCTCCGATCGCCGCGCTTTGCTCCACCTCTATCGGCAGCGTCATACTAATAGTAGTGCCTTGGCCTTCAACACTTTCGGCCTGAATATCGCCGCCATGCGCCAGCACGATTTGGCGGGCGATCGCTAAGCCCAGGCCAGTGCCACCGCTGCTGCGCGTCCGCGAACGATCGGCGCGGTAGAAACGATCGAAGACATAGGGCAAATCCTCGGCAGGGATGCCCTGGCCCGTGTCGCGCACCTGAATGACCACTCGTGGTAGAGCCTGAGCATCGGGGAGCGCCAGCCGAGCACCGGCGATGCTCTGGGCAGGCCGCGCCGCCGGGTACACCGCCGCAAGGGTAATATTCCCGCCTTCGCTCGTATAGCGCAAAGAGTTTGCCACCAGGTTCGCCAGCACCTGCGCAATACGCTGCGGGTCAACATCAATCGCAGGCAAACCCTCAGGCGCATCTACATTGAGGGTAACACCTTGCTCAGCGGCCTGCTGCGCAAATGCCGCGCGTGCATGGTTCAGCAGATCGCGCGGATCGATTGGCTCGCGATAGAGCGGTAACTGACCGTTTTCGGCTAACGCCAGCAGACGCAGATCCTCGATCAAGCGCTCAAGCAGTGCCGTTTCGCTCAGTAGCCGGTCTAACTCGCCGGGAGTTGCATCGTACACGCCATCTTGCATGCCCTCCAGCCGCCCTTTGATAATGGTAAGTGGTGTGCGCAGCTCATGGGCAATGTCGGCAGTCATCTGGCGGCGCTGCCGATCAGCGGCGGCGAGTGAGCGCGCCATTGAATTAAACGCCTGCGTCAGCTCATTCACCTCGCGGATTGGCGCAGGTTGCACCTGTACATCGAGCTTGCCGCTGGCAAGATCTTGCGCGGCAACCGTGAGCGTGCGTAATGGCCGACTGATGCGCTGGACAAAGACCACCGCCAGGAGCAGTAATGCTCCAGTCAGCACGCCACCAGCAATAACGAACCCCCGTACAATCGACCAGATAAGCGTGCGTGGGGTGCGCGCCGCTGGCGGGTTTGGCAACGTAGACACCGGGGGCGGGCCGCTGAACATACCGCGCGGCCCATTGCGAAACAGGAGTGTCCCTACTGCCGTGCCGCGCGCTTGCACTGCAATACCATCTTTAAGATCTTTTTCGGCCACAACCGTTCCGGGTGGCAGGCGGCTGTCGCTGCTGGCAATCACTCGGCCACTCTGATCGGCCAGCGCGTAATCAAAGAAATTCCCTGGCCCACCAAACGACAGCGCATCGAATCGCTGCTCAACCCCTACCCACGAATTACCGTGAGCAACATAATAATCGCCCAATGACAGTGCGTAGGTTTGCTGATAATCCTGGAATGTTTCGCGCACTGCTGCTGGCTGCCACTGCCCCGAAACGGCTAACACAATGAAGCCGAGCATCCCGCAGACACTCAGCACAATGACCATTGCAAATGCGAGCAGCATTGTCCAGAACAGGCGTGGCTTCATAACACCTTATTCAGCCTCTTCAGCAAACTTATACCCAACGCCATAGAGAGTCAAAACATAGCGCGGGTTGCGCGGGTCGGGTTCGATCTTACGGCGTAGGTTTTTAATATGCGCGTCTACTGTTCGGTCGAAGCCAGCATAGCTCACATCGTAGGCAAGCTCAAGTAGCTGCGCACGGGTAAACGGTCGGCCCGGCTCACGCGCCAGAATAGCGAGCAGATCGAACTCGGTGGCAGTGAGCTCTACGGGTACTCCAGCCACGCGCACACTTCGGCGCTGAAAATCAATGTGCAGGTCGCCAATGCGCAGCACGGTTTCGGCGTCGCGCTCGCCATCAGCCCGGCGCAGCACCGCGCGCACTCGCGCTACCAGCTCGCGTGGACTAAATGGCTTGGTGATATAGTCATCGGCCCCAAGTTCTAGCCCAATGAGCCGGTCGGCCTCATCAACGCGGGCCGTCAGCATAATAATCGGCAGTGCGCGCGTAGCCGGGTCGCCACGTAAGGCCCGCGCAACATCGAGTCCATCCATACCTGGCAACATCAAATCGAGCACCAGTAAGCTGGGGCGCTCAGTGCGAACCAGGCGCAGCGCCGCCGGGCCGTCGCCCGCTGTTACAACACGAAAGCCAGCGCGATCGAGGTAATCGCGTGCGATTGCCACGATGCCCGGCTCATCGTCTACCACCAAGATTGTGCGAGTTACCATACCTATTACTATCGGTAGGGAAGGCAATGGGAGTTAAAGCCACGCGGCCTCAACCCCCACTTCCAATCCCGGCTCTACTACTCTTGCGGCGTGTCGTCAGGATATGGCGGCTGCTCAGGCCCGGGCCGCGGTGCCGGGCTTGGTGCGCCGGTGCTCCATGCGGCTGGGCCAGCCGGGCGGCTGCCCCGCCCACGAATAAGCCGGAAGCCCAACCAGATCAAACCAGCCACAAATACCAGTTTCAGTAGCCCACCTAGGAGCATAAATGGCAAGAAGAAGAAGCCCATACGGCCCGGGCCACCACGGCCCATCATGCCTTGCGGACCATTAAAGTTACCGCTTGGGCCTTGCTGCATCTGCGGCCCCTGCGGCCCTTGCTGCATCTGCGGCCCATTCCAGCCGCCGTGCCGCCCCATTCCCCGACCCTGTTGACCTTGCTGCTGAAAACCCATTGGGCCATTGAACCCGGCCCGGGACGATTGTGCGCGCCCCCCTAGCGAAACAAGCAACGCAACCGCACTGAGTGCGATAGCAATCCAAGCGAGCTTGCGCCCATTACCTTCCATAGAGATGCCTCCTCATATTCTATCTACATCGCTGGCAATCCGGCCTTGCGATGACAGTAGTATAGAGAACAATTGTGAAGCGAATTTGAAGATATGCTGCATAGATCTAGGATATTCAGCGTTCAATAAAGCGCAAAGCGTCGCATTCTACGAACAAAGATCCAACCCGCGAAACTAACCGTATACCTTCATAATAATAGCCTGTGCCCAATTCGCTATTGTAAGTATACAACCTTCGCCTGCCGTTTCTGTGCCTACGGCAACATAGTATTTTGTCTCTTCTTAGGTATTTTCGCGCGCTGCGCGAATAATAGCCGAGAAAGTGAAGGCGTTGTCTGGGTAAGCGAAACCCCGTACCTAATTGTATCGCTCAGTTACGTTCGTTTCAAGCTAGGCAACGCCGTGCGCTAAAGCGCCAGTATTAGCGATTACGGTGTAGCACTCCATCAACGTAGGTATGACGCGCGTCCGCCGCATACGGCCAATGAGTACCTGCACCGACAATGCCAGGCAACTATTCGCCTGGCACCAACTATGCACGCTGAGGGCGCGACAATGAACACACACCCAATCGATAATCTGCCGGCGTTTGTACTTGGGGTGCTGGCGCCTGAAGAGGCACACCAGATCGGAACGCACCTGCTTGGCTGTGCCGATTGCCGCGCCGAAGCCGCTGCCTTCCAGAGCAGCCTGGCGATACCACCGACCCCGCGCGCTCATGTGAAACAGCAGCTCTTTACGCATATTACCGAAAACCAGGCACACCTCCGCTCGATCCGCTGGCTCCAGATCGCCCTGGTTACCGCACTGGTACTAGCCTTCATCTGCGGTGCTGCCGCCTTCGATGCCCGTAACCGCCTGAGCACAGCAACTACCGAGCTGGCCCACCAGCAGCGGCTGGCGGTATTTATTGCTGCCCCACAGACACTTCTGCGCCGACTCGATAGCCCCAATCATCGCTCGCATGCAGTTATGTATATGCAACCCAATAGCACCCAGGCTGTACTCGTCGTTCAGAGCCTGCCGGAAGCAGCCGTGGGCACAACCTACCAATTCTGGCTGGCGCGCCCGGGCATACAGGTGCCTGCTACCACATTTGTTGTCGATAGTGATGGCAATGCTACGCTTACCATCGACGCCCCTGCCCCCGTTAACACGTATGATCAGATCATGGTAACGCTTGAGCCAAGCGGTGGCAGCCAGCATCCCAGCTCGCACATTGTTCTCAGCGGCTCGCTCACCCTGGCACTTCAGCACATGCCCCAAGGTTTCAGGTTGTAACCCAGAGCGCGCATCCGCAACCAGGCACACGCCTGCATCAGCATCGCAGCCCGCAACGATTCTGTGCCATTGTGCCGGTATAGCGATACGATTTACGCAATAAGTTGACGGTATCCACTGCCCTGCGGTATCATACCGTTATATACATTGCTTTCACACACGTATCATTAACCGAGGAGTCGATACAAATGCGCAAAGTGCTGAGCTTTATGGTATTTCTGATTGGCCTTGGCCTTGGGATGATCGGCGGCGCGGCGCTACTCGCCTACGCCTACCAGGCAGCTGGGCTGTACCCACCCGATGACGCTACTATTAAATTCATTGCGCGTGAGCGCGGCTGGCTGAAGGATGATGTTTAGGCCATATATCTGGTAGCACAGATCGCTAAATCACTGTGCAAGGCTAATATGCGGCGTTCCGGGCGGTGGGCCATCCTATCGC
>JAFEAS010000166.1:7636-13537 GCA_018266315.1 Chloroflexi bacterium SZAS-1 | reverse complement strand
TCTCGCAGCGGCGCATATGGCTCTAGTATTATCATACCCTGCTTGTAAACATGGTATGATCAATCTATGTGGGTTTGCGCTTTTCATTGCTTTACCTGTGGGAGCGCTTGCCTTATTTGTTCTACAGCGTTTTATCCGGGCACTTTTTGGTGGTCGGTAGATGTAGGAGTATCGCACATGGCAACCCTTCTACGTGAACATGCCGAACAGGAATATGCCGCCGAGCTAGCAGCGCTCGCGCAGTACGATACGCGCCCGCACCCGCCGAGCTGGCGGCTTTCGCCCTGGGCGGTGGCGTTCTATCTGCTCGGCGGCACGCTGCCCGATGGCACAACCATTGTGCCCAAGTATATAGGCAATCGGCGCCTGATCGAGATTGCGATCGCCACGCTCGCAACCGACCGTGGTCTGCTACTGATTGGCGTCCCTGGAACCGCCAAAAGCTGGGTGTCTGAACATCTGGCGGCGGCGATTGCGGGCGACTCGACTATGCTCATCCAGGGTACAGCTGGTACCAGCGAAGAATCGATTCGCTATGGCTGGAACTATGCGCGCCTGCTGGCCGATGGGCCGTCGGAGGCGGCGCTGGTTGCCAGCCCCTTGCTGCGGGCGATGCGCGAGGGTAAGATTGCGCGGATTGAAGAGCTGACGCGCATCCCCGCTGATGTGCAGGATACCCTGATTACCGTCATGTCGGAAAAGACGCTGCCCGTGCCCGAGCTCAACACTGAGGTACAGGCGGTGCGCGGCTTCAATCTCATCGCCACCGCCAACGACCGCGATCGGGGCGTGAACGAGCTTTCGAGCGCGCTCAAGCGACGCTTCAATACGGTGGTGTTGCCGCTGCCCGATACGCTCGACGAAGAGGTGACGATTGTGCAGGGCCGCGTGGCAACGCTGAGCCGCGCGCTTGAACTGCCCGCCGAGCTGCCTGCGCTCGATGAGATTCGGCGGATTGTGACGGTATTTCGCGAGCTGCGCGCAGGCATCACCGCCGACGGCAAGACCAAGCTTAAGTCGCCGAGCGGCACACTGAGCACTGCCGAGGCAATTTCGGTTGTGAATAGCGGCTTGGCATTGGCGGCACACTTTGGCGATGGCCGCTTGAGCGCGCCCGATATGGCGGCGGGCCTGGTGGGCGCGGTGGTGAAAGATCCGGTGCAAGATCGGCTGGTGTGGCAGGAATATTTGGAAACCGTGGTGAAAGAGCGCGATGGTTGGAAGGATATCTATCGCGCCTGCCGAGAAATAGGGGATGGGAGATAGATCATGACTCCATCCCCATATATCTTTGGTATTCGCCACCATGGGCCGGGTTCGGCGCGCAGCTTGCGCGCTGCGCTTCAGCAGCTTCAGCCCGATTGTGTGCTGGTCGAAGGCCCGCCCGACGCCGATGCGCTGATTCCCTTGCTGGCGCATCCCAATATGCAGCCGCCGGTGGCGCTGCTGCTGTATATGCCCGACCAGCCGCGCCAGGCCGTGTATTACCCCTTCGCGCTGTTTTCGCCCGAGTGGCAGGCGCTGAGCTACGCGCTGGCGCAGGGCATCACCGCGCGCTTTATGGATCTGCCGCAGGCATGCCAGCTGGGGGAGATGCGGCAAGGGATAGAGGATGAAGATAAACCCTCACAGCACGACGATATTGGCGAAAACCACGAATCTTCCAATCCCCAACCCCTAACCCCTAACCCTCGCGCCGACCCGCTTGGCTGGCTGGCCCAGGCGGCTGGCTACAGCGATGGCGAGCGCTGGTGGGAACAGATGGTTGAGCATCGCCGTGATGGCAGCGAGATTTTTGCCGCAATCCTTGAGGCCATGGCCGCGCTGCGCGCCGAGCTGCCACCCGACCCCCATCCGCGCGAGGCACAGCGCGAGGCGTACATGCGCCAGTCGATCCGCGCTGCCCAGGCCGAAGGTTACCAGCGGATTGCCGTGGTGTGTGGGGCCTGGCACGCGCCTGCACTCACCGACCTGGCGGGTACAAAGGCCGATACCACGCTGCTTAAGGGGCTGCCCAAGGTGAAGCTTCAGGCAACATGGGTGCCCTGGACGCACGGGCGCCTGGCGTATGGTAGTGGTTACGGCGCTGGCATCGAGTCACCTGGGTGGTACGAGCACCTGTGGCACGCCACCAGCGCGGGATATACACCCACCGAAGTGGCGGCGCGCTGGCTCGTCCGGGTGGCGCGGCTGCTGCGCGAGCAGGATTTCGATGTGTCGTCGGCGCATGTGATTGAGGCGGTACGCCTGGCCGAAGCGCTTGCCGCGCTGCGCGATCGCCCGCTGCCGGGATTAGCCGAGCTGAACGAAGCGGTGCAGGCCGTGTTCTGTGGCGGTAGTGTGCTGCCGATGCGGCTGGTGCACGAGCAGCTGATTGTTGGCGAGACACTTGGCGCAGTGCCTGCCGAGACGCCGCTCGCGCCGCTTCAGCAAGACCTGGCGCGTGAGCAGAAACGGCTGCGCTTGCCTGCAAGCGCCAGCTGGCGCGATTACGACCTCGATCTGCGCAAGCCGACCGACCTGGAACGCAGCCACTTGCTGCACCGGCTGAATCTGCTGGCGATTCCATGGGGTAAGCTCCAGCGCAGCAATGGCGGCAAAGGCACTTTCCACGAGCTGTGGCGTGTGCAGTGGCAGCCCGAGCTAGCGGTTACCTTGATTGAGGCGGGGATTTGGGGCAATACGATCGCCGATGCCGCCACCGCCCGTGCCTGCGCCGATGCCGAAACCGCCGCTGACCTGCCCGTGCTCACCCGGCTGGTCGATCAGGTGCTGCTGGCTGATCTTCCCGCCGCGATTGACGCGGTAATGGCCCGGCTGCACGACCGCGCTGCGCTAGCAAGCGACGTTGGTGTGCTGATGGAAGCGCTGCCGCCGCTGGCGAATGTCCAGCGCTACGGGAATGTGCGCCGTACCGATACGGCTGCGGTTGCGCACGTCATCGATGGCTTAGTGTTGCGGATTGGGGTGGGCTTACCTGCGGCCTGCGCCGCGCTCGACGATGATGCGGCCCAGGCGATGTTTGAGCGCGTATTAGCTGTGAATAGCGCACTGGCGCTGCTTCAGCACACCGACTATACGGCCACGTGGCAAGCGGTCTTGCAGCGCGTTTGTGATCTGCGCGTCGTCCATGGCCTGGTAGGTGGTCGCGCTTGCCGCATCCTGCTCGATACTGGCGCGTTGAGTGCCGACGAGGGCGCGCGCCGACTGAGCCTGGCGCTTTCGGCGGCGAGCGGCCCACCCGAAGCAGCGGCCTGGATCGAAGGGCTACTGCGCGATAGCGGCGCGCTGCTGTTACACGACACGCTGCTCTGGCAGATCATCGACGGCTGGCTGCACGATCTGCCCGCCGCGCTATTTCTGCCAACGCTGCCGTTATTGCGGCGCACCTTTGCCACCTTTCAGCCAGCCGAGCGGCGTATGTTGGGTGAACGCGCCCGAACTGGTGCGGCGACTCTTTCAGTATCGGAACGGGCAAACCAGCGCTTCGATGTTGCGCGCGCCAAGGCTACACTGCCACTGCTTACGCAGCTGATGGGGTTGCAGGTAATTGAGGAAAATGTATGACGCAGGTCGATGACGAACAGCTGCGGCGCTGGCGGCTGGTGCTGGGCGCTGGTGCCGCCGATGGTACGGGCGTGCAGCTGCGCGACAGTGATCTAGGTGCCGACCAGGCGCTGCAGGCGCTGTACGATGCCGAACGCACCGGCGGGCTGGGCAGCTCGCAGCCGAACGTGGCGCGCTGGCTAGGCGATATTCGCACCTACTTTCCCAGCCAGGTGGTGCAGGTGTTGCAGCGCGATGCGCTTGAGCGCCTGAAATTGCGCCAGATGCTGCTTCAGCCCGAGCTGCTGGCTGTGGTCGAGCCGAATGTGCATCTGGTGGCCGATCTGCTGGCGCTGAAAAGTGTGCTGCCCGCGCAAACCCTCGATACTGCGCGCCAGGTAGTGCGCCGCGTGGTAGAAGAGTTGCAGCGGCGGCTAGCGAACCCCACGCGTCAGGCCGTACTGGGCAGCTTGAACCGGGCTGTGCGCAACCGCCGCCCGCAGCATAATGAGATTGACTGGCCGCGCACCATCCGCGCAAACCTTAAGCACTACCAGCCCGCGCACCGCACGATTATCCCCGAGCAGCGCATTGGCTTTGGGCGCAAGCGCGCCGCCTTGCGCGATATTATCCTGTGTGTTGACCAGAGCGGCTCGATGGGCACATCGGTGGTGTATAGTGGGGTATTTGGCGCGGTGTTGGCTTCGCTGCCAGCGATACAGCTGCGCATGGTTGTGTTCGATACCGAGGTAGTTGACCTAACCGACGAGCTGCACGACCCGGTGGATCTGCTGTTTGGCGTGCAGCTGGGCGGTGGCACCGATATTAATCGTGCGCTGGCCTACTGCCAGGGGCTGGTGCGCCGCCCGCAAGAAACCATTCTGGTGCTGCTGAGCGATTTATATGAGGGCGGCAACCGCGAAGAAATGCTGAAGCGCGCGGCGTCGCTCACGAGTGCGGGTGTGCAAATGATCGCACTGCTTGCGCTGAACGATAAAGGCGCGCCGAGCTATGATCACACCATTGCAGCGGCGCTCGCTGGCATGGGCGTTCCGGCCTTTGCTTGCACCCCCGATCTCTTCCCCGAACTCATGGCGGCTGCAATTAACCGCCACGATCTCGGGCAGTGGGCGGCGGCGCGCGAGATTGTCACGGCGCGGGGTGAATAGGCAGCGCTGGTTTGTGTGCATCCAGAATCAGCGACACAAAGCCCAGCTGCCCGCCCTGATTACGGTGGTCGCTGCGCAGCGAGCGGTAGATTGGCCCGGCCTCCGGGTTCCAGTGATTATAGTGAAAGCGTCCCCGCTCGTCGCAATATTCCAGCAGATCGACGATAAAGCCCGCGCTGGCGAACACGCGACTAAAGCGACGGTACTCGTACACAATCTTGTGGTCGGCGGCGGGATGATCGGCGGGGCCGGGGCCGCCCACCTGCGCCATCCGCTGATATTCGGCATTGGGGAAATTGCCATCGGGCACGGCCACGCGCAGGTAGCCGCCCGGCCGCAAGAACTCAAAGCACGTGCGGGCGGCCGCACGGCCCTGCTCCTCGGTTAAATGCTCCCACACATGCTCACACAGCAGCGCATCGGCGCGGCGCGTGCCCAGGCTCGCGGCCCAATCGTCGCGGTTGAGCAGATCAAGCTGCTCGCGCTGGGTGGCGATCCAGCCAAGGTAGGCTTGCTGTCCTGCCCCAATAATAATTTTGAGTGGTGCGTTTGTCGCAATATGGTTCAGGTCAAGCATTACTGGCTCCTTGCTGCTGCCCCTAGCTGATCGCTAAATGATACCCGAATGAATGCCCCAACGTCGAATCTCACAGCTACACATGCTGATGATCACCAACATATCATTGATAAGGCGTCCATGGTGCGCGTATGATTGTAGCAACTTCGAGCTTGAGAGCGAGGTTTTACCGGCACCGGCATATGGCGTCAATTGAAAGGTGGATCGTTAGCGAAGGATACGATCATGAAGCTATCAATCGTTTTGCGGGTCACGCTCGCTGCACTGGCAGTGCTTACGCTGGCGGCTTTTCCCGTCCAGGGCGCGCAGGCCGCATCTCCCACCGCAACCGCCGCGCGCGCATGGTATTTGCGCAATTTCAATAGCGGCGGTGTGGCGAATGTAGGTTATACCTATGGTTTGCCCGGCGATAAGCCAATCGTGGGTGATTGGAATGGCGACGGCATTGACACACCAGGCGTGGTGCGCGGCAACACCTGGTACCTGCGCAATTCGAATACCAGCGGTGTAGCCGATATTGTCTTTACCTACGGCCTACCTACCGACAAGCCGATTGTGGGCGATTGGAATGGCGATGGTATTGATACGCCGGGTGTGGTGCGCGGCAGC
>JAFEAS010000166.1:0-7552 GCA_018266315.1 Chloroflexi bacterium SZAS-1 | reverse complement strand
GCCGGGTGTGGTGCGCGGCAGCACATGGTACCTGCGCAACTTCAATAGCTCAGGGGCTGCGAATATCGGTTTCATCTATGGAATGCCCACTGACCGACCCGTTGTCGGCGATTGGAATGGCGACGGCATTGACACACCGGGTGTGGTGCGCGGCAACACATGGTATTTGCGTAATTTCAATAGCACTGGCGTAGCGAATATCTTCTTTGGCTATGGGCTGGCGAGCGATACGCCGCTGGTAGGCGACTGGAATCGCGATGGCCTCGACACGCCAGCAGTCGTGCGGTAATGTTCGTATGCGAAGATGGGCGTGGTGTGAAGGGGCAAACTCTTCATACCACGCCCGTTGTTTCTGCCAGCTGCGCCACCAATACCCCCGGCGCGCACTGAATCGCCACTTCTTCGCCGCGCAGAGCAAACGGCGCGGGTAATGTCGCCCCCGCATCGAAGCGCATGGCCTGGGCCAGAGTTAGCTCGCGGCCGCCCACGCTTATTCGGTAGGGCTGGCCCCACCCGGCGGTGCCGCGCATAAAGTTGAACGCGCGTCGCGCCGACCAATCTGCGCCAATGCGCCAGGCCTCGGCGGTGGGCCAGGGCTCGTAGCTGCCGCCGGGCGGCTGAGGCTGTACGGACAACGTACTAGTGGCGCAGGCGGCCAGCGCTTCGAGCAGCAGTTTCGCGCCAAGCCGGGCGGTGCCTTCTTCGGCAGCATGCTCGGTCATACCATCGGGCAGGGCAAAGCGCGCCTGCCGCACAATTGGCCCGCTATCGAGCTGCGCATCCATCTGGTGAATGGTGACGCCCGTGCGTTCCTCGCCCGCATGGAAGGCCCAGAACAGTGGGGCGGGGCCACGATGCGCCGGGAGCAGCGATGGGTGCAGGTTGAAGTAGCCGTGCGGCGGCAGCGCTAGCAGCACTGGCGGAATACGCAGCGGGAAGCAGGCGACGCAGGCGATGTCGGGCTTGAGCGCCGCCAGGGTTGCAGCTACCTCAGTGCTGGCGTGACGCAGCTCAAACACAGGCAGGCCGCGCGCCCAGCCGATGTCTGCGATGGTTGGTTGGTGAGCTGTAGGCTGCAGCGTTAGCAGCGGCGGCACGAGCTGCACAATTGGCGCGGGCTGCGTGGCCCGCGTGAAACGCCCGGCTGCCAGCACAACCCCGCACACATCGATATTCGCCGCCAGCAGGCTTTCGAGCACGATCGTTGAGGTGATGCTGGCCATGCCAAAAAAGAGGACACGCATATTGACACTCGGGCGAAACGGGCTATACTTCAGCCACGAAATGCGCAGCGCATGCTACTTGGGTGTTTGCCAATTCACGGGTTGTGCTGCAGAGAACGAGAGGGCGATCATGGCGCGCATGGTGCAGTGTGTCAAGTTTGGGCGCGAGCTGCCGGGCCTCGCGGCAGCGCCGTTCCCTGGCCCGCTGGGCGAACGTATCTATAACCGGGTTTCGCAGCAGGCCTGGAACCTCTGGCCGGCGCAGGCAACCCTGATTATCAATCACTATGGCCTGAACCTGGCCGACCCACAGGCGCAGAAATTACTGCTGCAAGCAATGGAAGACTTCTTCTTTGGCGCGAACGCGCCGCTGCCCGAAGGGTGGGCACCACCCGCACGCCCAGCCAAGGGTGGCGCGCCGCGCCGCAAGTAGCGCAACGCTACCCAAGCGCGAGCGGGATGGTTGGCACGATTTCGAATTGAAGCTGGGCATACGCCTCGCGCAGCGCGCGCTCGACAGCTGCAGGCCGCGCGCCGCGTGCGAAAATGAACCCCAGGTAGCTTTCGCCCTCGGGTAGCGGCACAATCGGGTTGTTCAGCGGTGCAGTAATCTCTACATCCTCAATGCCCGAAATGGCGCGCGCCGCCTCCACCCCGGAAACATTGCGCAGCATTCCTGCGCCGGGAATTGGGATCATCATCACGCCGCCTGCACTGCCCACCCGGCTCAACGACTCAATTGGCAAGCCGCACGCCTGGCGAATGATCAGCTCTTCCAGCGACGCATCGGTGCCGAACCGCAGCGTTTGTGAGCACAACCCACCAATCGAGCGGCCAGCGAGTTCGACGATCCATGGCCCGTGGCGATTGATGCGTAGCTCGGCGTGCATTGGCCCGGTGCGCAGCCCAATCGCTTCGGCGGCGTGCGCGGCGCATTGCGCAATCACGGTTTGCACCTCGGCGGGCAGCCGTGAGGGCGTCACATAGATCGTTTCCTCAAAAAACGGCCCATCGAGCGGGTCGGGTTTATCGAACAATGCCAGCACGCGCAGCGCACCCTGATCGAGCAGCCCTTCGAGCGCTACCTCGAAGCCGGGGATGAATTGTTCAACCAGGAAGGGCTTGGGGCCGGGTTGCGGCTCGGTCGTTTCGAGCAGCGCTGCCAGCCGCTGCGCCGCCGCCACAAATTCATCCGGGTCATCGGCGCGCATCACCCCACGGCTGCCGTTCAAGCGCAACGGCTTCACCACACAGGGGTAGGCGATCTGCTCAGCCAGCGCGGCTAGATCGTCGCCGGTTGAGCACAGCCGGAAATCTGGCACCGGCACGCCATGGCGCGCCAGCGCGGTGCGCATCACATATTTGTCGCGCGCGGCCTCGGCGGCGGCTGGATCATTATGCTGCAAGCCCAGGGCCGCGCTGGCTGCGGCGGCGAGCTGGCTGCCGCTATCGTCAACGGCGATAATCGCGCGCAGCGGCTGTTGTGCGGCGAATGCAACAATTGCGGCGGTGGCACGCGCCGGGTCGGCAAAATCGAGGCCGAGCTGCGTGGTGCTGCTGCTCGCCAGCGCGGCGGGCATATCGATTGCGGTGATCACCGCAACCCCCAGGCGCGCGGCGGCGGCCAGAAACGCGGGGTTGCGATATGAATTGGCGGTTGTGAGTAGCAGAATGCGTTGGGTTTCCATCGTGTTATCGGCCTACACTGCCTGGCAGCGATTAGAGGGTAATAACCTGGTCGGGCGGGTTCGGGGCCAGCGCGGCATACAGATCGGGGAAGCAGCCAACCCGCACGCCCTTCACCGTGCCAGTTGGTACACAGTTGCCGGGTTCGCCTTCGGCCAGGCCACGCTCAAGCGCGCACTGGTCGCACATCATCAGCAGAATGCCCAGCTCTTCAGCAGCCTGTGCCAGCCGCTCGCCGATCGGGTCGCCTGCGCGGAGGATGTAGTTGTTGTCGTCGAAGAACATTATGCCCACCACGTCGGCGCCGTGGCGGCGCGCTTCGAGCTGCGGCAAAATCATTTTGCCGAGCTTATAGCTGGCAGTATGGCCCGAGGTGCTGAAGATGTAGGCGACTTTCATACCCTTCCTTTTCTATATTATACAAACTCAGGGGCCGACGGCTCCTCATCGGGTTCGGCTCAGCAGTACCATGGCTCGCTCATGTGCGGGATCGGGCGCCAGTCGGCGCGGCGAGCTAGCTCACGCTGCATGCGCTCGTTGGGCGGTGCGCCGAGTGTTGCCTGTGCCAGCCGCCAGACTTCGGCGAAATGCTCGTGGCGTGTGTTCCGGCGCACCTTCACTGCGCGCAGCAGCTGCCGATATAACGTATCGATTGATGGATCGGGATGTGCCCAGGGGTATACCAGCGCCGCCTGATCAAAGGGCTGCACCAGCGCACGGACGTCGGCAAGCTCCAGCAGCCGCGATTGCGCGGGGATAAGCAGGCGAATGGCGTATTGAATCGGCGCAACGTGTTCGATCAGGCCAAGCTCGGCAATTAATTCCAGTAGCTCGATATACGTTTGGCGGGTTGTCCAGGGTGTGAAGGTGACAAATGTGGGATTGAGCGCTAGCCCCACCTCGCGCAGCAGACCGGCGGCACGTACAAAATCGGCGCGGGTGTGGCGCTTTGCGAAACGCGCGAGGATGGCATCATCAGCCGCCTCAACCGCGCTGGTGACGAAGAGGCAGCCGGTAGCGCGCAGGGCGGGCAGCAGCGCCGCGTGGCGCAGCAAGTGCTCGATCTTAATCGTCACATCGTAGGTGAGCGCTGGAAACTCGGCGTGCAGCGCCTGGACGAGTGGAATTGCATGGCCCGGCCCATTGAAGAAATCGGGATCGCCAAAGGTGATGTGCTGGGCACCGGCGGCCACCTGGCGGCGGATATCTTCGAGCACAATAGCGGGCTGCACCACGCGGAAGTGCCCGGCATAAACCGGCACAATTGGGCAGTGGCGGCAGCTATGCTTGCAGCCCCGGCTGGCCTCGGTGTAGCCCGCAGTACGCTGCTGCCCCGGCCCATGTGCTAGATACGCGTAGCTCTGCAGCGCGGGCAATGCGTGGCGCGCCGGTGGCAGAAACGCCTGCTTGGCCAGCGATATGCGCGGTTCGGGCTGGGTGCTGGGTGGCGGTGTGCTGGGGTGGGTGCTCAGCCGTTGGTACAGTGCTAACAGGCCTGCCTCGAATTCGCCGCCAAGAATTGTGCTGATACCGTGGGCGCGCAGCCAGGGTTCGTTCAGCGGCGCATACAGACCATAGGCACACAGATGCGCGTGCGGGTTAATGGCGCGCACCCGGGCAATAACCTCGCCAGCCAGGCGGGTGGCGGTGTGCATCGGCAGGTAGAACGCAACGAGCGCCGCATCTGCGACAATGTCGGGATCGAATGGCTGTATGGCGAGATCACGACACACGACCTGCGCCCCGGCCTGTTCGAGCCAGGCAGCAGGCGATGCCAGCCCAAATGGCTGGTGCCCAAGCTCGTATGTCGAAATCAGCACGACTCGCATCGCTGCCCCATAGTGCGCAATGTTGCCGGAGTATACACGGCGGCGCGCGACTGTGCAAGCAGGGGTGGGGCGAGGGTGCGCCGTAAGCCGTGCAGCGGTTAATCATCTGGGGCGCTGAACGTGCGGTTGATCTTGCGCCGTGCCGTGCAAGAGCATATGCTATCCACAGAGTGCTGGCATCGGCCTATTACATGGTATACTCCAGGCGTGAAGCTGCAAAACTCTATACTATTCGCCTAGCATAAACCCGAAAATACCCCATGGATCATTTCAGTACCCAGACATACTATGCCCGTGTGCGTGAAATGGCTCGTTCGCAGCGCGGCCAAATCTGGCTGTTAGCAAGCGTTGTTCTTGCCATTGGGTTGTTCTATGCACTACTTGTTATGGCCTATCTCGACCCGCTCAATGCATTCTGGTCAACCGACCAGGGCGTAAAGTTGGTACAAACCCAAAGCCTCATTCTTACCAAATTTCATACCAGTGCGCTTGTCTATCCCGGTATCACAATCGATCCCAACCGGCAGTTTATGCCATTTCGCGGCCAATATCTCGTGCAAGGCGAGCAAGTGTTTGGGATGTTCCCGCAGGCGTTCAGTGCCGTAAGCGCGCCTTTTCTCTTTGTTTTTGGATATGGCGGCTTATACATCGTGCCCGTGCTGGCTGCTTGCGCCGCACTATTCGCGCTGGCGCTGCTGGGTAAGCGCGTGCTGCCGTTGCAATGGAACATTGCTCTGGTCGTTGCAGTGGGCCTATGCTCGCCCCTTATATTTTATGCAACTAACTTTTGGGAACATACAACCGCACTCTGTTTGGTACTGTTTGCGCTTCTATTTAGTGTATACGCCATCGATCGTAGCCAATTGGCAATGCTTTTCGCGGCTGGCCTGTGTGTGGGGCTAGCTGTATGGTTCCGCAACGAAACAGCTCTGGTTTTTCCCGCCTTATTGCTCGGTATCTGGTGCGCGGCCGGGGTGGTGCGCTTCTGGGGTGCCATATGGTTAGGAATAGGCGGTGCACTTGCGATTGGCCCACTGCTCTTCTTTAATCAAACAACATACGGCGCGATGCTTGGTGCACATGTTGTGGTTACGGGGGCAGCTCAGCGGCGCGATTGGCTCTCCTGGGCAGAGTTTCTGCTGGTGCCTAGCTCATCGGTATTTGTGCTATTTCTGTTGTTCGCCCTGATATTACTTTGGGCGCTCAGTATCTATTCGAACAAACTGCGGAACGATGTGCGCCTGCATTATGGATTTTGTCTGCTCGTTGCGGCGCTGCTGCTACAAATCGCGCCGCCCTCGAACGAAGATGGGTATACGTCGCTGCTAACCGGTTGCCCGCTTCTGCTGCTGTGCCTATTGCCGGTGAGCGCGCGCCCGCGTATGAGCACAATACCGCCAGCTGTGCGCTTGCTCTCAGTTTTCAGTGTCAGCTTTATATTGTGCTGCTGGCTCGCGCGCCTGCCTGATGGTGGTGTTCAGCAGGGGCCACGGATGCTTTTGCCAGCAATCGTGCCACTCCTCCTCGTTGGTATGTGGCGCGCACGTAATTGGCTAGCCCAGCATACGGTACCGCGTGCCGTCACTGCCTGCTTGCTTACACTGGCGGTAGTCGGTTATGCGTCAGCGACTGCTCAGATCGGTGGAATGCGACAGCTGCGCATGGCGATGAATGCAAATTATCAAGTGCTCGACAGTGCAGCGCAAAGCCAACAACAGGTTATTGTCACCGATACCTGGCCTGCGCCTGCCTTACTTGCCCCGCTAATCTACGATGGGCATCTGGTTTTTCTGGTCGACTCGGGGAAGTCGCTTGATGAATTCATGGCAGCCTTGCGTGCAAAGAATATTCACCAGTTCTACTACCTGGGAATTTTTGATGCGGCGATTGCCAGGGATTCGCAGGAATGGGCCGCTGTAAAGCCTGTAGGAAAGCGCCGGGCACTTGCGTACCAGCTGCGCGGGCAAAGCTTTATATTTCCCTAAGCTACAGCAGGGGCGGGGATGAAGAAAAGCGGAGGGGCATGCCCCTCCGCTTTTCTTTGCCAGTTGTATTATGCCGCCAGCTTAACGTCGACTCATTGGCACAAATACATCCGATACATTGTTGGCGACAACCATCTGTACATTGATGTTCACCGTGTTCACCGCCGAGCTGAGCGTGACGGTGCCGGTGTAGGTGCCCGGGCTCTTACCGCTGGCATTCGCGATGATGCTCACCGTGCCAGGCGTACTTCCAGCGCTGGGGCTGGTCGTGAGCCAGCTTTGGTCATCGCTTGCCGACCAGCTAATGGCGCCGCCAGCCAAATCTTTTACTTCAAGCGTAATGGTGCGGCTGCGGCCAGTTTGTACTATGAACGTTACGTCGGAGCTTGTGCGCAGCCCCGGTGCAATCAGGATGGCGTTGTTGTTTGCTGAGCGACGGAAGCTCGGCCAGGGCAAGGCATTCGCGGTCGCATTGCCATCGAAATCCCAGGCGTACAGGCCGCCCGTATTCTGATCGGCGCGCGCACCCGCCGCGACTAATTCCAGCTTGCCATCGCCATCAATATCGCCCACGGCAGGCGCGCCATTAATTGTGTATTCGGTGTTCAGTGCCCACTGCCCGGCCTGCGGTGGAATAGTGGTGCGGGTAAGCTGGCTGCCGTTCTTGTTCCAGGCGACAATATCGTAGTTGCAGGGTAGAAACACCTCGGGGCCACCATCGCCATTCACATCGGCCACAATCGGCGAGGCGTTGGTGCTCCAGCTTACGGTGCCAGTTGCGCCTGCGGGAATGAATGGCTTTTTGGGCCAGCCCGCTACCTCGCTGCCA
>JAFEAS010000165.1:6340-13460 GCA_018266315.1 Chloroflexi bacterium SZAS-1 | reverse complement strand
GTACCTTGGTGGCGCAGGCAGAACAAGCCAGCGACGAGGGCAACCACGTAAGGTGTGTAAAGTAATAGCAGGCAGAAGGCTGTCAGGCATCCATTCTCGGTGTTCTCATCGTATGCTTATACAAAATTCGTTGCGTAGGGCTGATCAATCCGGTATACTTCACGCTACAAAATCAATTTGAAGTTAATGAAATCCCCCTTCTGCCCGCATACAACGGCGTGCCTTTACCATAACGCTCAGTAGGATGACGATTGTATGGAAGAATACCGCGAACCGCAACAGCCCTTGGCTGCCCCAGCTGCCTACCCGCCACCGCCGTCGTATCCCACATCACAACCTGTCTACTACGCACCAGCCCCGAAAGTAAGCCGTTCGCTGCGCTTCCGCCGCACCATGCGGCTCTTGCTACACCGGCTGCTACGCGGCGCGGTGATTGTCGGCCGGGCTTTACGGCCCTATGCTGGCTTTGCTGCGGTTGTGCTGCTTCTTCTTGGGATGATTGGCTGGATGTCGGTGCTACTGTGGTGGCCTGCATCGAACCAGCCCACGTTCACCCGCGCTACATCGCTACCGCCGACCCTGGCCGTCGAGAATTTCATTCAGGGGCAGAAGACCTTCAACGCCGAGATTATGTGGGATGCTTACAGCCCTACATTCCAGGCGAGCCAGCTGGCCAATGGCGCAACCAAGGCCACCCTGCAGGCACAAGTCAATAACCTGCGCCGCATTGGCGTTGAGTTCTTACATTATGACTATATTGGCGGCGTGCGGGAAGACACTGGCAGCATGTATTTCTATACGGTCGACCTGCGATATCAGAATCAGCAGCGCCGTTTCCCAATCATCTTCCATGCCGATACCGAGGGTAAGATTACCGAAATTGAATCGGTATTGACGCCATCGAATGGTACTAATACAAATCAATAAGCGCCTGGCCCGCCCATTATTTCTTTCCACCTGAAACGGAGAGTTGCTATGGCCCTGGAACCGTACACGCCACCACAAGATCGCCGTTATCGCGATGAGTTGGATCGGGAGATTGACCAGAAACTCGATCGGATGCTTGAGCGCTGGCCGACGAAGGCCTGGCGACTCGTCCGCCGTATTGTCCTGGTTGTGCTGGGGCTTTACCTGTTCTGGAGCTACCTCGCGCCGTCGGCCTTTGCCTGGCTAACGCAGGGCAACCCGGTGCTCGATGCGCTGATGTTCGTTTTCCAGATGGCCTTGACAATTGCGCTGGCGATCATTCAGTTTGTCGCAATCTTCTGGTTCCTGGGGCGTGGCCGCACCTACTGGGTCAAGCCGGGCGAAACGGGCGTATCGTTTAAGGATTACCGGGGTAACCCCGAGGTCGTTGAGGCCGCACAGCGTATTGTCACGCTGCTCAAGGGCGTGAAAGATTTCAAGGACATGGGTGGCGAGGTGACGCGCGGCCTGTTGCTGGTTGGCCCGCCCGGCACTGGCAAAAGCTACCTGGCCCAGGCAATTTCTACCGAAGCGGGCGTGCCGTTTGGCTATGCTAGCGCGCCATCCTTCCAGAATATGTTCGTTGGCGTTGGCCCGCTGCGGGTGCGTATGCTCTACAGCAAGGCGCGCAAGCTGGGTAAGGAATATGGCGCGTGCATCCTGTTCATCGACGAAATCGACGCGATTGGTGGCGCGCGTAGCCGCGATATGGCAGGCGGGATGGGCATGGGCGGCGGCTTTATGGGCAATATGATGGGCGCGGGCATCCTGAACGAGCTGCTGCTTCAGATGGATCCGCCGCCGCAAGAAGTCAAATCGTGGCGCAAGCTGCTGCGCAACCTTGGCCTGATCAAGAAAAAAGTGGATATGCCGCCCGTGCTGACCATGGGTGCCACCAACCTGGCCGAAACGCTCGACAAAGCGCTGCTGCGCCCTGGGCGCTTCGACCGCCAGATTATCGTTGAAGCGCCAGATAGCGAGGGCCGCCGTGATGTGCTTGAGTACTACCTGAGCAAGGTGAAGGCCGAGCCAATGCCAATCGACCGCATGGTGTCGGACACGATTAACTACACGCCAGTAGCTATCAAATTTGTCATTAACGAAGCCGTGATTCATGCGCATTTCGATGGCCGCCAGGCAATTAACTATTGGGATTTCACCGCCGCGCGCGAAGTACATGAGTGGGGCCTGAAGCAGCCTATCCGCAACCTACCGTATGAAGAGCGCCGGGGCACCGCGTACCACGAGGCCGGTCACGCCTATTTGCAGGCCAAGCTGATCAAGCGCGAGCGTATTTCGAAGGTGACGATTGTGCGCCATGGCCGTGCCGCCGGGTTCGTTGCGCCCAAGCCGCTCGATGAGTACCATATCCCGAACAAGAACGAAATCCTCGACGATATTACGGTAACGCTCGGTGCATATGCGGCGGAAGAGCTCTTCCTCGGCTACACCACAGCGGGCGTGTCGATGGATATGATCCAGGCCACCAACGCGGCAACGCAGATGGTTGGCTTCTGGGCGATGGACGACAGCTTCTTCTCGTATGGCGCAATGGGTGGTATTTCTACTGGCGAAATCAAGCCGCGCGTTGAGCGGATTCTCGATCAGCAGTATCGTGTGGCCCGGCGCCTGCTCGAAGCGAATAAAGAAGCGGTAATTGCGATTGCCGAGGCGCTTATTCTGCGCAACGAGCTGACTGACATCGACATTAACGAGATTCTGGCGCGGGTTGAGGCCGAACACCCCTTCACTGATCCACGCCAGGCGGAAGAGCGGCCCTTTGGCCTGGTGGCACCAAAGGCATTGCCCGAGCCATCGAGCATTCGGCGCAATGGTCGGCAGAACGGGAAGCTGCCAGCGTCGCCAATGCCCGAGGTGCCGGTGCCTTCTGCCTCGCAGCCGCCCGCCGAGCCGTATAGCCCCAGCGCACAGGTTGAAGCTGAGGGGAGCGAAGAGCCGGGCGTATAGTGCAGCGCAAAAGAAATCTCCTCGTATAGCGCGGGAGCGGCAATATCAGCCGCTCCCGTTTTGTATCGAATGGACTACTACAGACATCACATCCGGCCTATGCATACCATAGAAATCGATGTGTCGAAATCGTCAGCTTGCTGGCGCTGGCGTTACTTGCACGCTCATAGGCTTTCCGCTATAGTACGGCTATGCGCGCGTTAATTACTGGTATTAATGGGTTTGTTGGCGGCTACTTAGCCGAACACCTTCTGGCCGAAGGCGAGTGGGAACTTTGGGGCATGGCTCGCCAGCCCGAGCTGGCGCTGCCGCAATTACGTGGCGCTGTTCGCCCGTTGATCGCAGATCTAGGAGATCAACCCGCCGTGGTGGCGGCTTTAGCGGCGGCTCAGCCTGATGTTATTTTTCACCTCGCCGCGCAATCGAATGTGCCGCGCTCGTTTGAAGACCCAGCTGGCACATTAACAACCAACCTGGTGGCACAGCTCAACCTGTTTCAAGCAGTGCTACAGCTGAAGCTTGACCCGCTGCTGGTGATTGCGACCAGCAACGAGATATATGGTCATATTCAGCCTGAAGATTTACCGCTGAGCGAGCGCACGCCGTTCCGGCCAGTGAATCCGTACTCCGTTAGCAAGGCGGCGCAGGATTTGTTGGCCTACCAGTATTATGCTAGCCACAAACTCCGCACGCTGCGTTTGCGCTTGTTCAATCATATCGGCCCGCGCCAGACCGAGCAATTCGCGGTTGGGTCGTTTGCGGCCCAGATTGCGCGCATCGAGGCCGGGCTGCAAGCGCCGTGTATTCGGGTGGGCAACCTGGCAGCCGAGCGCGATTTTACTGATGTGCGCGATATTGTGCGGGCGTATAGCCTGGCGGCACAGCGCGGCCGGGTGCCGTGTGCCTATAATATTGGCTCGGGCCATAGTGTGAGCCTGCGCCATCTGCTCGATATATTACTCGCGTTAAGCCCGCGCACAATCGCCGTTGAACCCGACCCAACGCGGATGCGCCCGGCCGATGTGCCGCGAGTGGTGAGCGATTACGCCTTATTCCATTCGCATACTGGCTGGGCACCGCGTATTCCGCTCGAGCAAACCCTGGCCGATGTCCTGGATTACTGGCGGCAGCGCGCTGCCCAGCGTGACTTTCAAGGTGCGCACTAGTCTCTTACACAAGGTACGGCTGTGGGTGTTTTGTAGCCTGCGGCAGCGCGCTTTGGAGGTACCGCATAAGTCCTGTCCCTTACAAATATCTAATACCCTCGTTGTGGTTTCGTTGCAGCTATGATTATTTGGAGGTTGTATGAAAGCGGTTGTTTTAGTGGGGGGCCTGGGCACGCGCCTGCGGCCACTCACTTGTAATACACCCAAACCCATGATTCCGCTGGTTAACCAGCCCTTTATCGAGCGAATGATTGAGAATTTGCGCGATCAGGGGATTACCGAGGTCATTCTTGCCGTACAGTATCTGGCCGACCGATTTCGTGATGCCCTGGGCGATGGTTCGCGCCTGGGTGTGAAAGTACATATCATTGAAGAGCCGGAGCCGCGCGGTACCGCTGGTGCGGTAAAAAATGTTGAACATATGCTTGATGACACCACTTTTGTGTTTAATGGCGATGTGTTGACTGATCTTGATCTTCAGGCCATGCTGGCATACCACCGCGCACGCGGCAGCAAGCTAACCATCGCGCTAACCCCGGTAGAAGACCCCACTGCCTTTGGCTTAGTCGAAACCCTGGCCGATGGTCGCATTAGCCGCTTCCTCGAAAAGCCGCGCCCCGAGGACGTGACCACCAATATGATTAATGCGGGTACCTATATTCTCGAACCTGAGGTATTTAAGTATGTACCGCCTGGGCAATTTTATATGTTCGAGCGTGGCCTGTTCCCGGTAATGCTGCAAACCAGCGACCCGATGTTTGGCTACCCCTCGCATGCGTACTGGACGGACGTAGGAAAACCACAGGCGTATATCGAAGTACATCACGATATTCTGATTGGCAAGGTGAAATACCCCTTTAAGGGTAAGCAGCTGGGCGACCGCATTTGGGCCGAGGGTGAGGTGCAGATTCACCCTTCGGCGCAGCTGGTGGGGCCGCTGGTGCTGGGCCATGGTGTGACGATTGGCGCAGATGCCAAGCTGATTGGGCCAACGGTTGTTGGGCCGCACTGCACGATTAGCGCAGAGGCGTCGATTGAAGGGGCGGTTTTGTGGGATGGGAATGACATCGGCCCTGGCGCGGTGCTACGCTCGTGCGTGGTGGGGCGCAATAACCGGATTGGGCCGAAAACGCATTTGCTCGATGGCACCATTGTGGGCGATGATTGCACGATCGGCGGCGAGAATCGGCTTGAGCGCGGGGTACGCATCTGGCCCGGCACCGAGCTGAAAGATCAGGCGATTTCGTTCTAATCGCGCCGAAATACGACAGAACCGGCTGGGTATTGCCCAGCCGGTTTTTCATTGACAGGACTTGCGCGGTCGGCCGTTGCCTGTGGCGGTACGGTCAGGGCGCACTCTGGGCACCGCGTAAGCCCTGTAATTGAGTGTTTCTAGCTGTTATCGTTTGGTCGCGTCGTCGATCTTGCCGATGATATCGCGCGCCCCAACACGGCGGTCGGGGGCGGCAGAGCTGGCAGCGGCAGCCGATACGGGCGGCTTAGCACTGGCGGACGCAGCAGCTGGTGTAGACGAAGCGGCAGGAACCGGGCGACGACCTACAAGCCCGAGCATACCACGCACCAATACCAGCAGGGTTACGATAATCGCCGTGCCAAGAAACAGCCAGGGTAGCCCATTCGTCAGGAGGTTCGCCAGCACATCAGCTTTAATCAGCGGCGTTAAGGTCGATTCCTGTACCGTGATATAGCGTAGCAGGAAGCTGATTATTAGTACGCCATTGAGCAGGCCAAGCACTGCGCCTGTAATGCGCTGGCTCATCGCCGACTCCTTCACGCGGGGAATGAGCCTGCCGCCGCCATAGCCAACCAGTAAGGCACACCACACAAACACCAGGCAGCTAACCCAGAGCGTGGTGCGCTGCGGATCGACCCCGGCAATCCAGCGCCCGACGCTTGCCCCCCACTGCGCGCCCCAAAAATTGACTAGTAGCGCGCCAACCAGCGTGCCAAGCAGTGCGATAAGGTTACGCCGCAGGTCGCGAAAATACCCTAATACCGTAAGCGTCAGCAGCACCAGCGATAGTCCGATTGTGAGCGCTAATGCCATAGCAGTCGCCTTTCGAGCTTCGCGGAATGTTAGGGGATTGATACTACGAACCATTGTAGCACAAAACAATGGCTATGCTGCTTATGCGTGTGCGGGGCGTCGCCTTGCTGCAAATAGCACCATCCCAATGCACGCAAGCAGCACAATAGTTACCGGCAAGCTGCCTTCTGGCCCAAATTTGCCGCCGGTCAGCAAGGTGGCGCCATTACTTTGTAAATTGAGGAGCGTGCCGCCGGGCGCTTCGGTGCCACTTACCGAAAGGCCAAACAGGTTACCCTGTGTCCAGTTCCAAATGCTGTGAATAGCACACATCCCCCACAACCCACCTTCATACAGTGCATAGAAGGCAGCAAATACGCCGAACAGAAACAAATTAAGCACCGGCAATAGCCCAATACCAGGATTGAGCGAATGCAGCAGCCCAAACACTAGCGCCGATACTACGACACCAATCCACGGCTTACTCTGGCTGCCAATTGCCTGAAGGAGAAACCCGCGCGACATAACTTCTTCGGCTGCGCCTTGCACTCCCCAGCCCAAAAGTACTGCCAGTACACCGCCAATTGCTCCAATTCCCTGATACCCGGCTGGCCCCTGTTGCCATTGCAAGCCGCCGAATGCTGCCATCAGGCCGACCACTGCGCTGAACATGCCCAGCCCCACCAGCAAGCCGCGCCCGTAGTGCCAGACCGCGCCTGCACGCTCGAAGCCGATTGTGGAAAAGGGGCGCCGCTCGAAAAAGCGTAGCCATAGCCAGAAGAACAGCAGAATGGGTGCGAATGTTACCGCCAGCTCGGCCATACCGCGCAGCCCCGATACTGCTGCTGAAACAGTATCTTCGGGCAGCTGCTGCAATTGGAATACCCCCGCCAATATCGAGCCAATGATAAGCAAGATACCAATACCGAAGGTGCCAAGCAACATTGCCAGCCAGATTTTAGTGGGTCGCTGG
>JAFEAS010000165.1:0-6281 GCA_018266315.1 Chloroflexi bacterium SZAS-1 | reverse complement strand
CATTTCTTTTTCTTGATCATACTGTGGGAACGGGCAGCTCAGCAGCACGGCACAGGAAAACCCCAGGAATCAAGTGGGTGTCGTATAACTTGCTTGGAAATGCAACTACCCGCTTTTCACCGACAATACTGCTAAAGAGCGTAGTGCCAGTAAAAAGCGGGTAGGCGGCAGTTGTAGCGTAAACCTTATTCGGCGGCCTTAAACCCAAATACATGCGCCATTTCGCGCAGGGCCGCCTGCGCTGCCGCAACATCGCGGCCCTCGGCGGCAGCAGCCAGAATGCGCTGCGATAGGTGCTCAATCTGGGTGAGGGCAGCCGGTGATTGCAGGTCGTCGTCGAGGGCGGCGAAATAGGCTGTGCGCTCGGCGGCACCATTCGTGGCAGCGTCAGCACCGCCTGTGGCGCTCAATGCCTCGCGCAGCTGCGCTACCCGGGCTTCGGCGGCGAGGACACCGGCGCGCTCGTAGTGGAAATCTTCGCGGTAGGGGAACGAGAGCAGGTACCAGCGCAGCGCATCGGCGCTGTGTTCGTTCAGGGCGTTGCGAATAAACACCATATTGCCAAGCGATTTGCTCATTTTTTCGCCGCCCAGGTAGGCCATTCCGCCATGTACCCAGAAACGCACAAAAGGCTTTTTCCCACTGTATGCTTCGGTCTGGGCGATCTCCGATGGATGGTGCGGGAAGATCAAATCGCGCCCGCCGCCATGAATATCGATCTGTTCGCCCAAATAGCGGGTTGACATGGCGGTGCATTCGATATGCCAGCCGGGCCGACCAGGCCCCCACGGGCTTGACCAGGTTGGCTCGCCTGGCGCACCCGCTTGCCACAACACAAAATCGAGCGGGTCGTTCTTGTTCGGGTCGCTAGGAATATTGCCGCGCTCATTGGCAATCTTCAGCATATCGGCATAGCCTAGCCGGGTCATCGCGCCATAGTCGGGGTCGGTTTTGATGCTGAAGTACACGTTCCCATGACGCACATAGGCATGGCCCAGGGCAATTAAACGCTCGATAATGGCTTGCATCGGCGCAATCTCTGCCGATGCTTTGGGAAAATAGGTTGGCGGAATTAGATTCAGGTCGGCACAGTCTTTAACGAATTGCTCGGTCTCGCGGCGCGCCAGATCATCCCACGCGACATGATCGCGGGCGGCGCGCTCGAATAATGGCGTATCGACATCGGTGACATTCTGGCAATATGCCACCTCAGCGCCACAATGGCGCAGGTAGCGAATGAGCAAATCGAAGATGAGGAAGGTGTGAGCGTGGCCGACATGGGTGGTGTCGTAAGGTGTAACACCGCATACATACAGAGTGAGCGGACGATCAGTGGGGATGGGAAGCTGAGCTTTCTGCCCGCGCAGCGTGTCAAATAGTTGCATACGAAATTGTCTGTTCCTCTTCTTCTAGGTTGGTTTTATCCGGGGTAATTGCGGGCCGCACCGCAACAATGGTGATATCGTCGTGTTGCTCGGCATCGCCCATATGCTGTTGCACGCGCTCAAGCACCTGCTCAACCAGATCGTGTACGTCGAAGGGTGGCTGTTCATTGAGCATGGTCTCAAGCCGCTCGAACCCGAACAGTTCGCCGTTTGCGTCGTGGGCCTCAACAACGCCATCGCTTAATAGCAGCAGCATATCGCCCGGCGCGAAAGCGACTACCTGTTCTTGGTACACTGCCCCCGCAAATGAGCCAAGCGGCAGGCCGCCTACCTCAATAAACGTACTCCCCTGGTTGCCTACTAGCACGGGTGCGATCATGCCAGCGTTTGCGACGCGAATCGTCTGCTCGCGCGGATCGACTACCGCAAAGAGTAAGGCCGCATTCATGTGGTTGGCGCGGAGGCGTGGGGCAAGCAAATTGTTCAGGGCCGTAAGCACCTGGGCGGGATGCTCGATCTGGCGGCCCTGCGATTCGACGGCGCTCGACGTGAGGGCCATAAGCAAGGCCGCACCTACACCCTTGCCCGAAATATCGCCAATTGCGATAGCGGCGCGCCCTTCGGACATTGCGAGGTATGAGTAGAAATCCCCGCCGACCTCGTAGGCTGGCAGCGAGCGGGCATACACCGAGATTTCATCACCATTCCAGGGGGGCCGATCGGGTAAGAGACCGATCTGAATATCGCGTGCGAGGGCCATTGAACGGCGTAGGCGTTCATTTCGGCGCTCAATTTCTGCCAGCGAGCTTTGCAGATGTTCGGCCATGCTATTGAAGGTGCGCGCCAGCTCGCCCATTTCGTCGTTGCCCAAATCCGCAATGCGGTAGTGCAGCTGGCCGGTTCCAAGTGCATTCGCACCATTGCGTAGTGCTTCAAGCGGGCGCAAGAATTGGCGGGCCTGGCGAAAGGCATAGAATAATGCCATAGCACCAGCTACCAGCACCAGCAACCCCAGCAGCAGAATACTACTACGTATGTTGCCATAGGCCGTAGAGAGCGGCTGTTCCACCACGATCGTCCACCCGGTATGCTCGCTGCCATCGCGAATGATGACTGGTGCTTGTGCGCCAATAACCTCCTGACTGCGGGCACCGGCATACTGCGCAACCTCGTTCGGCGAGCGGATCAGCAGGTTGAGGCCGCGCGGTGGGTTGAAGCCGGGCTTCCCGTCATCCAGCATCACCGTACCGTCGGGCTCGAACACGATGTATGGGTAACTTTTTGAATTGGCAATTGCCACGCTCAGCTCATGGGCCAGCTTTTCGGCGCTCAGCTCTGTGCGTAGTGCCCCAACGATGGTATTGGCATCGTTGCGTATGGGCATCGTCAGCACAAACGACCTGATTCCATCGGCATTGCGGGCGATTGGCGAATACGATATTGTACCCGCGCGGAGGGCCTGCTGCACTGCCGGGTCATCGTGGCGGGTGCCAAGCGCGTCTTCATTCAGCAGCAGCAGCTTGATCAGGTGGAGCCGCTCTTTGCCGGTGCCGTCGAGCAATACAAAATCGAGGATATTTGGATAATTTCGATTCACAAGGTCGTTTGCCAGGCTTGTGATCTGGGTCGAAGATGTGCCAGGGCGCACCTTCAGCGCAAATTGATCAAGCTGATTGCGTAGCTCTTCGAGGTTGCGCGAGACATCGAGCTGTACCCGCTTGGCCAGATCCACCTGGTCGTTATACACATTGCGCTGCTGGGCATCGGTGCTAATAGTAATCAGCAGCGCACCCACAAGCAACAATGGTAGGGTGGATGAGAGGAGCAGCGACCAGCGCAGACGGGAGGCGATGCTTGTGCGCGCACCAGTATCGGGAGTATCGGCAGATTGGCGCGGCCCTTGTAGCCGCCGAGAAAGCGGACGGCGCATTATAGCTCTCAGTGCGGAGCGAGTAGATACGAACTCGTGAATGGGTCAACATTATAGCACATGCTTGCCGATTTCGATAGACCGGGCGCGAAAATTGTGTGGGCAATCGCCGCATAGATGTAGTGTTTGAAGGTCACTATCAAGCCGTGCGCTGACTTTCCCCTCTGAGCTGGCATAAACTGTGCGTACTGGCCGCCAACATATAACGGGTGGGGCGCCGATGCACCCCACCCGTTTTGGCTCAGTATCAGTTACGGTTACTCGTTGATCTTCTGGCGAGCTTTGCCAAGTAGTTCGTCGACCTTGCCTTCGGCTTCCAACTTCTTGCTATCAACAGCCTGGCCGAGGGTATCCTTCACTTGGCCTTTGATTTCTTGAACGGCACCCTTCACTTGCTCGGCTGCCTTCGCTACTTCCTGGCGTGCCTGGCCTTCCAGCTCCTCGGCCTTACCTTCGGCTTGCAGCTTCTCGTTGCCAATCAGGTCGCCAACCGCGCTCTTCACTTTACCCTTAATCTCTTCGGCCTTCCCTTTGATGCGCTCGTCAGTCACAGGAATTACCTTTCTGCTGTTACACTAAGCTACGTAATCTACGAACTGCGACAGGTATGTATGTTTGGATCGCGTACAAGACGGCTATTATCAAAAAGCGTGCCACGAGTGTGGCAGCTGATATTGGTATGTGAAGTATCGGCCTAATTGACAAATTACTCGCTCTCACTATTATTGCGTATACTGCTTTGCAAAGCGATAGAAGGGAAACACGCCATGATGCCAGAACTGCCGATTGCCGCGCAACTGTACACGGTACGCGACCAGATGGCCCACGATTTTGAAGGTACCTTGCGCGCGGTAGCCGGGTTGGGCTACGATGGAGTCGAATTTGCTGGCCTCTATAATCGGCCAGCTGAGGTGGTGCGCGCGCTACTCGACGAATTGGGATTACGCGTGAGCAGCGCTCACGTACCGCTCAACCTGCTAGAACAAGAGTTGGACGAGACGCTGGCTACCTATCGCACCCTCGGCTGCCCGATTATTGTCGTGCCATGGCTAGAAGTATCTCGCCGCAACGATTACGCAGCATTAGTACCACTACTGCTTTCCATCGCTGAGCGCGTGCACGCGGCTGGGATGCGCTTAGCCTACCATAATCACGACTTTGAGTTGGCCGGGCCAACCGGCGCTACCGGGCTAGATACCTTAAAAAATGCTACAACCGCAGAACAACTTCAATTTGAGCTAGATTGCGGCTGGGTCTATAAAGCCGGACAACCTGTCGTGGAGATGATTGAATCGCTCGCAGGTCGCCTCCCGCTCCTGCATATCAAAGATGTCGATGGCCAAGGCAATTGGATTGAAGCAGGGCGCGGCAAGGTTGGCTACGAACAGGTTGTTGCGCTCGCACCAGCAGCCGGGGTCGAATGGCTGATCACCGAGCTTGATGTATGCCCGCGCCCGCCCCTGGAAAGCTTAGATTTGAGTTTGCAATGGTTGCGGGCACAGCACAGCATCAAAAATTGACGCACCTGCTGCCGTGGCGTCCCGTGCACTTGCCTCCGACTTTTCTCATGCGGTGCCAACGCAGTCACGCACCGCATGAGAAAACAAGTGATCAAATGGGTTTAGCAGGACAATAATCGGCTTAAATTCGCTGCACATTCGCCCGAAAGCTGTGGTATACTATGGCGGTTCCACTGTGTGTGACCCCTTTGTTTTGATGCCGAGCTATATCGGCCAAAACCTCGCCTCATACACTATACATAATTATTTGGGCGCAGCTATTGGAGTGCCCAACGATACCAGCCGGGAGGCTGCATATTCGCGGGTATGCACAGTTAAAATCATCGTGCTAGAGCCAACGTGCGGTCGTATTTGTACGGCTAGCAACCATGCTTAATGACGAAATTCCGTCACATTATCGCCTACACAATCACAATGGTAATCAGGGGCTTCATGACATAGGCTACTCTGTTCCTCGCAGCTGATCCAGCGGGGCAATAGGCGTGCTCTTGGCAAACGATTCATACTATTAAGGACAATTAATTGAGTGCAGAACGGTTACAAAAAGTGCTGGCAAGCGCTGGCATCGCCTCGCGACGCGACTGCGAGGAACTCATTAGTGCAGGGCGAGTATCGGTTAATGGGAAGGTTGTTGTCGTTGCAGGCACACGCGTCGACCCGGCGGTAGACGAAATTACGCTGGATGGGCAGCCCATTGGCAAGATCAACCCACGCACCTATGTCATGTTGCATAAACCTGTCGGTGTGGTCTCTACCGCCGACGATCCGCAGGGTCGCCCGACGGTTGTGGCAATGGTTAATGTATCAGCACGGCTCTTCCCGGTTGGGCGGCTCGATTATGATAGCGAGGGCTTACTGCTGTTAACTGATGATGGCGAGTTAACGCAGCGTCTGACTCACCCTAGCTATCAGGTAGAAAAAGAATATCGCGCGCTTCTCAACGATACTCCTTCGCCCGATGCGCTGCGCGAGTGGCGCAATGGGGTGTTGCTCGATGAAGCGCGCACTGCACCGGCATGGGTTGAGGTGCTGGAGCGCACCGATGAAGGTGTGTGGGTGCGGGTTGTGCTGCACGAAGGCCGTAAGCGCCAGATTCGTGAGGTGGCCCAGCTACTTGGATATGATGTCTTACGCCTGATCCGCGTTCGTGAAGGGCCGATTGTCCTTGGGGAATTGCCGCTTGGCGAATGGCGCAATCTTACGGAAGCCGAAGTTGAAGCGCTCTGGTCGCATGTGGGTGGGCGTGATGCCCAGCTGCCTGCACCAGAGCCACGGGCACCGCGCTCGCATAGCCGACCTGAGCGAACGAACGCGCCTGCAGCGCCAGCCAACGATCAGGAAGAAACGAGCACCCAACGAAATAGGTTTACAGCGCGTGGCCCACGTCGTGACGACCGCCCCAGCTACAGCGACCGTGGCCCACGTCGTGACGACCGCCCCAGCTAC
>JAFEAS010000164.1:2896-31321 GCA_018266315.1 Chloroflexi bacterium SZAS-1 | reverse complement strand
CAGAAGAGATGTTGACTAATCGAAGTCTACCACCTGCCTTACAGCCAAATGCTTTGCGAAATACTTACGTATACCGCTTCCATAATCGGATACTATCCACTTATTTGGCACAATCATACCTGTACGACCCAAGGTAGTTGCCAAAGTACGAGACTTCTCAGCAAATAAAACATAAATATCGTATTTCCCAGTTGAAGAATTGAATTGCTGGCTGAAGAAATTTACCTGATCAGGCTGATGCTGTTGTAGGTTCTGAATCCGTAAGTACGGTGGATTCCCCACGACCGCATCAAACCCACCGCTCTCAACCAATTGCACATCCTGGCCGCCGGGCGTGCGCGGCGCAAAAAATACCTCAGGGAACTCCAGCTCCCAGTGGAAAAAGCGCTTGTCAGCGGCGGCCTGGAGCGCGGTTGCAACGATCTGCGTCGCGGGAATCAGACGATCGTCCAGCGGCGCGGCGGGGTTCTGGAGCCACGCCTCGGTCTGCGGCTCTTGTAAGAAAAGCCGCACATAATCGGATTTCACCTTCTTGGTTGGTGCATTGCCAAACCAGCGCGAGGTATACACATCGAGCAGGCGCTTGTAGGGTGCCAGGTGATCGCTGGCGTCGCGGTAGGCTTCGGCGCTGCGGCGGGTTTGCTCCACGGTGTTGTCGCTCAGGTAGGAAACCTGGCGCATCAGGTCGGTCGCCAGCATCACCCCGGCAAACTTACTGCCCGCAAACATATCGCGCGTTTCGCCCTGGTTAGTTTCGGCATAGGCTTGAACTTCCTGCACACGCGCGCCAATCAGGCTGTTGCCATGCTTCAGGTGGTGATCGAGGAAGCTAAGCGGCGCGCCGAGCGTAAACGCATCGAGCCACAGCGAGACCTTCGCCAGCTCGACCGCCATCTCGTTCAGATCCACGCCATACACACAGCGCTTCAGCACCGCGCGCTTCAGCAGCGCCACACGCGTCAGCCGCTCGGCATCGATCGTCACATGCTGGCGCTCCATCTCGCCCAGAATATCGGCGCGAGTGCGCTCGATGAAGGCCCACACCGGGTTCTCGCTCCAGCCGTTCAAGAAGCTGATCAGCCGGTTGCTCACATAATCCACCACCTCCACCAGGAAATGCCCGCTGCCCATGGCCGGGTCGAGGCAGCGAATATTCAGGCAATCGTCGACCAGCTGCTGCATGGCCGGGCTATTCCAATACACTGCGGGCAGTTCGGGCTTGCCGCTGGATTTATGGCGCGCCGCCGCCATCGCTGCGTAATCGCGATAGCCCTTCTGGGCCGCGCGCAGCCGGGGCACTAGCTCGGCAAATTTGCGATCGAGCACCGGGCCAACCGTGTGCTGCACAATGTACTTCACAATATAATCGGGCGTGTAGTAGCTGCCGGTGGCCTTGCGCTCGCGCTTGTCGTTTTCCAGGTACACATCGCCGGGCGCAAGCGTTGCCAGTGGCTTCTTCACCTGGCCCACCGGCGCGTACACTTCCTTGCCCTTTTCCCGCGTAACGGCCAGCGCCTCGGCGGCGATGCGCAGCTTGAATTCCAGCAAGCCCTCGTAAATGCTGCCCAGCTGGCGCACGCCCAGCGATTTGAAATCGATAAACACCAGCCCGCGCGTGCGCGCATCCACATCGCGCGCCAGCCGATCGAGGCCGCGCGCCAGAAAGCGATCGGGGATGGCATAGGCGTTGAGGAATTGGCCGCTGGCGGTGTGCGCGCTAAACAGGCCGCCGTTGTAGGTGGGCATATTCAGCGCATCTGAACCCTGGTCAATCACCGTGAACAGCGCGGTCAGCCGCTCGTACAGGCCGGTGGCGCTCGCCGAATACTGGCGATCGAGCGCGGCGGCGGCCTGATCGTACACGGTGCCGCCAGCACTGGCGATCTCGCCCTTCAGGCGGTACAGACTCTGCTCGCGGTAGCCGTTGGCCTCGTTCACTGGCAGCAGCTCCAGGCTTTCGGCATACAGCAGAAACATCAGGCGGTACAAAAAGGTGAGCGTGCCCGAAAACACTTGGGCCAACCCCGCCGCATCGAGCTGGCTGGCACCGTTGGCGCGCATATTGGCAATAAAGCCACGCGCAAACTGCGGGAAAATCTCAACAAACACGCGATCTTTCAGGCGGTCGCCCAGCTCCTTGGCGTAATCAGCCGAATTCTTCAGCAGCGCATCGAGGAAGCCGGGGAACGACTGGCGGCGGAACAGCAGCCACCAGTACTTTAGCGCGGTCAGCTGGTCGCTGGCAGCCAGCGCCTCCTCCAGATCAACCTCGTAGTAGTTCGTCGCCTTATTGCTGGCCGTAGCCGAATACAGCCGCCACAGCTTGCCGTTGGTTACGATCACCCAGGGCGCAACCTGGGCCTCAAGCAGGCTCACCACCAGCGCGCCGGGAATCTCGTCGGGGGTTTCGGCATCGCGCGTTTCGTCAACATCATCGAGGTTGCGGTTCCACACATAGGTCAGCGCGGCAGCCAGCGGCGTGTGCATATCGGTGGGGGCGTACAGCATATAATCGGCGTGGGGTGCCGCCGAATCGCCAGGCTTTTGCGCGGCGTAGGCAAAGCCCAGCTGCTGAAACAGCGGCTCGTACAGCTGGGGGCGAACCTGCTGCTCGGGCTGGCCGGTAAACGCCTTGCGCGCGGTTGCCAGCTTGCCGTGTATGGCCATGCCAATCGGGCGCACATCCTCGCCCCACTCGGGCGTGAGCTGCTTATCGGTGAGCCGCTGCTTCAAGTAATAATCGGAAAACAGCGCGCGATTATTGAAATATTCCTCGCTCCACTCGGCCAGCACATATGCCGAGCGCAATTTCTCCCACTGGTAGGCGGCATCGTCTTCGGTAAAGGTGAAGCGCTTCAGCACGCGCAGCGCCAGCGGCCCCGGGTTGCGGCGGTTCATCGTCAGCGGCAGCGGGCGCACCACCAACTTTAGCGGCTGAACAGTGCTGCGGCGGCGTTCCTCGCCCTTTTGCAGCAGCACAAACTCTAGCTGCTCGTAATCCTTCGTCAGCACCAGCAGCGCCTGTTCGGGGCGGTCACGGAAGCGGCGGGCGATCTCGTTGCGCAACCGGGCCGTTACCGAGCGCACTTCCAGCAGGTAGATCGTAATATCGCCGTCGGCGGGGTCGTGACCAATCAGCTCAATGCGGTAAATCAGCTGGCGCAGCTCGGCATCGTTCAGGCCCAGCGCGGCATAGTTAGCGATATTGACGCGCTGATCGACATTGTAGCCCAGCTTCGCAAAAAAATGGGCAAGCTCATCGGCGTTTTCGATCTGCCGAATATCGCTAGCCGTCAGTTCAATATCGTTGAGCTGCATGTCCTGCTGCATTGTGGCCTCGGTATATATACTGAAAGAATCAGGGGACGCCCAACAACTATTGTACCCCATGTCCGGCGTTGGTGCAGCGTAGCGCGCGTGATTACGCCAGATCAGAATACGGCCCACCCGCGTGTTTGCGTGGCAATCGGCGTGTCATGTATGCCGCGGCATGCCCGCGCCACCAGGCGGTATCATCTACTCCAAACACAAAAGCGGCAAACATTGCTGTTCTGCCGCTTCCTGCTGCTGGTACCCCCGGGCCGACTCGAACGGCCGCACATGGTTTAGGAAACCACTGCTCTATCCACTGAGCTACGGGGGCGCGCCGCACTTACGATTATAGTGGATCGCTGCCAACACCACAAGCGCGCCGACTGTAAACAGCCGACGCGCAGCGCTTCGCCTGGAAAACATTACGAGCCGAGCAGCTCTTCGGCCTCGATAATCGCCTGAGCAATATCCTTCATTTTGGCACGCTTATCGCGGGCGCGCTGGCGCAGGCGCTCGTAGGCATCGCGCTCACTCAGGCCCAGCCGCTGCATTAAAATGCCTTTGGCCCGCTCAATGAGCTTACGCGATTCCAGCGACTCCTCAAGCTCAAGCACCTGATTACGCAGCGCGTGTAACTCTTTATAGCGGGCAAGCGCAATATTAATGGCAGGCGATAGCTCCGATTCATTTACTGGCTTCACCAAATACCCTAATGCGCCCGCAAGCTCGGCCTTGCGAATAGTATCGCGATCGGTATAGGCCGTGAGCATCAAAATCGGCACCGGCCGCTGATTGTTAATGCGCGCCGCCGCCTCGGTGCCTTCCATCTCCGGCATCCGAATATCCATAATAATAATATCCGGGCTGAGCCGCATCGCCAGATCAATCGCTTCGGTGCCGGTGCGCGCAACGCCAATAACATCATAGCCCAAGCCTTTGAGCTGTTCCTCAAGGGTCAGGGCAACAAGTTCATTGTCTTCTGCTACTAGAATGCGAACGGCTGTCATGTTCTTTTACCTTCTTCGACGCAAACGTATTGTCATTTGTTTCCAGATCAAACACGGCAATCGCATACCTACCGCCCTGGTATGGTTAGGTTTCGCCGCGCATTCAAAACAACTATCAACCGTCGTTACTTTTCGGCAATATCTATGGTAATGAGGCGCACGGTATCATATTTCCCAAATCTTCGACGCCATCATACCACAAAAGAATACGGTTGTGGAGTAGAGTCGTGGCTACCTACAGCAACCCAATCATCACGGAGAAGCGTGCCTTAGATTTATGCAACTGCCTGCCGCGCCGCAGCAACCACCCCCGCAATAACGGCATGATGCGCGGGCTGCGCACGTTGCGGATAGACGCGATTGTTCAACACCACCACGATCAATTGTTCCGAAGGTACTAGCACGAATGCTGGCCCGGTAAAACCGGTATGCCCGGCCGTGCCCGGCGGTACACTGCCCATAAAATTGGGGCGGTCGAGCATCCATCCTAAACCACAAGCGACGGGCAAATGCGCTGTGCAATTTGTGAGCGCGCGGTGGGCAGTAGTTGGCTGCAACAGCGCCGCGCCGGGGGCCGCCGCCGCCGCTTGTAGCCACATTTGGCAAAATTGCAGCAAATCGCTGGCAGTGCTGAACAGGCCAGCATGCCCGGCAACGCCGCCGAGCGCGTGCGCGCTTTCATCGTGAACCGTGCCATGCACTAAGCTGCCACGCCACTCGTGATCGTACTCGCTTGGCGCAATCCGTGCATACAGCCTTGGCTCCGGCAGGAACAATGTATCGCGCAAACCTAATGGGTGCAGCAGCAATTCGTTAAAAGCGCGGTCAAGCGGCATTCCTGTGCGCTGCGCAACCACCGCGCCCAGTAATAGTGAATTTACATTTGTGTAGGCAACTACCGTGCCAGGAACATAGGCAGGCACAAGGTTATACACCGCCGACCATATGCCTTCTGGGCCAGCGTGGCGCAACGCAGAGAGGCGAATATCGAGGCCCGAGGTGTGGGTCAGCAAATGCCAGATCGTGACATCGGGAGTGCGCAGCGCGGGCAGGTACTGGGCAACTGGCGCGTGGAGGTCTAGCTGCCCGGCATCGAATAGGCGCAGCGCCGCAGTGGCCGTGAACACTTTTGTTAGCGACGCGATGTCATAGATCGTATCGCGCGCCACGGGCAGCGCCATCTCTGGCTCGTAGACGGTTGTGCCATAGCCTACCCAATGGAGCAGCGCATTGCCGTGGGCAACTAACACCACGGCACCAGGAAACACCCGGCGCGCAATTGCATCTGCTACCAGCGTGTCGATCTGGACAGCTAACATGTGGGAAGCTTACTGCTGTGGCGCACAGGCAGGGCGCTCAGTTAGCCACGGGCTAAAGTCAATATTGTCGCCCACCGACTCACCACGGCCATCGGCGTGCCGATCTGGCTCGTAGGGGCCAAGCGGGTTGCCCCACCAGTTGTTGCGCATGTCCAGGGCTACCTCGCTAGTTGCGCCACGCCCAATGCCGTATTTCAGGTAAATCGGGATAATCGGCGGCGTATGTTTTTCAATCGCGTTGTCGCGCACCAGCAGCGGGAATGGCGGCACCTGCTGCGTCTCGCTGCGCACGCTCAAGCCATTCGTGCCGCCCACCAGCGCATTGCAGGTGAGGGTACCCAGGAAGGGTGGCGGGCCAGGCTGGGCGCGCGGGTCGAGGCCGCCAGTATAGCGCCCTTCGTGGCTCAGCACCAGATCGGGGCCAGCCGCGCCAACCAGCAAGTTGCCGCGCAGCTCAAGGTTAATTGTATCAGTCGAGGTAGTATTACTGATGCGCACTGGCACCGTTCCCGCCAGCATGCGATTTCCACCAATGCGGTTGTTGGTAAGAATAACCCCATTGCCGCTGGCATAGCTTACCTCAAGCGCCGAGCCGTAGGGCATATCATTACCGGCGATCTCGCTGTCGCGCATTTCCAGGCGGCTATCGTTCACCAGCACATGGCCGCCGTTATCTTTCACCTGTACGTGGTGCAGCGTCAGGTTGCCGCCTTCGCTTACCAGCACCGTGCCCCCAGCCCCCCCACCCCGAATCTCGGTATATTCCAATGTAATGTTGGAGCCTGGCCGGCCAAACAAGCCTTCCCAGCGCTGAGGCGTTGCGCCTACAATCCGCACCGGCTTATCGGCTTTACCAAGCGCATAGATTGTTCCCTCGGCAAAGAACGATACCCCAGGAAGCAGCCGCACTTCGACGCCTGGCTCAATAATCAGGGTTGCCCCGGGCACCAGCTGCTGATCCCGAACCAGGAGTTTTGGGCTTTGCGCTGCCGTCCACCGCACTGTGCCCCGCAACACATCTACCGGCACCGCTGTAGGCGCGGGTAGTGGCGTGGGTGGGCGCAGCGTGGGCGGCGGCGCAGGCGCGCGGGTGGGCGGTTGTTGTGGAACGACAGTAGGCGGTGGTGCCGGAGTTGCGGTGGCCTGGTTATCGAACACCGGCGCTGTTGGAACAACGGTAGCAGCGCCGGTAGTGGTTGGCGCGCCAAAGGTTGGTATCGGCGTAGTCGTAACCAGCGGCGTTGTTTGCTGTGCGCTGCTACCGCTAGTGCTGGCGGCCGAGCGCGTCGGCGCGAAGATCGGCAGCTCGGTTGCCTGGGCAGTTTGTTGCGCACTGGCGGCGGTGGCCGTAAGCCGCTGCTCAGAGAACTCGCCATTGATACCGGCTTGGCTGGCTACCGTCGATGGAGCGGGATAGCTCGATTGATCATTCACGCCCGTGCCATCAAGTGGCGGCGAAGTCGCAGCGTCGGCCTGCGCGGGGCCTGGGTACGCAGCTGCGGCAGTGGCGCGTACTTGTGGCGATGTGGTGCTGTCAAGCTGCGGCGCACCTGCGAGCTGCGTCGCTGCCATACCCGTCGGCGTTGGATTCCCCGAAGAACCAGCGGGAAAGACGATCGCAATCAGAATCGCAATACCTAAAAAAATCAGGGCCGCGAGCAACATCAAGGTATCGCGTGTCAGCTGAATCGTAATAACGCGGTTTGATTTCTCACCCGACTGCGTATCGTTCGGCTCCAAACGTCCCTCCGAAATCATCACGATGCGATGCGTGAAAGCCATTCTCATCTTACCATAGGCATCACACCCATGCAATGATGCCAATGAATACAGCGGCACAATGCTTGAAGTAGCCTAGCCACAGTGGTATACTGACGCCATAGATGGGCAGCTATGCTACAACCACAACCTTCAATTCTGGGCTGAAGCGCCGCCGGAGCCACATATCATGAAACGCTTTTGGGAAATGAACGGCCGCCCGGCCCCAATTGCGAAGCAACGCACGCTTCGGCCCCGCGCCGGTGCCCCCCTTACCAGCCGCGCCAAACTCCTGTGGACGCTGGGCAACCTGTGTATGCTCATTGGGGTTGTGCTGTTGCTGTATGTCGGTGGTATCTATAGCCAGGCCGCATTCGATCGCTATGCAGCGCGCGGTGATACCGACCTGCCCGCGCCAGCTGCAGTTGTCCCCGCACTCGACCAAGAGCCAGCCCCATTCATCGCACCCATTCTAAATAGTGGCAGTGCCGACGCTGCCGAGGGTCAGCTGGTCGGCTCGGTACCGGTTGCCAACCAGGCGCACACCGCATCAATCACGCGCGTCGTCATTCCCAGCATCGCCGTCGACTCAAAAGTTGTGGAAGTAGGCTGGGATGTGCAACAGCAGAACGGCCAGGATGTCGCCGTATGGCAGGTGGCCGAATATGCAGTGGGCCAGCACCGTGGCTCGGCTAACCCCGGCGAAGGCAGTAACATTGTGCTGGCCGGTCATGTCGGCGGCTACGGTAAAGTATTCAAAGATCTGTATTATGTCAAACCCGGCGACCAGATCACTCTTTACAGCGCTGGGCAAGAATACCTCTACACCGTGCAAGAGCGACTGCTCGTTACCGAAGAGGGTGTTTCTGCCGAGCAGCACGCCGCCAACGCCCAGCTGATTGCCCCTACCGATCATGAGGTGGTAACACTGGTAACCTGCTGGCCGCCCAAAGGCCCTGACAAATTCACCCAGCGCGTTGTTGTGCAGGCCATCCCCTTCAACGCCGCCAGCGCCCAGGCAGCCGGCATCAGTAGCTGGAGCATCCGCTAACTGCTCTATGCCGCACTGCAAAGCACTATTCACCCCTCATTAAAACACTTGTTCAAAACGAACGTTCGTGCTATAATCATTAGCAACGGCACGCCTGCCTGCCGCGTTGACAGTCTGCGCGCGGTGTAGTAAAGTTTGAGCACGTAAGGAGTAGCACGAGTGAGTACGCAAAACGGAGGAGCGCCCGCGATGTCCATCTCGCCTGAAAAAGAAAAAGCCCTCGCGGCAGCCATGAGCCAGATCGACCGCAAGTACGGCAAAGGCTCGATCATGAAAATGGGCGAGGCCAGCTCGAAACTCAGCATCGATGTCATCCCGACCGGTGCCATTTCGCTTGATATCGCATTGGGCGTCGGCGGTGTGCCGCGCGGTCGCGTTATTGAGATCTACGGCCCGGAATCGAGCGGTAAGACGACCCTGGCCCAGCATATTGTGGCGCAGGCCCAGAAGATGGGTGGCGTCGCCGCCTTCATCGACGCTGAGCACGCCTTCGACCCACTCTATGCCGCGCGCTGTGGCGTCGATACCACTAACCTGCTGGTGTCGCAGCCCGATTTTGGCGAGCAAGCGCTCGAAATCTGCGAAATGCTCGTGCGCTCAAATGCAATTGATGTGATTGTCATCGACTCGGTCGCTGCGCTGGTGCCCCGCGCCGAGATCGAAGGCGATATGGGCGATTCATTGCCCGGCCTACAAGCCCGCTTGATGAGCCAGGCGCTGCGTAAACTCTCGGGTGCCATCAGTAAATCGCGCACAGTGGTCATCTTCCTCAACCAGCTGCGTATGAAAATCGGCGTAATGTTCGGTTCACCCGAAACCACCACCGGCGGCCAGGCTCTGAAATTCTATGCCTCGGTGCGTCTGGACATTCGCCGCATCGAGACGCTCAAATCCGGCCAGGAAGCGATTGGCATGCGTTCGCGCGTGAAGGTGGTGAAAAATAAAGTCGCCCCGCCCTTCCGCCAGGCCGAGTTCGATATTATGGCGAACGAAGGCATTTCACGAGCTGGTAACATCCTTGATGTGGGCGTTGAGCTTGATATTATTCGTAAGAGCGGTGCCTGGTTCTACCTCGGCGAAGATCGCCTGGGCCAGGGCCGCGAGAATGCCAAAGCCTTCCTTAACGAAAACCCAGCCCTGGCCGACGAGATCGAGCGCCTGATTCGCGCGCAAGCGATGGCCGTACCGGTTGCGGTGAATACCAACGAGGATGAGGGCGGCGACGACGGCCTGTTCGAGGAATAAGCTTCGTAAACCAGCGCGATGAGTTTTGCGGGCGGCGCTCGATTCGTAGCCTGCAAAACTCATATGTGTGTTGAGCGTATGCCGAGTGGAACGATAACTAGCCTGCGTGCCCAGGTGCAAAATGCCGATCGGGTAAATGTGTTTATCAATGGCGAGTTTGCGCTTGGCGTGAGCCTCACCAGCATTACCCGCGCCGGGCTGTATGTTGGCAAGCAACTAAGCGACGACGAGTATGCGCAGCTTGAGCGTCTTGAAAGTGGCGACAAAGCCTTTCAGGCTGCCTTACAATTCCTCGAAGCACGCCCACGCTCGGCAGCCGAGATTCGCACCCGCCTTGAGCGCAAAGATTTTTCGCCTGAAGCGATTAATAGCGCAATGGAGCGGCTGACACAGCTTCAACTCGTCGATGATGCGGCATTTGCGCGCTTCTGGGTTGAAAATCGCCAGATATGCCAGCCGCGGAGTGCCAATGCGCTGCGCAGTGAGCTGCGTCGTAAAGGAATTGACGCCGACATTGCTGCAGCTGTGCTCACCAGCGAGGCACTGACCGACGATGAGGCCGCGCGCGCACTCGTAGTAGCCCGCGGTGCCGTGCGTAAGTATGCAAATTCTGCCAACCGCACCGTGTTTATGCGGCGCATGGGCGGCTACTTACAGCGCCGCGGGTTTACCTTCGAGGTTATTCGGCCAATGATGGAACAGCTGTGGGCCGAGCTACAAGGCACCGGCAGCCCTACTGAATCGGAAGACGAATAACGGTTGCACACGCCAAGATGTGCCTGGGGAAATACTAACTATGCCAGATGTTCAATATTTAGGCCACTCTTGCTTTCGCCTGCGCGGGCGCGATGGTGTGGTGATCTGCGATCCATATGACCGCTCGGTCGGGCTTGAGATCGGCAAACCAACCGCACATATCGTTACTGTCAGCCATACCCATGCCGACCATGCAAATATCGCGGCGGTCAAGCCAATGCGCGAGCAGCTGTTCGTGATCGAAGGGCCAGGCGAGTACGAAATTGGCGGGGTGATGATCGCGGGTGTGCGCACCTTCCACGACAAGCAAAAAGGTGCCCAGCGCGGCAATAATACCGCCTATGTTATTCATATGGACGACGTCGTGTTCTGCCATTTAGGCGATCTGGGGCACGAGCTAACCACGCACCAGATCGATGAAATTGGCAATGTCGATATTTTGTTCATCCCCGTTGGCGGCGACGAGACGATCAGCCCAGCCGAAGCCGTAAGCGTGATCAGCCAGATCGAGCCGCGCATCGTTATTCCTATGCACTACGCGCTGCCGGGCCAGCGTAGCTTCGATTTGGATCTAGCCCCACTTGAGAAATTTGCACACGAAGTTGGGTTAAAGGAAGTGGCCCCTGAAGAGAAATTCAGTATTACGGCAAACACACTACCCGCCGAAGAAGAAGAAACGCGCTTCATTATTATGAAGCCTAGTAACTAGCCGCTATATTGTGGGGTACTATCCAAAACACCGCAAGCAGTGGTATAATTTCTTTTGAAGAGGCGTACTATGTCTGAGGTAGCATCTTTCCAGTAACGCTCCACCCACACTCAGGCACGTCGGGGCAGCTTATGTATCAAGGAGTCGATTGGCGCGATTGTAAGGTGCGGAAGCGGCGATCGGGGCAATGTAAGCGCCAATGCCAGCAACTCACAGCCAACGACGGCAGCGCAATCAGGCTAGAGCAGGTGAACCACCACTCTAAGCGGTATCGGGGTCACAAAAAACTAATCTACCCAATCTGTCACACGGCCCTTGCTCGAGAGGAAGGTATTATAGCCTTCCTCTCTTTGCGTGTTGCTGCCACCCAGCGATTACTTTTTGATTACGACCGATTGCTGTGTTTTAGCTCATTCTAGTGACTTACTTAGGTACTAGGCGTCTTGTACTTCAATGCGTATTATTACAAGTGCCGTGAATATGAGAAAGTTCTTCGTTATTATAAAAGGGCAGTGGGCACAGGGGCGCAGCGGGCGACCCACGCCCGTCGTACAAGAGCGATGCGAATAGTAGCATTCATTTGGTTTAATGTTCCGTCATCTGCGGGCCGTTCAATGAGGTTGATTGAACGACCCTTCTTTTTTAACTAATACTTCTAGTAGATACGAGATCATGAAGCACGAAGTCATTCAGCCAGTTGACCAGCAAGAAGGAGCGACAGCAGCAATGGCAAAGTATATCTTCGTCACCGGCGGCGTAGCATCCTCGGTAGGGAAGGGGATTACCGTCGCATCGATCGGTCGGTTGCTTAAGAGCCGTGGGCTGCGCGTTTCGGTCCAAAAGCTCGATCCATACATTAATGTCGACCCTGGCACCATGTCGCCATACCAGCACGGCGAGGTTTTCGTTACCGAAGATGGTGCCGAAACCGACCTCGATCTGGGCCATTACGAGCGTTTTATCGACGAAAATCTTTCACGCCTGAGTAATGTAACAACCGGCCAGATCTACTCGTCGGTGATCCAAAAAGAGCGCCGCGGCGATTACCTGGGCGGCACAATCCAGGTAATTCCGCATATTACGAACGAGATCAAAGGTCGCATTGCAGCCGTGGCACGCCAATCGAATGCGGATGTTGTAATCATTGAAATCGGCGGCACAGTTGGCGATATTGAAGGGCTGCCCTTCCTCGAAGCCATTCGCCAGATGCGCAAAGATGTTGGGCGCGATAATGTGCTGTACATTCATGTCACGCTGCTGCCGCATATTGGTGCAACCGGCGAGGTCAAAACCAAACCAACCCAGCATTCGGTGATGGAGCTACGCCGCGTGGGCATTACTGCCGACGTGATTGTATGCCGTGCCGATCACCCAATCTCCGATGAAATTCGTGAGAAAGTGGCGCTCTTCGCCGACGTAGATGTTGAAGCCGTCATCCCCATGCATACCGTCGAAACAATTTACGAAGTGCCGCTGGTACTCGAAGAAACTGGCCTGGGTAACTACCTTGTCTCGCGTCTGGGGCTGGCCAATGCTACCACCCCCGACTTACGCGATTGGCAGCAGCTGGTGCGCCGGATTAAAACGCCCAAGCGCCGCCTACCGATTGCAATTGTGGGTAAGTATGTTGAATTGCACGATGCCTACCTGAGCGTAGCCGAGGCCCTGCGCCATGCGGGTCTGCATCAGAGTGTCGATGTCGATATCAAATGGGTTTCTTCCGAGGTTATTGAGCGCGAAGGTGCAGATGCCTGGCTGAACGACGTATATGGTATTGTCATACCCGGTGGCTTTGGCTACCGTGGAGTTGAGGGAAAAATTGCTACAGCAGAGTATGCACGGGCAACCGGGGTGCCCTACCTGGGGTTGTGCCTGGGGATGCAGTGCGCAACAATCGCGTTCGCACGCTATGTGATGGATGGCACACCCGACGCCAATAGCACCGAATTTGTGCCACAAACCCCACACCCAGTGATCGACTTTATGCCCGACCAGCTCGATATTACCGATAAGGGCGGCACAATGCGCCTGGGCGTGTACCCGTGTGTGCTAAAGCCAGGTACCAAAGCCGCTGCGGCCTATGCCACCGGTGAAGTGATGGAGCGCCACCGCCATCGCTTCGAGTTCAATAATAAGTATCGCAGTTTGCTAGAAAGTGCGGGGCTGGTCATCAGCGGGCAATCGCCGGATGGGCGGCTGGTTGAAATCATTGAACTACGCGACCACCCATGGTTTGTCGCTTCGCAGTTCCACCCCGAATTCCAGTCACGCCCTAATCGCCCGCACCCGCTGTTCCGCGACTTTATTGCGGCGGCACTACACACCTTCCGCGAGGGCGATCAGCGCCCGCTACCGCTGGAAGAGGTGTTGAGTAAGAACAGCAACAACAGCATACTTCAGGCGCTCGAAGCGAAATAGCACGCCCGCACTGCCGAAGGCGAAAAACGCCCACCGCGTAGCTCGTGGTATGAAGCGAAATTCGGGTAAAACCAATCGGGAGCGACTAAGTCGCTCCCGATTGGTTTTACCCTACAACCAAGCTATACGCCGGTTCGGTATTACTCAAGATAATCGCGTAAGTGCTGGCCCACCTCTGGGGCGCGCAACCGCCGCAGCGCCTCAGCTTCGATCTGGCGGGCACGCTCACGTGTCATCCCCAGTACCTTGCCCACTTCCTCCAGCGTGCGACGCTGACCATCAGCTAGCCCGTAGCGCAGGTCGATGATTCGGCGCTCACGCTCGTTGAGATGATCGAGCGCTGCCGCCAGGTCACGCCGCAGGAGTTGCTGCGAAGCAACATCGACCGGCGTAGGCAGCTCATCGTCCTGCAGGAAATCGCCAAGCGTGTGCTCGCCATCTTCGCCAACCGGCGTTGCCAGCGATACCGGGCGACGCGCAGCTTCCAGCACCCGCTCGATGCGATCGATTGGCTGGCCCAGCGCAGTAGCAATTTCCTCGGGCGTCGGCTGACGCTCAAGCGCCTGTGCCAACCGCTCGGCAGCGCGCTTCACCTGGCCTACCGACTCGCTCATATGCACTGGCAGCCGAATAGTACGGCCTTGCTCGGCAATTGCGCGCGTAACCGCCTGGCGAATCCACCAGGTTGCGTAGGTCGAGAAGCGGTTGCCTTTGTGATAATCGAACTTCTCTACCGCGCGCATCAGGCCAATATTGCCCTCTTGAATCAGATCGAGCAGCGCCAGCCCACGGCCCACATATTTCTTTGCGATGCTCACCACCAAACGCAGGTTAGCCTGAATCAGGTGCCGTCGTGCTTCCTGTCCGCTAATACTATCGGCACGCAACGCCTGGCGTAGCTGTATACTTAGATCCTCGCTTGATGTCAAGCGCAGCGCCGCCGCCTTGCCACGCTCCATACGCTCGGCAAGGTCAATTTCTTCCGCTGCGCTGAGCAGGTGCACACGCCCGATTTCTTGCAAATAATGCTGAACCGAGTCGAGCGATGGCTCCTGCGGGAGCGCTTCCTCTAATATTTCGTTTGCCAATTCCTCGGCATCGGCAATCGCCTCAACCGTTGGCTCTTCTACCTCGTCAGGGTGCTCTTCGAGCTCCCAGGCTTGTTGGCCGTTAAAACCGCGCTTCATCACTCGGCACCTCCAAGAGACACAGCGCGGCTCCTCCCATAGCGAGAGGAGCCGCGCCCTCGGTTATGGTTCTGAGACAGTCGCACTCGGCATTCGGGGGCGAGCGCTAGGCATTATAGCCTGTCATCAGAGGGTGCGACATAATATTGGGGCTTCCTGCATAGAAAGCCCTGCACAGATTATACAGGCAGTTGCGTGTTTTGTCAACTATTTTTTGACATCCGTATAGTACCGATATAACGCACCTGACTGATAAAGCCAGGGATTCTATCTATACATACGTTCCAAGCCACTGCTTTAGATCTATGCGCGATTGCGTGCAAGCCTCTAATGACTCTTGCTGCATAGAGCATGCAAGATCAAGGCCACGACATGGGGATAGCGGTGAGAAAATGATGAGGATGGTCGGGGCGGAGGGATTTGAACCCACGACCCCAGCGTCCCAAACGCTGTGCTCTACCAGGCTGAGCCACGCCCCGACACAGGCTTGATCATACGTGATACGCGAACGTTTGTCAAATACGTTCGCGTAGCGCACAACGAAGCTCTGTGGTTACGCATCCCCACACGTCGTGCTTGCGAACCATCTCTTATCTACTAAGACGAATATGTGTGCGAAAGTGTTGCATTGGCGGGCGGAATGCGCGCTGACGTATGCAGCCAGTACAAAGCAGGGAGCGATAAGCCATTCCAAGGGTGCAACCCCTTCACATACACCATAGTCTCGCCAGGAGGCAATTCGTTACACTTCAGGTGATAGCATCGAGCTCAACCAGAATCGTACCCTTTGCTACGAGGACACCGGGCTGAACGTGGAGTTGCTGCACTACCCCGGTGTATGGCGCAGCGACAACATGTTCCATTTTCATTGCTTCGAGCACAACCAGGGGCTGCTGCTGTTCGACGACTTGCCCCGGCTCGACCAACACCTTAATGATTGTGCCAGGCATTGGGGCGGCGAGCGAGGCGTGGCCTGGCGCGCTACCGGGGCGGGTGCCAAGCGTATCGACGCTGAGGCCCGTAGCTGGGGTAAGCCGATAGCTTGCGCCACGCCAGCCAACGAAGCGTTCGTTACCCGCGCGTGCCACCGCGAACCGCTGACGCGCGCCCGCCAGCTGTAGCACAAGTTCTTCAGGGCGCGCCGACACAAGCTCGAATAGGTAGGTACTGGTGCCAACCACCGCATGCCAGCCTGACTGCAGGCGCGTAAGTATAATCGTATAGTGCTGGCCTGCTTCTTCGTAGTGCAGTGGCATGGCATCACCGAGGGCACGCCACGGCCCAACTTGCCAGGGGTTGCCGCCGGTGGGTTGAGCGGCGGGGCTAGAATCGAGCACGTCGCTCAATGCAGCTGCGATCAAGGCTTCGGCTGGCACTGCCTGCTGTTCTTCCGTCACAAGCAGCCCAGTATCTGCAAGGAAATCGGTGGTCGTTGCGCCATCGGCAAATAGCGGGTGGCCCGCAATGGCCTGTAACAGCGGGATATTCGTGATAACGCCCAGCACGGTGTAGGTATCGAGCGCCTGGCGCAAGCGGGCAATCGCCGCCGGACGACTCGGCGCGGATACAATCAGCTTCGCCAGCATTGGGTCGTAATGTACCGAGACATCGTCGCCGCTTTCCAGGCCAATATCGTTGCGAATGCCCGGGCCAAGCGGCGCAGCGAAGAGCGTAACTCGCCCGGTAGACGGGAGAAACGTTGCTGGATCCTCGGCATAGATCCGCGCTTCGATTGCGTGACCACGCTGGGTAAGGTCGGCCTGCGTAAACGGAAGCGGCGCGCCCGCAGCGATGGCAATTTGCAGCTGCACCAGATCGACACCAACAACCGCCTCAGTGACGGGGTGTTCAACTTGCAGGCGGGTATTCATTTCGAGGAAATAGTAGCTGCCATCTTCGGCCAGCATAAACTCCATGGTGCCAGCGCCAACATAGCCAGCCGCCTGCGCCAGCCGTACCACTGCTGCGCCCATTTCGGCCCGGAGCGCGGGCGTAAGCGCGACGCTGGGCGATTCTTCAATAATCTTCTGGTGGCGACGCTGGATCGAGCACTCACGCTCGAAGAGGTGGACACAATGGCCATGGGTGTCGGCCAGCACCTGAATTTCGATGTGCCGGGGGCGCTCAATCAGCCGCTCCAGGAAGACGGTGTCGTCGCCAAAAGCGGCGGCAGCCTCGCGCTTTGCGCCCTCAAGCGCCGGGCCGAACTCGGCCAGAGTACGCACGGTGCGCATGCCTTTGCCGCCGCCGCCCGCGCTAGCCTTGATCAATAGCGGGAACCCGGCGCGCTGCGCTTCGGCGCGGAGCCGCGCTGGTGCCTGCTCGGCGCCCATATAGCCAGGTGCGGTTGGTACTCCCGCTTGCGCGGCAAGCTGCTTAGCAGCGATTTTCGAGCCCATGAGCTCGATCGCGGCTGGTGGCGGGCCGATAAAGACAATCCCGGCCTCGGCACATGCGCGGGCGAAATGCGCCCGCTCTGAGAGGAAGCCATAGCCGGGATGAATCGCCTGTGCACCACTGCGCAGCGCCGCCTCAATAATCCGCTCGACGTTCAGGTAGCTCTGCACTGCCGGGGCCGGGCCAATCGAATATGCGGCATCGGCCTGGCGCACATGCAGCGCAGTACGGTCGGCCTCGCTATAAACAGCGACCGCAGCGATACCCAGATCGTGGCAGGCGCGCATGATACGCACGGCAATTTCGCCGCGATTGGCTACCAGAATAGTATTGAAATACATAATAATCCGTATGATTGCAGAGAATATGCGAGCACAACCGCGCTATGCTTCGGCCTGCGGAACCCAGGCGGGCGAGCGTTTTTCAAGAAATGCCCGCAACCCTTCCTGCGCCTCGTCGCCCGCGCGCGCAGTCGCCAGCCCATGCACGAGGTAATCGCGCGCGGCCTGGCGATCGAGATCGGATACCACGTCGAGCGAGCGCTTGGTTGCAGCAACCGCTGCGGGGCCACTTGAAAGTAAGCGCATTGCCAGCGACTGCACGGTACGATCGAGGTCGTCGGCTGTGGTGATGGCGTGGATGAGGCCAATTTCAAAGGCGCGCTCGGCGGTAAAACGCTCGCCGCTGACAAAAAGCGCCCGCGCGTGGCCCGGCCCAATTTTCGGCACAACAACCTGGGTGATGACGGCAGGGAATAAACCAAGCTTTACTTCGCCGAAGCTAAACCGCGCGGTTTCGGTAGCGACGACCAGATCGCAGCAGGCCACCAGCCCGGCCCCGCCGCCAATTGCCGCCCCGGTAACGCGCCCGAGCAGTGGCTTGGGCAAACGCCAGGCAGCGTCGAACATGTCGGCCAGGGCATAGGCATCGGCAAGGTTCTGTTCCTGGCTCATGCTAGCAGCGGCACGCATCCAGTTCGCGTCGCCGCCCGCACAGAATGATTTACCCGCGCCAGTGAGCACCACAACATGCACGGCGCTATCGTTTGCCAGCGCAATAAAGGCATCGCGTAGCTCGGCGATCATATGGGCATCGAAGGCGTTATGCTGTGCGGGCTGATTGAGGGTGAGGGTCGCAAAGGGGCCAGCGATAGTGAGATCGATTGCGGTATACACAATTCCTCCTTCTTCTTTGAAGGTGCTGAGCAGAATGGCGCGATTATAGCACGCCGTGGGCATACGCGCATTAGTACGCCAGGCAAGCTATCCCGCGTTTTCCCTATGCAAAGTATCTATATACGCCCGGCAAAAAGTAGCATATTTGCACAAATTGATGCTTGACACCGTACCTGCGCACGCTACAATGGTTGCTACCACGGTGTTACTGTTGGCCGCTTGCACAGTGATGTGCCACCATACGAAGGCGTATATGAGCTATCAGTACAAACGAAAAGATACCCTGGTTACGGCGTGCGATCTGTGTCACGATTTCAGTTGGGTAGGCGACCGGCGCTGGCGAGCGATGCCGCATAGCACCGCAGAAGACCCGATTCACCTGTGTCAAGCTTGCCAGCGTGTCGCACTGTGGTGCGATGCACACCGGCAGTATCATTTCCCCGAAAGCTTCCACCGGCACGCCTGTGCCGACTGCGGTGGCCTGTTTACCAGCGTTGTACGAAATGCGCTTATGCGCTGCCCTGCATGTCGGCGCGCTGCGGGCGAAGGTGGCGTAGCTGCCCCACCGGCACCAGCTAAACAAGTACGATCGTGGGTGCAGCTGCTCTTTCCGCCACGCGACAACCAGCGGCGCGAACAGCGCTGAGCGCAAGGGCAGCGATATAAAAGGCATAGGAATGGCCGTGTGAGAGCGCTTCCCACACGGCCATTCGAGCTTCCTATGCTTAAACCTCGGCGTGCCGATCGATAGGCAGCGTGAAGGCATAGGTACTGCCATTACTGCCATTACTCTCGACTAGCACATGGCCCCCGTGCGTTTCGAAGACGAGCTTACTGAAAGCCAGGCCGAGTGCTGGCGCTTTTCGCTCATCTGGCGAAACCCGCTGCTCAAAAAGCAACTCGCGCTGCTGTAGCGTCAATCCCGGCCCCTGGTCGCTAATACGCACAACGGCTACATCGCTTTGATATTCGGTGCGCACCTGCACTGTGCTATACGGTGGACTCTGGCGCAGGGCATGCTCAAGCAAGTGAACGAAGGCACGGCGCACGCGTTCGCTATCGGCCAGCACCACCCCATCGCCATTATATTCCACTACCACCTGCACCGCGCCCTGGTGCTGAAACGGCGTGGTCTGGGCAATACCCGCATCGAGGATTGGGCGTAGTGTAGTCGGGGCGCGCCGCAGCGCCGCCGGGTTATGCTCAAGCTGGTTAATATCAAGCAGGGTAGTTACTAATTCCAACAAGCGCTGCCCGCTGCGGCGCGCCCCGACCAACACCCGGTCGGCGCCTTCGGGCAAATTCTGCCCAAGCGTCATCTCCAAGGCGGTTACCATGGAGGTAAGCGGATTACGCATCTCATCGGCCAGCAGCCCCAACAGCTCACCACGCAGGCGAGTCAGCCGGGCGCGCTCACGCCGGTCCAGCAATAGGTGCGAATAATCTTCGGGGCCAGGGCTATCGCTAGCTGGCAGCTCAATCATATCGACAAAGTGAGTGGTAGCGGTTGGCCCCATCAGCATGGCGCGCACCTGATCCAGGCGCTGCCCTACCAGGTCGCCGCCAGCGATCTCGCTCCATATACTGCCGGCCATTGCATTGGCGCGCACCACTTTGCCTGCGCTGTTCACGGCAATCACGCCATCGCTGCTATGCTGCATCACCGTGGCGGCGTTCTGCTGCTGTACCGCCAGATCCGTCAGTGCAGCTGCGTGGGCCTGTTCGTCAAGCTGCTGCTCCTGCACTGCCGCCAAACGTGCCGCTTCATGCTGGCGTACCTGCTGTGTCATATAGGTCAGCTCATTGCGTAATGGAACGAGCGCCAGCCCCAAGAAACACAGCGCAACAATGGCGATACCAGCACTCAACAGCGGGCCAGGCGCCGATATACCCAACGCCGGTGGCGGAAGCTGTGCGGCGAGCAAAGGCACAGCCAGCACCACACCCAGCGTCAGCAGTAGCGTGGCATAAATTGCCCGGCGATGTAATAGTAACGCAGCTAACGCGATCGGCAAAGCCGCGTATGGCAACAGCACCGGGTAGTAGAGTGGCAGCACATACAGGGCGAGCGCTAACGTTACAAGCACAAACGCAACGACAAGCCACCCAGCAAGGTTGAAGCGCCGTAGACGGCTACAGACGTATGCAGCTAGCAGCCAGCCGCCACCCAGCATGAGTACAAGCGCTGGCAGTAGGGGAATATCAATCAGCCGCCCCTGATCGAAGCGAACACCAACACCTGCCAACACCACGGCTGCGAGCGTAATACCTAATGTCAGCAGGCAGCTATTGAGCAGCTGACTCCGGCGGCCCCAGTCAAGATCGGAAGGTGAAGGTACCATTGGGTTCGCCCCTGAGCTGAAGGATATCGATGTTCGTACAAACAACAAGCCAACGTGCGTCACGTGGCTTTGATTCGATTATAGCATGGCGCACAGCGCGATCTAGCCGCTGGCATATTTGCGCGATTGAGACGATTGTCACCAATTCTTTAGAAATGCTTTGCGGTTAGCACGTAGGATGGAGAGATAGCGGCGGAAGCAGGGTGCCTACCAGGGGAAAAACCGAAGCAGAAGCCACGATATGGTCGCGGGGACTACGCTCCCCCTACAGCTAACTGCAGTTAGGCCGCCGCGCTGCAACAAAGCGCGAGAATGGCACATACGCCGATGAGCAAGCGTTCAACTGGGGGCAGCAACGCTATGAACAAACTGTAACGCAGGCATCGCCTCGGGCTGTAGCTCAATTGGCAGGGTTATGCTGAAACGGCTGCCCACGCCGGGCGTGCTAGTCACATGCACCTGCCCGCCATGCGCTTCAGCAATCCACTTCACGATCGGCAAACCCAGGCCCGCGCCGCCACGATTGCGCGAACGCGCCCGGTCGGCACGGTAGAAGCGCTCGAAAATATGGGGTACATCCTCTGCGGCTATGCCTGCGCCGGTATCAGCAACGCTCAATTCGGCAACGCCATCGTGCTGAGCCAGGCTCAGGGTCACACTGCCGCCGGGCGCGGTATGCTGAAGCGCATTGATGCCCAGATTCAATAATGCCTGCTTCAAACGATCGCGGTCGCCCTGCACTACAATCTGGTCTTCCTCGCCAATATGCAGCTGCACGCCGCCAGTAAGCGGGCGCAGGTCGCGGTGGACTTCGAGCAGCAACGTGTCCAGCTCAACCGGCTCGTAATGGAGCTGAATGCCTGCCTCGCTCTGCGCCAGTAATAGCAAGTCGTTCGCCATACGAATCAGGCGCGCAACTTCGCGGCGCATATCGGCCAATGATTCGGCTAGTAGCTCGGGGTCGCGCGCGGCTCCCCGGTCGAGCACTTCCAGGTTGCCCTGCATGGCCGCCAGTGGCGTGCGCAGCTCGTGCGATACATCGGCCACAAAGCGACGCTGGGCGCTAAACAATACTTCCAGGCGCGCCAGCAAATCGTTCACCGTAATTGTCAGGCGCTGCAATTCATCCTGTGTAGGCGGCACCGGCACCCGCAGGCTCAAATCTTCGGCGCGCACAATACTCTGCGCGGTGCGTGTCACCTCATCAATCGGGCGAAAAGCGGCGCGCGTTAGCCAATCGCCGCCGCGCGCTGCCGCCAGCAGCACAATCACCCCGCCGCCAAGCAGCGCATAAAACAGCAGTTTAAGCGCCAGGTCGGTGCTTTTCATCGAGCGCGCGATCTGAAAAGCGCCAATCACCTTGCCACGAAAGAGCACCGGGGTATACAGCTCGCGCAGGCCAAGACCTTCCTTATTCACAATTGGGTCGGGCGTTGTGCCATCGAGCGCGCTTTGAAGCAATGCTGGGTTCGGTTCGAGGTTTACCTGCGCATCGGAGGAACGTTTCTGCAACTCGCCGTTTTCAAATAAAAATGCCTGCACAATCAAGCTGGTCGTTTCGAAGTTTTGTACCTGCGGAGCGCGCAGCCGTACCAACCATTGCTCGCCATCGAAATACCCGTGCGGCTGCTGGTTGCTGGCATCGAATTCCTGCTGAAGCAGCTGGGCACCCAGGCGCAGCTCATTGTCGATGCTACTCAGCAGCGCCTGGCGCACGATCAGGTACAGGCCAATATCGAGGAAAATCAGCGCCACGGCAAAAAAGCCGACATACGAAATAGTAAGACGCCGACGCAAAGACATTGAGGCAATATACGGTGGCTCGGTAAATTTCATGCCACCAGTGTAGCACGCCCGCGCAAAAAGTGGGATAAGAAGATGGTGAGATGCATGTGGCGCGCGACCAATTTAGGTAGCGCGCCACACCAGAGGGCCTTACTGGGCGTTCGGGTATTTGGGGCGATAGTAAGTTGTCGTTACGTATGTTTTGCCATCCGGGGCCTTGAGCGATACATCAATATACACAGTGTAGCGATCCTTAGCGCCATCAATTGGGAAGCCTATCTCAGCTACGCCGTCGGCGCCGGTGGTCGCTGGCCCATAATACGCGTCTTTGCCATACCGATAGGCAATCGCATTCACTTCGGCACCTGCCACCGGCGCGCCATTCACAATCAGCCGCGCACAGATCGAGCTAAACTGATTCGGGTCGGCGGGCTGCGTGACGGTTACCCAGGCATGCGCGCCTTCGGTGGGTTGGGGCGCATTGAGCGCGCAGCCGCCGGTAGGCATTGGAATATTCGGCAGAATATCGCCACTCGGCTGGGGCGGGTCGGCATAGGCATAATGTGGGCGGAAGTTGGTGCTTGCGGTAAAGGTGCGGCCATCTGGCGCAGTGAACGTCACATCAATCACGACCACAAAGCGGTTCTTCGCCTTGTCGATATTGAAATCGATCTGGGCTTGGCCGTCGGCACCGGTTGTTGCTGGCCCATAAGTAAATTCTGCATCAGAATAACGGGCGTGTGCTTTCACCTCGGCCCCGGCCACCGGCGCACCGTTCACAATTAGCCGTGCGCACACCGCGTTGGCCGTACCAGGAGCCTGAGGCTCGGCATCGGCTACCCAGGCTTGTGCGCCTTCGGCGGCATCGGGGGCATTTGGCGCGCAGCCAATGACTTTAGCGGGGGTGTTATTGCCGGGCTTGTTCGGCGATTGCTGCGCCGCTGCATACACATCAGCGCCCAGGCGGCCAAGCAATACGTCGTAGGGCGCTTTGTTCTCAGGGTGATACTCGAACTTGGCGCGCTCGAACCACTGGGTCAGATACATCTGGCCATCTGCGGCTTGTTCCATCTGCGGCTCAGAAATCGGGTAGCCAAAGAGCGCCAGCGATTCGGGCAGGCTTTTGCCGCGCTTGTTGCCATCAAATTCCAGGCCATTGCGCGACCAGAAGCCCCAGAATTGTGGCGCAATCGCGTGGCCGGTTTGCGCAAAATAGTGTGCTGCTGCCGGATCGGCCTTGGGGAAGGTTTGCCAATCGCGGCCTTGCGCTACCAGCGCATCGACGCCGAGCCGCCCCAGGAGAACATCATAAGGTTTAGCATTTTCTTTATGCAGCTCGAAGCGTGCACGCTCAAGGTACTGCACCTTGTATTTCTGATCGCCCACTTGCTCGTTCTTGGCTGGCGAGAGCGGCAGGCCAAATACTGCGAGGCCGCCATTATCGCGCCAAAACGAAGCGAAGCGGAAGGTGAGACAATCGGGCACTTGCTGGAAACAAATTTCATTGGATGCGGCCTGGGCCGGGGCGACACTTGCAAACAGTGAGAAAAAACAAATCAATACTAACCAACGGCGCACAAGTTTCTCCTTTCATTTAGCTTTGCTGGCGGCGGGCTTCTGCTCGGGGCGACCGTTCAAAATAGTACAATGCGGCCGCGATACAGCGCGACAGAGCCTGAAATGTATTGTTAAGTGTACCTGAAGGTGGGGGCAATTTCAATGAATATGGCGTTATCTTGGCAATCAGCCAAATACCCTTTCTGCTCAATTCACTTGGTTAGAAGCGGCTAGAAACGGTCAGTAGCCAGATCGCACGCAGATGACAGTTTCGACATCGCAGCGCAGCAAACGCATTCTATAGCTCAAGAGGAATACGCACCCGGCGCGCTGCCAGGCACATGGTATACTTGTGCGCATGACGAGCGCCGCACCAACCCGCACCATTACCGTACTACGCGCCGGGCACATGCCCTACCAGGAAGCCTGGGAACAGCAGCGACAGCTTGGTCGGCTGCGCTCGGCGGGCAGCATTGGCGACACCTTGATGCTGGTTGAGCACCCGCATACCTATACCTTCGGCAGCCGCCCCAAACCCGAGCAGCTACTGGTGCCGCGCGCAACCCTCGCATTGCAGGGCGTCGCACTGGTGGAATCGGATCGGGGCGGCGATATTACCTACCACGGCCCTGGACAGATCGTCGGCTACCCCATTCTTAAGCTCTCGCAGTATGGTGGTGATGTGCTGCGCTACCTGCGTATGCTGGAAGAAACGATGATCAAAACGCTGGCAGGCTATAGCCTGGTGGGCGAGCGCATCGCCGGGCTGACGGGGGTATGGGTTGGCGGCGAAAAAATCTGCGCCATCGGGGTAAAGTTGAGCGCCAGCGGCGTCACCCAGCACGGCTTCGCGCTCAATCACAGCACCGATTTACGCTTCTTCCAGCAGATCATTCCCTGCGGCATTGCCGATCGGGGCGTTACTTCATTTGAGCGCGTGCTCGGAACCGTCCCCGCGCGGGCTGAGCTTGAACAGCAGCTGGTGACCGCCTTTGGCGAGGTATTCGGCGCGACCATGGTTTGGTAGCTTACAGCGCCGGAAATTCAAGCCCGAGCGTCCATTGGGCGCGGCGCTGCCATTCGGCATAGGCAGTTTGCTCGTGCACCGCCCGCCCCAGAATGCTGGCAATCTGCCCAAGCGCCAGTGCCCGCAGCGCTGCACTATCGGCGGCGGGTAACCCGGGCCGGAGCGCACGATAGCGCGCGAGTAGCGCGGCCCAAAGAGCGGGCGGCATCTTCCGCCAGCGCAGTGTCCACCATACCCAGGCCAGATCAAACAGCGGCGTGCCCCGGCTAGCCCATTCCCAATCGAGTAGCGCAGCATATGGCGAGTGCCACAACAGGTTGTGCAGCCCAGCATCGCCATGCACCAGGCCACCTGGCGCAGCCTGCCAGACCGGATGCTGCAGGCTTGCCGCTAATTCGTTGCGCACCGTATCATCGAGCGGCAGGGCCGGTAGCTGGGCGAGCGCCTGCGCAGCGCGCGCCGCCAACCCACTCTCGGGGGCATCCAATTCAGAGGTAATGCTATGGGTCGCCGCCAGTAGATTCGCCAGGGCAGCAAGCGCAGCGCGTAGCTCAGCAGGCGAGCGACTGTAGACAGTAATTCCACTCGTGCCGGGCAGCGCCTCAAGCAGCTCCACCGTCGCTTCACCAGTATCGAGCAGGGCGACAAGCGGCGGAACTGGGAGGCCACGGCCAGCGAGCGCTTGCAGTATGGCCGCTTCATGGCGTAGATCGGCGCGCTTCGCTGCCAGCGTGGCCGATTTCAGCACACAGCGCTGCGCGCCTACCATCACCACCGCACTGTAATGCGAAAACCCGCCTTCTGTTGGTGACAGATAGTGAATAGAAACGCCGGGAAAGGCGGCCTGCATGTGGGCGCGAACACTCTCAGGAAGCATGGTATAGTTGCAGCAAAAATGCCCCAGCCGACTGGCCGGAGCAAACTTCAATAGATATAGTATAGCACATCCGTTGCATAAAGAAAACCTTCAATTGCCCGATGTGTTGGGCCAGGCAATGCGGTATGCTTATGTGCGCGCCAGGCGCGGCTACCACCATGCCTGGTACAGAATGTGCATGATAACGCGAGTATGCGGGCATACCTTTCACATACGCTCCCTATGCCGCAGGAGTCACTAGCCGATGAAATCGCCGAGTCGCCTGTATCAACCACCGCCCATACCCGATGATCCTGTCACCTTGCAAAATGAGCTGCACGAGGCACACGAAACGATCCACCGGCTATTACGCCAGATCAGCAAAGAACAATCACGCTGCGCCGAGGTTGCGCGCGCCTATAATAAAACGGTAGCCAACCTGATGGAAATTACCCGCGAAAATGCGGTGCTTGAGCACGAGCGCGACCAGTGGAAGGCGCGAGTTGAAAGTGCAGCGGCACCGTTTCGCATGGGCAGCATCACCATTGACCTGACGCCCGACGAGGTGAGCGCCATTCGCAAGGCCATGGCCCGGCTGCACCACCCCGATGCCGGCGGCGACGCCGAGCGCATGAAGACGTGGAATGCCGCCCTCGACCCGCTAGAAGATTAGCGTGGGCGCGCAGCACATACGCCGCGAACGCCCGGGAAGCCAGAAGGACACAGATGCCGCAGATCGACGATCGAAACGCCCTGCTTGGCGCAACCGCCTGCTGGACTGCGAGCGTTCGCGCGCTAGAAACCCGCCGACTGGAACGGCTCTTTGCCGACCCGTGGGCCGCGGATTTGGCCGGGCAAGTGGGCGCGGGCGTTACGCATCTGGCGGCAGCGTAATCCCGGCTGGCGGTGGGCGCTGGCCGCTGAGGTAGTAGCGGCGGTTTTCATCGATGTAAAACGTGAAATCGGCGGCCCAACCCGCCCGCGGATCATAGCCGAACAGCGCTGCAAACCCATCAAAGAGCGCCGGGTTCATCGCGGCGAAGGCATGCGGGCTACGAAAAAACAGCTCGAAGTAGCCCGCGATAAATTCCGTATCATTCTGAAAAACATACGCGTGCCCGATCGGCAAATCATCGCCCAGCATGAACCCGGCGCAGCAACGTGTGTAGCGCGCCAGCTCCAGGCGTTTACCTTCAAGAAAGCGAGCACGCGCGCGTGGCGTGTAACACGCGCCATCGGTAAGCCGCATGCCGGGCAGCAATCCGCTACTCTGCCTGCACGCGCCGCGCCCGGCATCAAAGTGATCGAGCATATGGCCAAACTCGTGCAGCAGCGGCGCGACACCCGGGGTAGGCGCATAGAAGCCTTCGTACACCCGCGCCAGCAGAAGCTGCACCGCCCCGGTCGCGGCATTGTAGCAGCCGCCCGCAACACCGCCTGCCTCGGCAAAGGCGCGCGGCGTGGTATACAGCCAGAACGCACGCGGCGACGCAAACAACCGTGCCAGCAGATCGCGGCGGTAGAACAAGACCTCGACAATCTGCCCGGCCACCAGCCAGCGCGCGTCGCGCGGCAGGGTGTGGCTACAATCGTGCACACGTTCGCCGTATAACCGCAGATCGAAATTGTGATGCGCTGCCACTGCCTGCACCAAGGCCTGAAATTCAGCCTGCGCCGCAGCGTCGAGCGCACGCAGGAGCGGGAAGTAGCTATTCATGAGCGCAGGCTGGCCGCTGTGGAAAAACGCGAGCGCGGCGAGCTGGGGCCGGTGGCCGCCACCACTCTGCCGTTCATACGCCGCCATCGCCGCGTGCAGCTCGCGCCCGCTGATGCTGATGCCAGCGGGCAAGCCAGCCAGGGTATCGCGAGAACCCAGAGTGAATGATCCAAGCTGCACACCATGCGCAGCCAGGCTCACCGGCTGATGATAGTAGTGGCAAAACTCAAGCATCATTCGGACTCAACGGCATTATTCGCGCTCGCCAACCAGCGCCAGCAACTCATCGAACACCAGGCCATTGGTGCCAATCGCCTCGCCGCCGTGCACAGTCGGTGTGCCGCGCCAATCGGTGAGCGTGCCGCCCGCCTCGGTCACCACCGGCAGCAGCGCCGCCGCATCCCATGGGCTGGTAATCGCATCGAGCATCACCTCGGCGCGGCCAGTGGCAACCAGCACATAGCCATAGGCATCGCCCCAGGTGCGCTGAAGCTTGGTGGCGGCAACCATGCGGCGGTAGGCCGCGCCGCGCCCATATTTCGCCATGCTCTCAGCATCGGTACATACCAGCAAGGCATCGCGCAGCTGCGCCACCGGCGATACCCGCGCACGCCGACCATTGTAACTACAGCCCTGGCCCTGCGCGGCGTGCAGTAGCTCACCAGTAGCGGGAATATTGATCGCGCCAACCACCGGCTCGCCCGCGCGCTCAAGCCCTACCAGCACGCCATAAAACGGCACGCCGCGCACAAAGGTTTTGGTGCCATCGATCGGGTCAAGAATCCAGCGGAAGCTCGCGCCGGGCCG
>JAFEAS010000164.1:0-2851 GCA_018266315.1 Chloroflexi bacterium SZAS-1 | reverse complement strand
GCAATCGTCACGGGCGAATCGTCGGCTTTGGCCTCCACTGCCAGGTCGGTCTGAAAATAGCGCAGCGTTAGCTTACCAGCCTGCCAGGCAAGCTCGGCGGCAAATTCGCGCAGGTCGCTCAGGGTTTCGGATGCCACAGTCAGGTGCTCCTTCGTAGCGGTTAGCAGAAGACTATTTTCTAAAAAGAAAAGACAAAGCAAGCACAAGCGCCACCAATACTACCCATCCACCAATGCTTCTAACGCAGCCAAAAACGCATCGTTCTGGGCGGGCGTGCCCATGCTCACGCGAATACAATCGTCCAACCCAGGCTTGTTAAAATAGCGCACCAGAATGCCGCGCCGGTACAGGTCGTTCTTCAACTGCAAGGCGCTGCTATTGAGCGCGCGCAGCAGCAAGAAGTTGGCCTGGCTGGGGTACACATGCACGCCCGCCAGTGTGCGCAGCCGCGCATACACGCGCTCGCGCTCGGCAATCACCTCCTGCACCCTGCCCATCAGGTAATCGACATCGGCGAGCGATGCCAGCGCGGCGGCCTGCGCCGCAACGTTGATGTTATACGGCTGCTTGATTTTCCACAGATGCTGAATCAGCGCTTCGTGAAACAGGCCGTAGCCAATGCGCAGGCCCGCCAGCCCAGCCCACTTGCTGAAGGTGCGCAGCACCGCCAGATTCGGGCGCTGGCCGACCAGATCGGCGACGGTAGCACCTGCGAACTCGACATACGCCTCATCGACGACGACCATCGTGGGCAGATCTAGCAGGCGCTCGATAGCGGCGCGCGGCAGTGGATTGCCGGTAGGGTTATTCGGCACTGCCAGAAATAGCAGCTTCGGGCGATGCGTATGCACGGCCGCGACCACCGCTTCAACATCAAGCTCAAATGCCGCATCGCGCGGTACATTCACAATGCGCGCCGCATGCAGCCCACCATCGAACGCGTACATCCCAAAGGTTGGCGGGCAGTCGAGAATCACATCGCCGGGCTGGATGAACGCGCGCATCAGCAGATCAATCAGTTCGCCCGAACCCGACGAGCACAGAATACGTTCGGCGGGCTGGCCGGTGTAGTTGCTCAGGCGCTCGCGCAAGAAGGTATGCGTCGGGTCGGGGTAGATCGCCAGCGCCAGCGGTTCGAGAAACTGAACTGACTCGGCCAGCGGCTTGCCGCCCCCCAGCGCGTCGATGGCAGCGGCGGCGCGGGGCGATGGGCCATATGGGCTTTCGTTCGCGTCGAGCTTCATGATCTGCTCGACCGGCAGGCCCAGCTGCGCCGACAACACTTCAATCGGAGCCACCGGGGTGTATGCTTCCAGCGCCGCAATATCGGGCCGCAGTAATTGTTCAATCAGCGTCATTGTTTCCTCGCTTGGGCAGGTGAGTTGCGCTTGGCATCATACCATAACAGAGCATACGCGCTACCTCACGTTTGAGAAATGTTGCCTGCGACAGCATGTACTTCGACCGTATGTGTGGTATTTTCGCGCTACACGCGAAAATACCACACGAAAAGAGAGCATATACCGCTCTGCCGAAGGCAAAAATACCGACTGCATAATTCCTGATCATAAGAACATTGGCGGCAACCAGCCAGCGCCAGAAGCACCATGCTGCGCGCGTACACCTTGACTTTTCCCACCGAGAACGTATACTACCGCCATTCTTGCGACGACTGCGAGGAGCGCGATGCGCATCGGTGTTATCTTCCCCCAGGTCGAAATTGGCAACGACCCGCTGGCAATTCGCGATTATGCTCAGGCCGCCGAGGGGCTGGGCTTTCGCCATGTGCTGGCCTATGATCATGTGCTGGGCGCAGATTTGACCAACCGCCCCGATTGGCGCGGCGCATACAATCGCACCACGCCCTTTCACGAGCCGTTCGTGCTGTTTGCCTACCTGGCGGGCCTCACCCGCGCGCTGGAGTTTGTGACTGGCGTGATCATTCTGCCGCAGCGCCAGACCGCGCTGGTGGCGAAGCAGGCGGCGGCGCTGGATGTGCTGAGTGGCGGGCGATTGCGCGTTGGCGTGGGAATTGGCTGGAACCCGGTGGAGTACCAGGCGCTGGGCGAAAATTTCAAGAACCGCGCCGCCCGCCTGGAAGAGCAAATTGCCGTGCTGCGCGCGCTCTGGTCGCAGCCGAGCGTGACATTCCACGGGCGCTGGCATACGATTGAGGAAGCGGGGATTAACCCGCTACCAGTACAGCAGCCCTTGCCGCTGTGGGTCGGCGGTAGCGCCGAGGCCGCCGTTGAGCGCGCCGGGCGGCTGGCCGATGGCTGGTTCCCGCAGCGCGCCCCCGACGACCATGCCCGCATGCTGCTCGAACATTTCCGCGCGGGCGCAGTTGCAGCCGGGCGCGACCCGGCGACGCTGGGTATCGAGGCGCGGCTGAGCATTGGGCAGGTGCCCGAGCACGAGTGGGTTCCATTCGTGGAGGCATGGCGCGCACTCGGAGCCACACATCTTGGCATCAACACCATGGGCGCGGGCTTGCACACACCACAGGCACATATCGAGGCGCTGGGCCGGGTGGCCGCCGCGCTGGGTGTAACGCCATAAATAGCGTTTCTGCGCAAACAGCCAACGCTCAGAATCAAGCACGAAGGAGTTTCACTATGACAACTGGTATGCAGATTGAGAAGCTCGCCGAAGGGACTGGGCCAGCACCCAAAACTGGCGATCGCGTTTCGGTACATTACACTGGCTGGCTCACCAACGGCAAAAAGTTCGATAGCTCGCGCGACCGTGGGCAGCCGTTTGTGTTTACACTCGGGCGCGGGCAGGTGATTAAAGGCTGGGACGAAGGTGTTGCCACCATGCGAGTTGGCGACAAAGTGCGCCTGACGCTGCC
>JAFEAS010000163.1:5771-15516 GCA_018266315.1 Chloroflexi bacterium SZAS-1 | reverse complement strand
CCCGACACAAACGCGATCGGCATGCCCAGCTCATCGCCCAGGAAGCGCCGCAGCCCATCGGCGTGCGCGCGGCCCGCCACAATGCCAATGTCGGTCGTGCCAAACCAGTCGCCTTGCGGCCCGCGCCACAAATCCCACACTGCCCGGAGCGTGGTCTGTTTTTCGTGCGCAATAAAGGCTTCGGCCTGGGCGCTGGTGCCAAGCAGCCTGCCCAGCTCACGCAGAAACGCCGTGGTGTCGCGCATGCCAAAGGGTGCCAGCAGCGTTGGCTGGCCAAGGTCGGCAGCCAGGCCCTGCCCAAATTCTTTGAACAATACCACGTTCACATGGGCATCGGCCAGGCGCGGCGTGTCGGCGAGCGTTGCTTCAAACGGGTACACCAGGTTAAGCGTTCCGCCCGCACCAGCAATCAGCCGTTTCAGCTCTTCAAGGTCGGCGGGCGAGTTGAAGCAGCCGTAGGTCGGGCCAATAATGTTGACGGTGCCCCGCGCTGCGGGCGGTGCGGCGAGCGGTTGGGTGGGCTGGCCGTACTGTTCCCACAGCCAGCGCAGCACCCGGTCGCGCCCGGCCCACTCATCTTCCGACAGCGAGTTGCTATAGTAGAAGCGCGTTCCCGGCTGCAGTTGCTTCACCAGATCCGTGAGGTCGGAGCCGATCATCTCACTCTCGGCGGTTGAGACGACGATGAGCTGTTTGCCCGCCAGCACGCCGGTATCGCGCAGACCCTCGTAGGTGCGGCGCACCGCTGGGCCGGTACCCTGGCCGCCAACCTCTTGCTCAGTCATCACCGAGGGCGTAATATTCTCAATATGTGGAATTGCGTCGGTATAATCGGGTACGGCGGTGGCCACCAGGTTGAAGCAGCCGATCGGCGCATCGCAGATCAGGTGAACATCGGGCAGGCAGCACATTGTCCACACCGCTGCCCAGTAGCCGCTGGTGTCGGAAAGATCGCGGATAATCGTCGGGGGCATGGGTAGTTACCTCATTGGCAGTTCGCCGTCGGCAATTCGTCGCCGAACCGGCGCTGCGAGCTTACTCAGCGAAAAACTCCTGCATCTCGCGGTATTTCGCGCCACGGTCGATCGTGTCGCGCACCAGGCCCAGCGTAGCCGCCATGCCGCCGCTGAGGAAGAAGGGCCGCGAGGCCAGCTGGTTGGTAAAATACAGGCCGGGGATGCCGCGATCCTTGGCGGCGCTTGAGAATGGCGTGGTGCCAAGCACCAGGTCGGGCGCATAACGATCGAGCGCGCTCATGTCTTCTTCCAGCGATTTGCGATATATCACTTCCTTGGTGCCGCGCGCCTTGAGCCATAGCTCGTCGGGTAGGACCAGTGGGTCGGGCGCGATCGAGGTCGAAACATACGGAACCTCGGCCCCAGCCTCGACCAGCAGGCGCGCATAGGCCAGCTCGGTGCCTTCGTAGCCTGTCACCAGCACACGCCCGGCGAGTGGCCGTGCATTCACCAGCGCCTGGGCGCGCTCGCGCTCTTCGTCGGCCACCTGCTGCACTAGCCCTGGGTCAAGCTCAAGCAGTGTACCAAGCGCCTTGAGCCAGGCATACGAGCCGCTAATACCCACCGGCGCGCCGCCAACCACCGGCACATTCCAGCTACGGAATACCTGCGTCGTTTCTTTATAAAACGGGTGCAGCGGGGCCAGCGCCCCGGCCCGCCCGGCGCGGTGCAGGTCGTCGATTGAGCGGCCCGGCAGAGTTATCGTTTGCTCTACGCCCATGCGCCGCAGCACCCCATCGATTGCCAGCGGGTCGGCGGGGAATACTTCGCCCAGCAGCACGACCGTGCGCGGCTCTTTAGGCCCGGTGGTATCGCCCAGGCGGCGCAGCAATGCCGCCATCGCTACGTCCTTCGCCTCGGGGTGTGAGTGAATGGCGTAGGCTGGCACCCGCACAAGCACAACTTCGGCCTCACCTATGCGCTGGGGCAGCAACTCTTCAGGCATCCCGGCGGTTTCGGCTACACACAGCGATACCACGGGAATCAGGCGGCAGCCTGGCTCTTTCGCCGCCACATCGATTGCTGCACGCGTGCCTTCAACCACCTGGCCGCTCATCAATTCGGCGGTGCCAAGCGTTGGCGCCAGAATTGACTTGCGCGCGCCATAAAAGTGCGTAACAAAGGTGAGGCCATACAGGCAGCCTGTGTCAGTCGCCATCACCGGGTGCGAGCCTTCGATGCGCGTGAGGATGCGCAGCGAGCCAAATGCGGGGCACATCGATTGGGGATGAAGCTTACATGGTTGGCCCGGCGTTGCATCCTGCTGCAACGCAATTGTCTCGGCCATGCGGTTCTCTCCTGCTCTTTCTCTCAGAGAACACAGTACGCACAACGCATTATGATCGCCATGCATAGTGCGTTGTGCGTACTAGTTTACCATTACCCTGGCGAAGTTACTTGCCTGTGTAGCTGAAGCGGCTAATTTCGGTACCAGCCGCGTCGCGCAATACCGCCGTATCGCCCGTGTTATTCCAGATCGCTGCGCGGTTGCCCCAATAGAGGTTCCCCGCTTCATTCGTGCCCGCCTTGGTCCAAAGCACTACCGTCGCGCCTGCGGGCAAGGTGAAGGCTGGGAAGGTATAGGTGTGCTTGCGAGCACCATCCTCGAGCTGCCAGCCGGTCATAGTTATGGCCTGGTGTGTATTGTTTTGAAAGCGTACATACTCACCAGCCAGGTCGGCCCCCGGCGGATCATACTCGATGTAGGTAATGCCCACCGCATCTTTGATCGTTGATTGCCCGAGATCGACAGTAGGCGTACCTTCGGTTGGGGCCGCTGCCTGGCCAATGCCTGGCTGCACAATGCCTTGTGCGGTGTTTACTTTCTCCGTCGGTGCTGGTACGCTGGCCGCTGGCGGCGCAACGCTTGGTGCTACAGCAGGCGGAGCTACCGGCGGTGCTGCAACCGGCGGTCGGGCAGCCGCTGGCGGTGCCACATTTGCTGCCGGGGCAGGCGCAACCGGCGGGCGCGCAGGTGTGCTAGCATTCGCTGGCCCGAACGGATTTAGGCGCAGGTAGGGGCGCGCGGCGTGCCGGTCGGTGTACACGAAGAAAGCGACCAACCCTAGCACAATCGCTGCCAGCGGAATGAAGCAGAGCATAAAGCCCGATGCGGGAATTGGTGCGCTACCTTGTAGAAGGACGAGGCTCATCGTCGCTCCTTTCCGCGCATTGTTTGCGCCATATTTTTAACAGTAGCCACAGGATTCTGTTTGGAATCGGAGGGATTCAGGCGCAGGTAGGGGCGCGCGGCGTGCCGGTCGGTGTACACGAAGAAAGCGACCAACCCCAGCACAATCGCTGCCAGCGGAATGAAGCAGAGCATAAAGCCCGATGCGGGAACCGGCGCGGCCCCTTGGAGGAGAACCAGACTCATGGGGACTCCTTTCTGTATCAGCAGTCGTGAATACATCCAATTGATAAAACGACGCGCTACAAGCCGAAACCCTACCCGCTCATTCGGCGCGTGGCGCATGCGAGGGCATGATTAATTCGCGCATCTTCTCCGGATCGATCCGAAAGTTCTCAATTAACTCGACGATATAGTGAAAATGCTCGCGCGGGATCGAAATAAACATTTCGCCCGCCCCCACCCGATTGTGCATGCGCCCGCCACCATCGCCGGTAGCAAACACACTGTTGCGCGTCAGGCGCGGCGTAGCAAAAATCGAGGCGCATGCCGAAGGGCCGATCTCGCCGATCGGGAAGGTACCATCGCGCACCGAGGCGGCCCCGGCAATCTGCATCGCGTGCATCGGATCGGTAATACAGATCAGCGCATCGACTTGTACACCTTCGGGTACATCGTCGAGAGGCGCGGCTGCGAGCGCTGCAATTGCGCCCGCTGGCAGCGAGTTGCTCTGCGCCTTATTTCGCCGCGCGCCTTCGGCTGTGAAGAAGCCTTGAGCCATCGTTAGGTACTCGCCCTCGGTGATCAGCGACTGAGCATTCGGTAGCCAGCCCAGGTGATACTGGCCGACCCAGCAATCGTGGTGCTGCGCATCAACATACACGCGTCGCCCATTTTCGGCCTCGCGCACAATCGCACATGCCACCACGTTTGCTGGCTCGTAGCCGGGCGGTGGCGCATCAGCGCAATAGGTAATTGCAACCGGTCGGCGCTTTACTTTCAGGCGTTCAACCAGCAGGTGGTTGAGGTATGCGAGATCAACTATGGCTTCCTGTGTCATTAGTTACTCTTCCACTCCCGGCGGAGGCTAGCGATACGAAGGCGCGTCGGCGTAGCGCAGATCGATGAAGGTGAACTCCTGGCCCGAACGGCGTAGCGCCGAGAGAAATGCTACTTTGCTGTCCATATCTTCATCGGCCCCCAGGCGCATCTCAAGCGCACCTGAAGTGACCGTTATGCCCTCCTTGTCGCTGCGATCAAGGTCGGTGACATGCAGACCAATCGCTTCGATCATACGTTGCACTTTGAGCAGCACCGGGTCGCTCACTTGCACCTGGGGAATGATCGGCGTGAGCGTAAGGGTTGGGATGGCGCTTACAGTTTTGTTTTTGCCGAACAAGTCGGTGGCGCTGGCTGGGGCCGGGCTGCCTTCGGGTTCCGCAGCACCAAACACGCGCAGGAATTCATCGTATTCGAGTGGCGTATAATCGGCGCAGGGGGCAATTTCGCGGCGCGCGATGCGCCCGGCTAAATCGCTAAAAATGGCGTTGAACTGCGCATCCTCAAGCGAGAGCTTGCAGGCGTCGGCCAGCTCGCGCACCTTGCGGCTGAGCGGCAGCCGCGCCAGGATGGGTAGCCCCACCGCTTGCGCGTAGAGGTCAGCGGTATCGCTGCCATCGTCGCGGTTGACCACCAGGCCCAGTACGTGGGTGCTGCCGCCCATCGAGCGGAAGTATTGTGCGGCTCTGGCGATATTGTTCGCGGCATACAGCGATTGACGATCGTGCCCGACGACGATGATCACATGTTCGGCGAGCGAACGCGCCAGCGGCGTGGCAAATCCGCCACATACCACGTCGCCCAGAAAGTCCATCACAATAAAATCGAGATCCCACTTGCTCATGCCCAACCCTTCGAGCGTTTTGAAGCCCGATGAGATGCCCTGGCCGCCACAGCCGCGCCCCACCTCGGGGCCGCCTAGCTCACAGCCAAAGATCGGGTAGCCCGGCTTTAGCTCACTGCGAAAAATGACATCGCCGACCGCAAGCTGATCTTCCTTCCCGGCCTCTTTGAACATTCGCCATTGCTCGCCCAGCGTTGGCAGCGAGTAGCCGCCAAAGATTGTGTTGCACGAATCGTGCTTAGGGTCGCAGCCAAGCTGCATCACCCGAAAGCCGTCGAAGGTCAGGCGGGCGGTGAGGTTCGAGGTAAAGAAGCTTTTGCCCATCCCGCCTTTGCCATAAATTGCGAGCATCCGTGGCGCCATAGTTCCCCCTGACAGCTGTTCGAAAGCCCTTTTACACCAATCCGTTTGGTGCCCCGGCGATTGCATTCTCACCTAACCATGTAAACCTAAGCCGCCCATTCGAGCAGTAATTTCAGGCATGCCGGGTCGTTCAGCGCGGTTTGATATGCCGCCGAAACCTGCGCCACCGGGAGTGTGTGTGTAATCAGGCCACGCAGATCGAGCGTGCCGTCGGCGATCATGTCGCGGCAGCGCACCAGGTCGCCAGGTGCCCACTCGCGCGCCGTAAGCAGCCGCGCTTGCTTCAGGAATAAGGGCATATACGGCAATCGCAGCTCGTCATAATATCCCAGCAATAAAACCGTGCCGCCTTCGGCGAGCGCTGGTAATGCGTCAGCCAGTGCCGCCATCGAGCCAGTTGCTTCGATAATCGTATGTACTGGTTCGCCCAGCGCCTCTTTCAGAGGCGTGTCGCCTGCCAATGTTGCCAGGTCAGCGCTAGAACGTTCCAGCCGCCCGGCATCACGGTCGGAGACGGCTACCCAGGTGCCCTGGCGGCGTAGTAGCCGCGCGGCGATCTGGCCTACTGGCCCTTGCCCAAGCACCAGCGCGCGCCGCTGCGTGCCTGAAGCATGCTCCGCATCGCCCAAAAGATCGACGCCATGTAGCGCGGTTGCGGCCAGCGCCAGTAGTACGCCCTGGTGCGGTTCCACGCTATTGAGCGGTACAACGCGCCGGTAATCGGCAATGAGTACCGACGATTGCCCACCCCAGGCCGGGTTTACATCCACAAAGCAGCGTGCACCGCCAATATACACCCACTGCCCCAGCAGCTCCGGCGGAACGTTTGCGCCTGCCTGCGCCACGCGCCCAACGCTCTCGTAGCCTGGCACCACCGGGAAGCTGAGCATCGGGTGCGGCAAGCGCCCACCCAACAGCATGCGCTCGGTGCCAGCGCTAATCGAGGTGTAGAACGTTTGCACCACCACATCATCCGCGCCAGGCTCAGTCAGCCGCACCTCGCGCAGCTCAACGCTATTCGGCTCGGGAATGACTATCGCCTTCGCGTTCATCAGATCATCTCATTCGTGGTTAACCGGCTATTGGCTGCCGCTTGCTGCTGCATCAGCCGCCGCTGTCGCCCGGCCTGTATGCCGCGCCGCACAAACTGGGCACAGTTGATCAGGTAGGTGGCGTAGGCCAGTAGCATCAAGGTCATTACGGCGCGATCCGACCAATGCAGCGCGCGCGCCAGAAAATACAAATTGTGGGTCACCATCGCAACCGCGTTCCCAACATCTTCCCAGAAAAACTCACGCGCCAGAAAATACTGCCCGAAAATCTCTTTTTCCCAGATCATCCCGGTGATTGTGATCGCCCACAGCAGCGCAATCTTGATTAGCACGCTGATGTTTGCGGCGGTATAGCCCTGGCCGGTGAGCAAGTAACGAATGACCAGACCCAGGCTTACCAGAAAAGCCAGGAACTGGATCGGGGCTAATACGGCCTGCACCTTCGTCCAGCGGCTGGCGTTGCGGCGCGCAAGTTGTGCGGGGGTATACATCGTCATGGTTCGCTGCCTGAAAAGATTTACAGTTATTCGCGAACCGAGCGATGGAAATAAAGGGTATGCAGGTCTTGTTCGGTTCGCAACATGCGATTATATTCGGCTATTCACTTGAGGAACTGCGATAGGTAGATTATAATACGAAATCATTAACCTGCAAAGTTGTACAAGATTTGCGCAAAAGCTCTACATCTGTGCATTCCAGATCTAGCCGGAGGCATTATGGTGCTGCACGATGGTTCGCTCATTGTTTTAACGGCGGGCCAGGCCAATACACTTACTGGCCTGCCCGGGCTTACCCGCCTGGCCGAAGGGCTACGTAACCGTTTGTGTATTCTGAATGTGCGCCAACGAAGCGCGCCCGCCCACGCCGTTTCCTTACCCGGTGTTTTGCCAAACGATGTGTTTACCGTATGGCCCGAGCATCTGAGTGCCGTGCTGACGACCTTTGCTGCTTCGGATGGTCGGTTGCTGGCACTGCTTCCTACGCGGCACCGCGGCCTGACGCGTGTGTTTGTTGGGAACGACTTTGAGCGACTGATACGCCCTGGCGCGCTCCCCTTGCTGGCGTTACCATCCACTGGTGCACTGCCGCCGCTGCGCCGGGTGTTATTTCCCGCCGATTTCGCGCCACGCTCGGATGCAGCATTTACGCATACCCTTGCGCTTTGCAGCACCTTTGGTGCCGCGCTGCATATTGTTCATGTCTATGGTGCCGATGCGCTGCTACCAAGTGAAACCGACCAGGCGCGGCGGAGCGCAACTACCAACATCCGCGATCTCCTGGCAATCGACCGGGAGCTGCTGAGCCAGTATGCAACGCGCGCTACCGAAGCCGGGATACCTGTTCAAACCGCTACTGCCGAAGGCCGTGCCCACGATGTCATCAACCGTTACGCGAACGACCAGGCAATTGATTTGATTGTCATGGCAACCCACGGCCCGCGTACCCCGGAAGACATTCTATTTGGCACCACAACTGCCCGAACCATCTGCGCTGCCAATGTGCCGGTGCTGGCTATCCCGGCCTAGCGCGGTTTATGCCAATACTGTGGCTGGTGCGCCAAGAAATTCGCGTACCAGCCCTGCATATTCGTCGGGGTGCTCAAGCATTGGGAAGTGCCCGCACTCTTCGATCCAGCGCAGCTCACACCCTGGAATGGAAGCAACCGTAAATGGCACATTCGCTGGCGGCATCACTTGATCCTGCCGTGCAACGATCAGCAATGTGGGCAAGCGTAGCGCATGTGCCGCTGCGTTAATCGCCGGGTCGGCGGCTGAGCGCGCGCTGGCGACGGCGGTGGCCCGATCCATTGTCAGGTAATCGTGGAAGCCAGCACGCAGCAGCTCAGGATCATCGGGCACGCGGTAAAAGAAACGCGTGGCAAATTGCTGCCGCAAAAAGCCCAGATCGGCCATCCAATCGGCGCGCAGGTGCATCATGACGCCCGATATTTCGGTAATGGTGCGGAAAAACGTGCGCTCGGCATCGTTCTGAAAGAGCGATATGGCTGTGAGTATCAGCCGCTGGGCGAGGTCGGGGCGGCGCGCTGCTAGCATAATCGCCAGCCCACCACCCATCGAATGCCCAATCAGCTGCACTTGTGGCACCTGAAGTTGCAGGAGCAATGCCTCAAGCGCCGCCACCTGTGCGGGCATGTCGAATGGCTGGCGCACCGGCAGCGAGCGGCCAACGCCGGGTAGGTCGGGCACAATCACATCGAAGCGGTCGCGCAAGCGCTCGACCGTACCGCGCCAGTAGCCGCCCGAGCCGCCCCAACCGTGGATGAGCAGTACTGGCGGCCCGGCGGCTGGCCTGGTAGCGACATAATAATCGGCTACCAGCGGCCCGCCGGGCAGTTGCAGCGTGAGCGTGCGCATTAGGAGTTGCGCTCCATATGTTTCCACGGCGACCATAGTGCGAAGAGCGGCCCACTCATCAAGCCCGCAATCAGGCTACAAAAATACAATACCGGGAAATGGCGCAAGAAATCGGGCCGTGCCAGGGCGTGCGCACCATTTGGAAACGTAATGTTCACCAATGGTATTGCGGCGGTCATCAGCACAACCATAACCATGTAGACGGTTGTGGTGGGGAACACACTCGCGAACCCAATATGCAAGGCCGCACGCCAATCGCCACGCGCCAGGTGCGAGCGCACCGCCAGCCACATGCCTAGCGCCACGCTAATAATCAGCACCCACACAAAGCCGAAGAGAAACAGCATCCAGGCGAAGCCAAGGTTGCTGCCATTCCCGAATGCCCAGCCACTCAAGATTCCAAGCCCGGCCGCCAGCAGAATGGCTAGCGGTTGTTCCAGCCGCCACCGAAATGCAGGCCGCTCGGCGATGTAGGTGTGAAAAGTTGCAACGTTCATACTCTTCCTGCCTCACAGGCACCGGGGTGAACTCGCTATGGATTCGCGTGTACCTCGGTGCCGTTATCACGCATAATACTACACTGCCGGGGCAAGCCGCGTGACCTGTTCGCCAGCATCCAGTCGGCAGCCCTGGAGCGCTGTTTCAAGCGGCTCAACCTCAATCGTATTGCCAATGGCGACAATGCGCGGCGCTTCGCCTTCGCGTGCGGCAAAGGCCGTAATGCTGGGGTGCCCGCCTGCCAGATCGAAGTTCACCCAGCCGCGCCGCACCTGGGCAATGCCCTTCATCCGCAGCAGTTCGCCAAATTTGCCGGCTGCTGCTGCGCCCAATAGCTCGCGCAGTGCGGTTTCGTCGTACACGCCAGCCAGCACCCCGCTCCACGATACCAGGCCAAGCCCGGCTTC
>JAFEAS010000163.1:0-5734 GCA_018266315.1 Chloroflexi bacterium SZAS-1 | reverse complement strand
CAGCGGGTTCATCTGCAGCAACGCAGCATCGGCAACGACGCCATAGCGCGCCGGTACAATCTGCGCCGCCGGATTAAGCGCCTGCAAGGTTTGCTCAACCGTCTTCAGCTCGGCGGGTGTTGCCAGGTCGGCTTTATTCACAATCAGCACGGGTGCAATATTGGCCTGTGCATTGAAGTATTCGGGCATACGTGCGTAGCTCTGCAAGAAGCCGCCCGCATCGATCAGCGTATACACCCGCACATCCTTCACGGCGTCGGCCAGGCTCGGCTGGCTGAGCACACGCAGCAAGGTTGTGACCTCGGCCACACCGCTCGGCTCAATCAGCAGCCGGTCGGGCGCAAATCGCGCCACTACTTCGCGAATCTGCCGCCCCAGGTCGCTGCGCAGCGAACAGCAAATACAGCCATTTGGCAGCTCAACCACATCCGCACCACGGTTATTCAGCAGCGAGCCATCAATCCCAACTGCGCCAAAGTCGTTCACCAGCACCACGGTACGTACATTCGGGTCGGCAGTCGCCAGCAAGCGGCGCACGAAGGTGGTTTTGCCCGCGCCCAGGAACCCCGCCACCACCTCAATACTGGCCGGGCGCATCTGCTTCGTGCGCGAGCGCAAGCCCCAATCCCATATTTTGCTGGGGAAGGGCATTACCAGCAGCCAGTGCTCAAGGATCGCCAGGGCCATCAAGAAGCCCAGGAAGGTAAACCCAATTGCCTGGAAGTCGCTGGCATTGGCTGCGAACGCCCGCTGGAACAGTAGCGCGGTAATAATTGTTGAAATCGTAACCGAAATCGGGAAAAATGCGTTCATCGGCTTCTTGGTGAGGAAGCTGCGCAGAAATTGTAGGTGCTCGGGCAGGAATTCTTCGCTCAGGTTGCGCACACCAAAGAATACGTTCAGTTTGGCGCTCTGGTGCATCCACCACATAATTAGGAAGGTCCAGGTGCCAATCTGGTTGGTGCCGCCCCATGTCAGTGCGAGCACAGCCACCGCCGCCGCGATTACCGCCAGCTCGTGGTATAGGCTGGTTTGGATGGCATGCCCAAAATGGCGAATACCACCGCATCCCTCGGGGCAGGGGGCAGTGCGCGGGCCAGTAACATAGCCCATGTAAAAGCTCATTTCCTGCCAGCCCCAGGCCAGCGTGCCCCAGGTAAACGCTAAATATGCGCCCATAATGCTTGTGTCGTTGCGGGTTGAGGCCAGGCCCCATAGCGCCACAAACATCAGAATCGTGCCGCCCAGGAAGCTCCACTTAAACGTGCGCCGTGGCAATCCATCGAGGTAGATGATTACGCCGGTGCTGAACCACCATACGAAGAGGGCGAACAGCATTGGGAACAGGTGTAGTTGCATAACAGCCTTCCAAGATTAGTCTGCCTGTCGCGGCAAGCGACTCATTGCGCTGGTGCGTCCGTGTGTACGAAAGAGTATGGTGCCTGCGGCAGCAAGGATAATTATTATGGTTCGTAGTGTGTGGCGTAAATCGAAGTAACGAACCTGCCAGTGCGAGCGTGAGTATTTCTTACGCGTAGCCGCGTGCGGCGGGTTTCCCGGCCGGGCGCATACGCGGTAGGTAATATTTTACCTGTGCTTTCAGAATATCGCCGGTCATACGCATCTGGGCGAGCCAGGGCATTGGCGCCATCGTTTTGTGCATGTACGACTCGAAGGTGAGCTGCTGCACATCGCGGTTGCGGCACATATCGGTGAATACTTCCATCTGCCGCTCGCCGCCATAGCCCCATTTTTGCAGCCAGCGCAGGAAGCGATACATAGTGCCATATTGTTTCCACCATGTACGCTGGTAGCGCAGCAGCCGCTCGGCGCTCGGGTTGAGCAGGCTTCCGGCCAGTACTTCAGCCGCCAGCTGGGCGCTCTTCATCGCCCAGTAGATGCCCTCGCCCGACGTGTTGACCACCAGGCCCGCGGCATCGCCTACCAGCATGGCACGGTCGAAAGCGATCTGCGGGCGCGGTTGCATGGGCAGCGCATGTGCTTCTTGCAGAATAATCTCGCCACCAGCCAGCTCGGGCGCGATCCGCTGCTTGAGGTTCGCCAGGTGCTGCTTGGCCGCTTTGGTGTGACCGTGCCCGGCACCCATTCCTACAGCAACATGATCTTTTTTGGGGAAGGCCCAGGCATACAAGTCGGGGCTAACTTCTGTGCCGAGGTAGAGGTCGGCGGTATCGGCCCAGCGCGCCATTTTATCGTCGGGCAGGCGAATGCGCTCTTGGATCGCGACGCAGCGCGGTAGGTTGGGCAGCCCCAGCGCCTTCGCGGTTGGCGAATATGCGCCATCTGCACCAATCACCGCAGTGGTACGCAGCGTTTTGGTGGCACCGCTAGCCTTCTCGCGATAGGTGGTCGTAACACCAGCAGGAGTTACCTTGAGGTCGAGCAATTGCCCTTCAATCAGGTGTGCGCCCTGTGCAACTGCGCGGTTCCGCAAAAACTGGTCGAACTCTTCGCGGCAGCACATTGCGATATAATCGTCGTCGCTGTGTGGGCTGGTGCCTACCACATCAATCGCAACAGTGCGCTCAGAAGGCGAGTGAACCAGTGCGTGGTGTACTTTGCGCGAGATCAGGCTTTGTGGGATGTCGAATTCTTTGAATGCCACTGGCGGTACTGCGCCACCACACGGCTTCACGCGTGCCAGGTCACGTTCGAGCATCACTACCGGTACGCCTGCCTTTGCCAAGGTTTCCGCCGCTGTCGAGCCGCCCACCGATGCGCCAACTACAAGGACTTCGTCCATGATTTCCCTCCGCGACAGACGGCAGTTGGCAGTTCCCAATAACGAAAAACGCGCATTGTTTACTGCCAGCTGTCATCTGTGGCTTTACCTAATCCCGAGTGCTGCTGCAAGCATTCCCCATACGAAAAGTGTCGTGCCGCTAGCATTATAAAACACCGCGCGCCCGCGTGGATCTTGAATGAGCTTCCGCTGAAGCGGCAGCTGGGCAACAAATAGGGCCGCAATAATGCCTGCGAATATCCAGCGCTGCCATACAGCGAACATCATAATAACAAAGAGCTGAGCCATATTCATAGTAAGCACAGCCACCCACGCCGCGCCCCAGGCACCTAGCATTACAGGAATGGTCTTAATGCCGCTCACACGGTCGCCATCCATGCTCTTAAAGTCATTGATTGTCATAATGCCGTGCGCGCCAAGGGAATAAAGCGCCGCCACAATGAGTGAAGGGACTGTGAGGTGACCAAAGGCAAGATTACCCGCCAGCCAGGGCAAACCCTCGTATGAAATCGCAACCAGGCCATTGCCAAGCCAGCCGTTACGCTTAGCGCGAATAGGATGCGCGCTATACACAACGGCCAGCACCATACCAATTGCCGTTAGCAGTGCTACCTTTGTGCCGAGCACCAAGCTCATACCAATGGCGAGTACTGCCAGCACTCCAATTGTGATAAATACTTGAAGCGGCGATACCAGACCCGAGGGAATGAGCCGGTTGGGCTCGTTGAGCGCATCGACCTCGCGGTCGCAATAGTCGTTGATTACTTGCGACAGGCCGCACAAAATTGGCCCGGCCAGTAGGATGCCAAGCGCTATACGCCCCAAACTCGGCAGAGTCCAGGTCGCACCGTTGCTTGCAACAGCGCCGCACAAAAAAGCCCACGCTGGTGCGAACCACGTCACCGGCTTCATTAACGCAAGCGAGCGCGCCAGCGGCGACGTAGGAACTTTCGGCGCGATTGGGGAAGGAGGTGCAAGCGGTTTTTGCATAGGTGTATCCTGGGTTACAAGGGCGGCTTTGCCGCCTAATAGAGAATCTGATCGGCAGGAATATCCTGCAAGCCTTGCCATGGCGATTCAATCGCCTCAGGCCGCAGGCGCGCGAGCCGTAAGGTTACTAATAATAGCAGTGCTGCGATCAGGCTCAACAGCGCAATACCATACACTGCGGTGTAGCCTACCACAACATTGCCAGTCCGTGCTTCTGCAATATCGCGCACCAGGCCGCCGCCAACCACGCCCACGCCCTGAGCAAGCGATTGCATCACGCCCCACAGACCGAGGAAGAGTCCTGCATGTTCGCGGTCGGTGAGCGCCATTACCAGCGCCACGCTACCCACAATGAATAGCCCGCGGCCCATACCCATAAGCCACACGCCCGAGCGAAATGCGGTTGCCAGCGCGGCGTCGCTTGCGATACTAATCACCAGAAACCCGAGCGCCCCAACCGCGCATCCCATAAGAATAGGCAGCACCGGTGAGAAGCCGCGCCAGAGCAGCCAGCCCGCTGCCGGAATAGCGACGAGCATCGCCAGACCCCATAGCGAGGTAAGGCGCGTGGTATCGCTAACGCTCAACTTTAGCACCTGCCCGCCGTATGGCTCAAGCAGCACATCGTGCGAGGCAAATGCGGCGGTGCCAAGAAACAGAATTGCAAACAGGCGGCGCAGAATTGGCTGGCGTAGCAACAGCGTGACCGATTGCCTAAGCGACATCCGCACGCGAATTTCTTCGGCATGGTACCCTACCACACGCCCATCGGAGCGTAACCGCTCTTGCCGCCACAGCGATGCAACCGTAAATACAAGAAAGAGCAAGGCCGACGTTTGCAGAATACTAATCAACTTCTCGTCGCTATAGTTTACCAGCAAACCGCCCAGGAGAATCGAGCTAACAATCGTGCCCAGCACCAGCATCATCCATAGCACAGCAAGAACGCGCCCGCGCTCCTTTGGTGGCGTAAGGTCGCTCACTAACGCCAGGTAGGCCGTTTCAACGATATTCACGCCAATACCATAGGCCAGGAAAATGAGCAAACATATGATCAGCGCGGGGACGAACGGCAACATCCCCTTGCCGCCCAAAAGCACAAGTGAGAAGCCAGCCGTGTTGAGGCCGCCGAAGGTGAGGATTGCGCCTAATACAATATAGGGTGTGCGCCAGCGCCCACGCGCGCGGCTCTGATCTGATTTGAACCCAATGAGTGCGCGCACTGGCGAGACAAAGTAATGAATGGCGATGAGCAACCCCACGAGCACCGCTGGAATACGCAGCCCATCGATCAACACCCGATTGAGCGTGCCAGTAATCGGTGCTAGTGTTAGCCCCATCCCAAACTGAAATAAGCCCAATCGCAACACCCTCAGCCATAGCGCCATAGTGCCATGATGTTCGATCCAATCGCTAGCACGGGCTTTGAGCTGTTGGAATGGGCGGAGTAACCAGGCCGGGCGTCGCCTCACTGCGGCCTCCTCACAGAACATAAGAGCCACGGAGGCAGTAGAATACGAAGGAGCCTCATCTGCATACTTCGTATTCTACTGCCTCCGTGGCTCAAAACCTCGTCTGTCGCGCTATTGGGTCTTATACCCCAATATTTCAGGTATTTGCCCAGGGTTGGCCGAGCCGGGCGGGAGCCGCTGGCCCTGATGGCACATCCAGCAGGATGGTGCCTTGTTAAACATAATCGGCTTGTACGTCGTGTTGATATGTTGCGCCATCTTGAGCATAATCAACGCGTGATTCTTTTGCGGAATCTCGTTGCTTGGGAAGTAATTAGCGTTGTGGCAGAAGGCACAGCCATTGCCCACCGCTTGCGTGAAATGGGTCATGGTCTGCTGATTGTATTGCACTGCTGCCAGGTTCGGGTCTTTCTTCCCGGTGATTAGTAAGGCGTCGATGTCGGCCAAGCTATCCAGCTTCAGCTGGTATGTATCGGGCAAGGGGCTCTGGTCGGCTGGGTAGTTGGTG
>JAFEAS010000162.1:9369-23927 GCA_018266315.1 Chloroflexi bacterium SZAS-1 | reverse complement strand
CCAAATGGTTAATCCTTCTGTAGGAGAAAAGCCAACTAATCTCGTTCCATCAGGGGTAAACTTAAGCTCTACGGGCGAAGTATCGGTAATACGTGCTATAAGAGAACCATTATTAATATTATAAAGAACAATGGTGCTGGCAGAAATACCATCGTCACTAACAAACCATTGCCCATTTGGATGTATGTCGAAATCACTTGTACTAACATTTAGTGTCTTGAGAGTCAGGCCGCTATATATATCTATAATCTTAATCGTGCCATTTGAACAAAGTACCGACAGTAACCTGCCATTGGCCGTAAATACTGCCTTTACGGGGCTATTGTTATCACCATACAATACGCGCAAGAGTTTGCCATCTTGAACGCGCCAAAGCCTTACATAAGCATCGCCACTCGTTGAGGCTAACAATCGACCATCAGGGCTAAATGCTATACTGCGAATAGCCTGTTCTCCAGCTTGTACGATCCAGTGTATGTTATTCGTCGGTACTTGAGTACGATAATATTGACCCTTCAATAATGCTGGTACATCACGATAATACGGGATTGAAGCCAATATCATTTTCGCCGTAGGATAATCATTCTGTGATAGCGCTGCCACGCCTTCGCGATAATAACTTTCGCTACTCAGAGTAGAAACATCCACATATCGTATTTTTGGCAGCGCTTCACGAAATCGCGCTAACCGCCCATGATAACCCTCGCCTAAATATTCACCCGCCTGGCGTTGCGCGATCTGCTGAAAGCTCCAGCGGGCAGGCGCCCACCACCCAATAGCAAGTTCGCAGCGCCCAAGCGAATACAGTACGACTTTAGACACTTCCCAGGACAGCCAAAACCCATTAAAAATCTCGAAGCATACCAGACAAACAACCAGCAATCCGATATGAAGCTTCTTTTTTTGTTCCATATCATCCCTCTAACAAATCGTTAAAGCATACTATGATATGGCCGTATTAAAATCGGATTAGTTTAGTGATTTGTGCTTACTGGCTATCACCACACATGTTTGTCAATCGTTTCGCCCGCACCAATAGCTAATAGCACCTTCTTGAAAACCGTTATAGCTGAGGTAAGGGTATGGGTAAACAGGCAAGTACTAATAACAAAACCAGCAGCAGATGCGAAACAAAAACTGCGTCTATCGCTTTTATAAAAGCGATAGACGCAGCAGTAGCCAAGATATTTACTAACCCGAGAATTATTTCAGCGTATACACCACCGAACCAGCTTCGTTCACTAACACATAACCGTTGCGCGTCAGCATCGGCGTATAGCCCGGGGTGCTCTCGGCGGGCACGACAAAAGCTACCTGCGCAAGCTGCTCGTCGGTAGTAATGCTGCGCCGCACACTGGCACGCCAGGGCACTTGCGCACTGGCCCGTGGCGCTACACCCAGAGCCAACGCCACGAGGGCCATGATTGCCATCCCCGCAATCATTACACCAACATATAAGTTAAGCACGCTCATCAGCGCGGCAAAGGCAAACGTCACCAGCCAGGCCACAGTGAGCCATGGGCGGCGCTGTGGAATTTCAGCATGAACCATTGGATCGTACTCCTTCATCCATATGTGTATCTATGGATATGGTAGCAGCTCGATCATAATGCTGCGTTAGCACTGTGTTGGCGTACTATTAGATTTGGAAGTAGAAGCCTATTTGGCAAGGCATCCAGAACATAGCCGGGTTCGTTGTTTCTACCATACCAGTGGCATACGCCGGGTGGTACAATTGCTTGAGCCAATGAACAGATAAACGCCGATAGTATCGCGCACGCTTGATGGTATCAGTATAGATAGCGGAAAAGGATGCTCGATGGATTTGCAGCTACACGGGAAGGTCGCGATTGTTACTGGTGCTAGCCGTGGCATTGGCCGCGCCATTGCGCATACACTGGCCAACGCGGGGATGCGCCTGGTGCTCGTAGCCCGCTCGGGCGATATGCTGGCTGAGGTAGCCGAGCAGTCTGGCACCGAATGCCTGGTACAGCCCGCCGATCTGCGCCTGCCTGAAGTGCCTGCACAGGTTGCTGCTGCTGCGGTAGCCCGCTTCGGTCAGATTGATGTGCTGGTGAATAATGCCGGGGCGACGAAGCGCGGCGATTTTCTTGCGCTGCCCGATGCCGACTGGGACGATGGCTTCGCCCTCAAGTTCTTTGGCGCGATGCGCTGCTGCCGGGCAGCGTGGTCACATCTACAAGCGCGGCACGGCTGTATCATCAATATTGCAGGCATCGGTGGGCGCACGGGCAGCGCCGAATTTACCATCGGTGGTTCGGTGAATGCAGCGTTACTCAACCTAACGAAAGCCCTGGCCGACCGCGGTCAGCGCGATGGTGTGCGCGTCAATGCGATTAACCCTGGCTCAATTGCCACCGAACGTCTCCAACTACGGATACAGCGTGTCGCGACTGAACACGGCATTGATACGGCCACGGCAGCGGCGCAGCTCGCTCAATCGCTTGGTGTACCGCGCTTTGGCACGCCCGCAGAGATCGCTCAGGCAGTTGCATTTCTAGCCTCGCCGCTGGCAAGCTACTGCCAGGGCGTACTGCTCGATATTGATGGCGGGCAGACCCGTACATTGTAAATAGCATGATGGAAATAACACCTATGAACGACCTTACGCAGCTTCTCGCTAAAAATCGCGCCTGGGCCGCCGAAATGACATCAACCGACCCGGACTTTTTTCAGCGGCTGGCGCACCAGCAAAACCCCGAATACCTCTGGATCGGCTGCTCGGACAGCCGTGTACCCGCAACGCAGCTGGTTGGGTTGCTGCCGGGCGAAATGTTTGTACACCGAAATGTTGCCAATGTGGTTGTACACACCGACCTGAATTGTCTCTCGGTGTTACACTATGCGGTGGCGGTACTCCGCGTACGGCACATTATTGTCTGTGGGCACTATGGCTGTGGTGGCGTACAGGCTGCGCTCCAGAACGACCGCGTTGGCCTGATCGACAACTGGCTGCGCCATGTGCAGGATGTACGCAACGACCACGCCACACTATTGGCGGCATGTAGCACTACAGCTGAACGACTGCGCCTACTCTGTGCCTTGAATGTGCTTGACCAGGTGAAGCATGTCTGCGAAACGACCGCAGTGCAAGATGCCTGGGAACGTGGGCAAATACTGACGGTTCATGGGTTAATTTACGATATTGCCGATGGCCTGCTCAGCGACCTGGGAATGAGCATAAGCAATACGCCGTCGCTCCATGAACAGTATTTCCAGGCCCTCGCCCGGCTGGGCAAGTAGCCTAGCATTCCAAAAGTAACTGCTGTAGGTTAGGAGCGTGCTATGAATACGATACCAGCCCGGCTTACGCGTAGTATGCTGTTTGTTCCCGCAGCGCGGCCCGATATGATCGCCAAAGCAGCCCGCAGCGCAGCGGATATGGTATGTATCGACCTGGAAGACTCAGTCGCGCCCGAGCAGAAAGAAGCTAGCCGCGCCCATGCCGTTCAAGCCCTGCAAACACTCGATTTTGGCTCGCGCACGCGCATAGTACGCATCAACGCGCTCGATACGCCATATGCCTATCGTGATGTTATCGAGGTTGTCGAAGCGGCGGGTGCACACATCGATCTGATTATGCTGCCGAAAGCCAATGCGCCGCGCGACCTGCATTTCCTCGATACCTTGCTGGGGCAGATCGAAGCGCGCCTGAGCCTGGTACGCCAGATCGGGATCGAAGCACAGATCGAAACGGCAGGCGGCTTCCTGTGGGCACGCGAGATCGCGCAGAGCACGCCCCGGCTTGAGTCGCTCATTTTCGGGCCAGGCGACTATGCGGCGTCGATGCGTATGCCGCTTGAGCACATAGGCGAGGCCGACGCCCATGATGCGTTATACCCCGGCCATCGCTGGCATGCTGTGATGCACACGATTGTGGCAGCCGCGCGCGCCAGTGGGCTACGCTGTATGGATGGCCCATCGGCCAATTTTAAGGATGCAGGCAGCTTCGAGCGCGCCTGCCGGGTGGCACTTGCGCTTGGCTTCGACGGCAAGCAATGTATTCACCCAGCCCAGCTAGCTACCGCCAATACGGTGTTTGCGCCTGCCCCCAGTGAACTAGCCTGGGCGCAATCAGTGGTTGCCGCATATACCCAGGCACAAGCCGAAGGGCACGGCGCAATAAACCTGAATGGTACGATGATTGATGCAGCCAATGTGCGGATGGCCCAAACGCTGGTGCGCCGCCAGCAGCAAATCGACGCGCGTGACCAACCGCACACTGGATAGAGCGGCGGAACTGCATTCTGGAGCAATATATCTCTAACGAATGCGTCGCAGCGCCACCAGGCTAGTGAATGCGAGCTGAACGGAACGCGCTACCTGTGCAATCCCAGCAACGGCAGGCACAAGCGCCCGGCGGCGAGCGGGCTGCGGTTGCGGCACATGTGCGCCCAGCTGAATACGTACAAACGCCTCGGCATACGCGCAAGATACTCCGGCTCGATTGGCGGCTTGAGCGGTATCACGCGCGTGAGTATAGGCGGCTGCCACACCATCCCACAGCGTAAGCTGGCTAGCATGTGCCTGTAATGCGCTGGCCTTTTGCTCAAGTTCGCACCGCGCCAGGGGCATCCAATCCGTGGGTGTCGCCGGGTCAAACAGGTATACTGCCCGAACATCGTGCGGCTCTAGCTCTTCCTCTAGAAGAGTGCGGGCCGCCAGGCGCGTGTTAGCCAACGGCATTACCGCACCTAACGTGCTTGCGCCCACCACAAGATGGTCAGTGTGATTAATGCCATTGGTACTGTAGTGGCGCTGTGGATCGAAGGTAAGCACGACTTCGGGCCGCACCTGCCGAATCACGCGTGCAATTGCAATTCGCAATGCAAGCGAGGGTTCTAGCTCAGCGTCACTATAGCCTAAAAATGTGACCGAAGTTACGCCTAATAGATCGGCGGCGGCGCACTGTTCACTTCGCCGCCGCGCCGCCAATACCTCAGGTGTTTGTTGTGGGTCGCGGCTCCCGCTAGCACCATCGGTCACCAAAAGATAGTGTACCGAGGTACCTTGCGCGATCCAGGTTGCCAGGGTACCACCAGCCATAAACTCAATATCATCGGGGTGCGCCGCAACCACTAGCGCGCTATTGGGAGCCTGTTCGTGGCGTAGTGATGGCATAACGGTTCCTTGTTCAGGTAATGTCTAAATAGTTGATATTCTTGATATACTATATAAACAATATCATATATTGCTGAGAAATACAAGTGGTGGCTGTGGGGTAAGCGTGTACCAAAGATATTGCCAGTAATGCGCCACAGCGCCGGGTAGCGTATTGGGAGTTGCGCGCTTTTTGCGGCGGTGGATTGGCGCACAAATCTGAGAATAGCGATGTAGCACAAAATAAAAAAATCGTTTATAATAGTCCCTACCGAAATCAAACATTAATTAACAAGACTTACGCAGTGCCTGTAGCGCGCACTAATCTTGCCTGCGGCAGCGCGGTTGTACAGCGCGGCATCCTCTATGTATGTCGTATTTCATTTGTGTCAAACCACCATAAATCGGGCGCCCGGTGTTTGTGATGAACATACGCCGCTCAACACACCAGAACGATAGCAGTCGGCCTATTTAACGCTTCAACGGGAATACTTTCTGAGCCTTGTTGCTCGAACCACGGCAGTCCCATGCCTGTGCCTTACGCTTTGCCGGTTGTACTACTAATGACGCTGGAGATGCCACGATGCCCTCTTTGCACAAACGCCAGTCTGCGCTAGCGCAGCCCCACGCCGACGACCTAACCGCTCGATTGTACGACGACCATCTTGCACGCTTTGCTGCGGGCGATCATGGGCAGGTTGATCTCGGTGACGATGAGCCGCGCGAAATTGTTCGTGAGCAATTACAAGCCGCCGCCCAACGGCGTGGATTGCAGCTGTCGTTTCGGCGTGGGCGCGGGCCACTACGCTTTCGGGTTGAGGCAATACCGACAGTACTCGCTTCTCCGCCAATAGCTTCTGCCAAACGCCCAAAACCCACCACCGCCGATACCGCGCCATTGGCGGCATCAACTACACTCGCCCCCGGCGCATCAACAGTGCAGCCGCCTACGCCCGTAGCACCCGCAACGCTTCCTGAGCCAGCTGCTGAAACTCAGCCACCGTTGCCGCTGCCGCCGATACGCCCGCGCCAGCAGCGCCCGTTGCGAGCCGACACACAACCGCCTAAGCGCGCGCACGCCCCACGCGAAAATAGCCCACGCCGCGAGGCTGCCCCACGCCGCCAGAACGACGATCGTCGTACATCCAATAGCCGCTACGATGATGTATTACCCAGGTGGATGCGCGAAGGCGAGCGAGCAACGAGCCAGCCTAATCGGCGGCGCAACGATAGCAAACGCCGTACCCGTTCATAGCTTTCGCGCTGGGGTATTATTAGCAGCTCAACGATGTCAGCAGGTTGCTCTAGAGGGTGCTAATAATACTGTGTGCTGCTCTACGAAGGCGAAACACACCAACTGCGTTATTCCCCATATGTATGAGCAGAAATAACACGGTCAGCCTGTTTGGCCTTCGTTAGTATTGGGCTGGAACACAGAGCACTACATAGCGTATATTACGCTACGGTAGGGCTTTCCCCCGCCGTTTCTGTGCTTGCGGCAGCGCCATAGTCGACAGCTTAAGCTTTTTGGCATCCTGTAGATACTCGACAGATCTGCGCGATTGAGTATCATGAGGCATATCGCCAGAACGATACGAGAGCAAAACCTTGATTCGCAGACGATGCAAGGAAAGGAGCAAGCGCTATGAGCGATCGGGCATACCGAGATCTATATTTTGATGATCCCCACGTACAGGCCGAATTCGAGCGACTCGTCCAGGGCGTGCGCGACGCCGAACAGGCGCGTAAGCCACTTGGTACACGCCAACGCCAGGTGGAGCGCGATAATGAAGCAGGCCATGCCTCGGAAAAAGACTTACGCGCGGCAGAAGATGCGTATACAGCTGCAAGTAATGCCATTGCAGCAGCACAGCGCGCCGTCGACGAGTTTTTGCACATCCACCGCAATTATCGCTCGCGCTAACATACTAATTCGTTCGTCGTTGGCGCACTGGTGGAATGGCCGGTTACACTAGTGTAACCGGCCATTCGGACCCTGTGGCACAAGGCGCACCCCTGTGCTACAATGCGAGCATGACGATTGATTTTGCCGCGTTGCTACGCCGCATGCCGGGCTACACCAGCCAGATTGCGCATGTGCAACCGCTACCGCCCCGCACCGCTAGCTATGCCCACCTCGCACAGCCACTGCCTGCTGCACTCGAAGCTGCGCTCGCCCGGCGCGGCATTACACAGCTGTATACCCATCAGGCAGCTGCACTTGACGCGGCCCGGGCGGGCGCACATATTGGCGTGGTAACGGCCACTGCCAGCGGCAAAACCTTGTGCTACCAACTGCCTGCCCTTGAATCCGCGCTGTCCGGTTCGCATCACCGCGCACTGTTCCTGTTTCCTACCAAAGCCCTCGCCCACGACCAGCTACGCGCACTCAAGGTGCTCGCAGACCCTTTGAACATTCGTGTGGCGACGCTCGATGGCGATACACCGCGCAGCGAACGTGAGGCTGTACGCACCAGCGCACAGATGATTCTCTCGAATCCCGATATGTTGCACCGCACGCTGCTCGCCGACCATCAGCGCTGGGCGCGATTGCTTGCCAACCTGCGCTATGTCGTGCTTGATGAGTCGCACACCTACCGCGGCGTATTCGGTACCCACGTGGCACTGATTGTGCGGCGGCTGCGTCGCTTATGCGCCCATTATGGCAGCGCCCCACAATTCATTTGCTGCTCGGCCACAAGCGCAAACCCGCAGGAACACCTGCAAGCATTGGTTGGCGACACCGTAACGCTGATTGAAGGCGATGGTGCACCGCAGGGCGCGCGCGATTTTGTGCTGTGGAACCCGCCACTGGTTGAGGCCCGCCGCAACGGTGAGCGCGATAATGGTCGGCGGCGTAGCACTAACATTGAAACTGCCACCCTGCTTGCTACGCTGGTGCGTGCAGATATCAAAACGCTGGCCTTCACCCGCACCCGGCGCGGAGCCGAGCTGGTGCTGCGCTACACACGCGAGGCGCTTGAGAATAGTACGAGCGAGCTGGCGGGGCGGGTAGCGTCGTACCGGGCCGGGTACACGATGGAAGATCGCCGCCGCCTGGAGCAAGCATTTATGGCGGGCGAGCTGCTGGGCCTGGTTAGCACCAACGCTCTGGAGCTGGGTGTCGATATTGGCGGCGTAGATGCGGTAGTTATTGGCGGCTTTCCCGGTACCGTTGCCAGCGCATGGCAGCAAGCCGGGCGGGCTGGGCGGAACCAGGGAGAGAGCCTGGCCGCGCTGGTAGCGCAGGATGATCCGCTCGACCAATTTTATATGCGGCACCCCGAACAGTTTTTCAGCCAATCGCATGAACATGCGCGTGTGGCGCTCGAAAACCCGTTTATTCTAAGCGACCAGCTACGCTGTGCCGCCGCCGAGCTGCCCCTGCACGATGCCGATGCGCTCTGGTTCGGCCCCACATTTGTCGCTCTGCGCGACTGGCTGCTGCGCCACGGCGAGCTAAGTGCAATCGAGGATGGGAGCGCGATCTTCGCTGGCCGCCACCCGGCTGCGCAGGTAAACATTCGCAGCGCCGATGGCGACCCGGTGGCCTTGCGCGATACCGACAGTGGCCGCACAATTGAGCAAGTGGCTGCCACCCGCGCGCCATTCGAGGTATACCCTGGAGCAATTTACCTGCATCAGGGCGATTCGTACCTGGTGAATACACTGGATAGCCGCAGTGCCGAGGCGCGTCGCAGCCAGGTAAATTACTACACCCAGCCAGCCGACGAAACGTCAATTACGATCGAGCGGGTACAGCAGCAGCGCGCGCTGGGGCCAGCCATGCTACACGTTGGCGTGGTCGAAGTGACGCGCCAGGTCACCGGGTATAAGCGCAAAGAACATTACAGCGACGCCGTACTGAGCGAGCACGACCTGAGCTTACCGCCCCAAACCTTTCGCACGATCGCGGTGTGGTGGACTGTGCCCGACGAGTTGTGCCGAAAGGTGGAACATACCTGCGGCGATATTGTTGATGCGCTGCACGCCATGGAACACGCCGGTATCGGCATTCTCCCCCTGTTCGCGCAATGCGATCGCGCCGATATTGGTGGGCTTTCGCAGGCGCTGCACCCCGATACCAGGGCCGCAACGATCTTTGTATACGATGGTGTACCCGGCGGCGTAGGCATTGCTCAGCTAGGCTACGAGCAGGCCGAAGCCTGGTGGGAACAAACCCGCACCTTACTGCTCGATTGCCCCTGCGCCGAAGGCTGCCCGGCCTGCATCCAATCACCGAAGTGCGGCAACGGCAACCAGCACCTTTCAAAAATTGGCGCGGCAACGCTGGCATCGTTGCTACTAGGCAAGCCCACGCCGAGCACCAGCACACTCCCCTCACGTACTACGGCATCTTCTGGCATAGGAAGCCCACAATCACTGCTCGAAGATCTGCGCGGGCGACTAGAGCGTGCGCGAGCAACACCCGCCGGGCCACGCCGCGCCGCGCTACTTGTGGCGCTGCGCTACCGCATCAGCGTTGAGCGCGACAAATTACCCGAAGCCGAGCGCGCCGTGCTGCACAATATCGAAGCCGAGGCTCTAGCCCTATCGGTGTAATCTCCCCCTGCTCTATCCACTATGAGTAGTCCCACACTGTGGGTTCATTTTGCTGCCTGTATGTAACATCCAGCCAGGTGCCCACGAATAATGTTGGAATAAGAGGATTATGCACGAAAAATGCCACTTGCAACGTTCCTCTTATGGATATACAAATGGTATTGAGTAGTACCTATTAAGGTAATACCTGCAAAGGCCCATGGTGCTGTCGATATTCCGCGCTAAGTCAGGAAATGTACGCGTATGACCACCCCTGCTGAGCATAGTCCAATTGTTGAGGTTACGATCATCCGGTTGTTACCATTTGGGCTGCTGGTGCGGCTGCCCGACGAGCAAGTTGGCATTATTCGCGAGCGCGAAATTGCCTGGGATGCCTACCAGCGCCGCCGCTGGCGACGGCATTTCAAGCGCGGCGACACGCACCGCGCGGTGCCGCTGGGCATCGGCCACGATGAACGGCTTGAGCTGAGCCTGCGGCTGGCGGAAAACGACCCCTGGCAAAGCTTGACCGAGCGCTACCAGCTTGGGCAGATCGTGATAGGCACCATTGAAGGTGTAAAGCCCTACGGCGTATTTGTCGAAATTGAGCCAGGCATTACCGGCCTGCTGCACCAGAACCGGCTGCCGCTCTGGGCACAATCATACCCAACCGAGCAGTTATTCTGGCCGGGCGACCGCATCAAAGTAGCGCTCGAACATCTCGATCCACTACATCGCAAAATTGGACTGACTATGCAACGGGTATGGCCGACGCGCTGGAAACAGACCGGGCCGCTTGAGCCAGCGCTACACCTTGCGCCAGTGCCCGCGCCACTGCCAGCAACCCCAAGCTACCCTACAGTCGCGTGGAATGTACTGGTGGTAGAAGACGACCAGCTGCAGCGCGAAGCCGTTGCTGGCTGGCTCACCCAATCGCTCCAGCGCGTCAACACGGCTACTTCCGCCGAAGAAGGGCTGGCATTGCTCGGCGCACAGCCGTTTGATATGGTGCTAATGGATTTCAATCTACCGGGCATCAGCGGCCTCGAAGCGCTCCAACACATCGGGGAACAGTGGCCTGCGGTTCGCCGCGTGCTCATGACTGACTGGGCGCTAGCTGGGCAACACCCCGTCGAGCTTGATCAACTGCTCGATAGCGGTGCGCAACTGCTGATCAAACCATTGCTACCAAGCGACCTCACCGCCATTTTAAGCGACACACCTACCAATGCCGAGCTTGGTACCGAACCCGACACAGCCCAGGCAATCGAGCGCGCAACTACCAGCCAGCTGCGCGATCAACGCCAACACCAGCAGCATCTGCTGACCGACATGCTGAAGCGGCTGCGCCAGGTAACCGGTGCCAGCCATGCCGCACTGTTTCAATTCGACCGCGCGCAGCGTACCATTAGCATCGTCGCCCAGGCCGGTGCCGCCCAACTTCAGCGCTCAGCCATGCCCGATCTGATCTACAGCCCGGTGCGTGATGCTGCTGCAGATAAGAAAATTGTGCGGATTGACGATGCACAGCAGGCCGAAGCGCGCGTGCGCTACCTCAAGCCGCTGCTCAATTTCCGCGCCTGCCTGGGTATGCCGCTTCAGCACAGCCTGCGCGATGGGTACGCGCTGTTCCTGTTTAGCCCGCAGCCGGGCGCATTTAAGGATGGCGCCATCGAGCAGCACGCCGCCATGATCGCGCTGGTGGCCGGGGCCTTGATCGAACAAGGCGACTTTAATGCCCATGCTTGGGATATGCAGCGGCTGGCATTACTGGGCCAGCTCAGCCGCGCACTGGTGCATGAAATTAACCACCAGCTTAGCCCGATCAACTTTGCGTTGAGCGATCTCGAGCGCCAATATGGCCTGATCCAGCAGGCGCTCGACAGCCGACCCGCCCGGCTCGCGCGCGACATCAACGAAGCTCACGAAATTCTGAGCGACCTGATGAAGGGCGTCGAGCGCTTAACTAGCACGGCACGCATGTTTGGTCGGCTTACCATTCAGAGCCGCGAGCAGCACGTGCCCATCGAAGGAGTAGTGAGCGAAGTGCTCCAGCTCGTCAACGATATGGCCCGCCGCGCCAATATTCATATGCATATGCACATTGCGCCGAGCCTGCCCCCAGTGCGCGGCCAGGCAGCGCAGCTACAGCAAATTTTATTAAATATTGTCATCAACGCTATTCAGCAAATTGAGCTGGTGCGTGTGCGCGAAGGGGGCCAGGTGCAGATCAGCGCGAAGCTTCTACCCGATATCGGTGTGCAGATCGCCGTTGAAGATGATGGTGCTGGCATCCACCGCGAACAGTGGGAGCATATTTTCGAGCTGGGTTTTACCACGCGCACCGAGGGTGGCAGCGGGCTGGGGCTGTATATCACACGCAGCCTGGTAGAGGCACTGGGTGGGCGCGTGTATGTAGCCGAAAGCCTAATGCTCTGGGGCAGCACCCTGGTTGTCGAATTTCCGATCGAGTAATTCCCGACTATCCAGAATACGGAGATACATATGATTCGCCTGCTCGTTCTCGACGATGATGAGCTATTTGTATCGACCCTAATACGCAGGCTGCGCAGTGTTGACGAAATGGATTTTGCCCCAACCCCGGCGCTCACTGCCGAAGAAGCCATTCGAGCGGTTGAACAAGCCAGCGAACCATTCGACGTGTTCTTAATTGATCAACTGCTCGATTATGGCGTCAATGGCATTGATGTGATGCAGCAGCTGCGCCGCATGAGTCCGCAAACCGAGGCGATTATCCTCACCGGCTACAGCGATGCCGAGGCGGGCGCGCTCGCCTATGAGGCTGGGGCATATCGTTATTTGACCAAACCACCGAAGATACGTGAGCTGGTGCTGGTCATCCGTTCGTTTGTACACCTGCGTGTCATGACCCAGGTAGCCGAGGCGGCGCAGCGCGCAATGTCAACCCAGGCAGTGGCCGAGATCGTCGTTCATGGTGCCTTACGGCTTGGCTTCGAGCGCGCTCGGCTCTGGGAGCTGCACGAAGCGAGCGGTGAGCTTGTAGGCATTAGCCAGGCAGGCAACCGGGGGCTAGAACCCTTCAACACGATAACTATGAAGCTTGGCGAATCGCCCTATACCTACGAACTACTGCAACACCACGAGCCGCTATTCTTTACCGGGCATGAGCGCGGCGAAACCTACTTGCACCACCTTTATGCACCAGCCTACAAGCAGGCGCGCGGCGATTGGGTGCTAATCCCGCTCTGGTCGGAGCAAGGCTGCCAGGGTGTGCTCAGCCTCGACAATGCCGATATTGAGCGCCGTATTCACCAGGATCAGCGCACGATCCTGAGCCTGTTTGGGCGCCAGGTAGCGGCGGCGCTTGAGCGCGCGCGCCTGCAAGCCACCGATGCGCGCAAAACCCGCGAGCTGGAAGTACTGAACCAGATTGGCAAAGAGGTCGCCGACCGGGCCACACGCATCGGCACCAAGCGGCTGCTACGCGAGGTGCGCAAATTACTTGCTCCGCTGATCTATACGCATAATTTCCGGGTCGTGCTGCGCCGCCCCGAAGATCGCCAGCTGGAAGTATGCCTGGAGTACGAGAATAACCAGCAGCGCCCAACGCGCATGCTCTCGGCGCGGCGTGGCCTGACCCAACATGTGATGCAGATCAATAAGCCACTGCTCCTGGCGGGTGGTACAACCGAATACCGGGCGGCTCACAACCTGGTCGCCAGCGGCTTACCCTCGCGCTGCTGGCTAGGCGTACCGCTAGCAATTGATAACCGGGTGATTGGCGCGATTGTCGTGCAAGATTACCATCACGAGGGCCGTTTCACCACTCAGGATCAGCGCTTGCTTGAGCTGGTAGCACAGCAAATCGCCGCCCCAATCGAGATGCTGCGCCAGAAAGAGCAAGAACACTCCAATGGCCGCCGCCTGGCGCGGTTGCACCTCGCCAACGAAACCATTCTGAAGCTGGCGCAAGAGAATGACAAGTGGCTATGGCATGCGGTACTAACCCTTGCAACTGCTGAGTATGCGCTGCAATTCAACCGCGCCATGTTGTTCCTGGCCGAACAGAATGGGCGGCGCTTTCGCGGCAAACTGGGCATTGGGCACTTGCGCCGCCACGAAGCTGAAAAAAGCTGGGAGAACGATCGGCGCGAGCGCATGGATTTCGAGCGTTATGTCGATTTACTTCGCGCTGGCGAACTGACACCGACACCAATCGAGCAGCAGCTGCCCGACATGGTGATTGACTGTACGAGCGAACACGATGCTTTCGCCACCGCACTTGCGCGCGGGCAGCGTATAAAACTGAGCACCCGCCGCGCCCAGCAGCGTATGCCAGCGGCTTTCATTCGCCAGTTTGGCACCACCGAGTATGCGGTACTCCCGCTTCGGCTTCACGACCAGCCTTTTGGGGTGCTCGTCGTTGATCATATGTTCACGCGGCGGCGCCTTGAAACCCGCCCGCTGGAACAGCTTGAGCAGCTGCTAACCCAGGCGGTGCTAATCTTCGATAATGTACGCCAGCGGCGAGTGCGCGACCAGCTAATTACTCTCAATCATACGGTACTCGCGCAGGCCGAAATTCAGACGCTCGGCGAAATTCTTACCCAGATTTCTGAGGCGGCGCGCGCTTCGGTAGAGGCCGATTGTGTTGCAATCTTCCCCTGCCAGGCCGACGCTAACGCCGGACTGCTGATGTACGATCGCGAGCATATTGGTGCGGCAGGTATGCTTGATCCAGATAGCCTGGCCGATACCTTCCCCGCAATGTTAAGTGCAGCAATTGCACGCGGCGAAGCACTCGATCATCTGGGGAGCGCCCAGCTCGCATGGTTCGCCGCCGAGCGGCAGCGCGCCGAAGGACTCTTCGCCCGCGAGCAGCTGTGCGCGTTTATGAGTCGCCCAATTGTGGA
>JAFEAS010000162.1:0-9320 GCA_018266315.1 Chloroflexi bacterium SZAS-1 | reverse complement strand
TCGCTTCAACATCGAGTCGTTCGTGCGACTATCGAGCATGACGATCCGTAGTACCAATGCCCGCCGCAAACTCGATCGTATGATCTGGCTCAGCCAGGAGCGTGGTAAGGAGCTCGACCGGCTGCGGCAGGTATTACAGGCACTTTCGCCCAGCCCCGACCGGAAACGCATGGCGCTGGCCTTGCTGAGCGCCGTACACGAGCTGCTGGGGCAGGCCGATGTACGAATGGGCTTAATCTTGCGCGAGTGGGTTGCCGATGCCAGTGATGATAGCCCACGCGAGGCACGACGCATGTTTCTATTACGGCCTGGGGCACCTCACCATACCGCAAGTGAAGATGATATCGATGAGCAGATCGACGATGATCTAGAGAGTGGCATTACTGGCCGCGCCTTCCAAACTGGCGAAAGTCAGCTTATTCCCGACGTTCATTCCGAAGAAGTCGCTAATCTTTTCCGTGCCAACGGCATCATGGGAACGCGCAGCGAGCTCGATGTTCCGATCAAGCTTAATGGCAAGGTTATTGGTGTATTCAATGCTGAATCAAGCCAGCCCAAAGCGTTCAACAAAGCGCATCGCCATATTCTCGAACGGCTAGCCGCCGCTGCCGCCCTGGCGCTAGATAACGTAGCCCGCCAGGAGCATTTGCGAAATGTGCTGGATGCTGCTCAGGTGGTGATTAAGCCCACGGGCCTGCGCGATACCCTACGCGCGGTGCTTAATGCGGCGCGCAAAGCCGCCCCTGATGTCGCCGCGCTCACGATCTGGTATAAGGAACCACTGACGAATAGTATTCGCCTGGGGCCATATTTTGGGGTACGCGACCCGAGTGGGATGACGCTGGCCCCGCCAGACCCGAATAGCCTGGTTGCCACAATCACGCAATACGATGAACCAATTTGGGCGGCTGATGCGCGGCAGAACGATCGGCTAGCGCGCCGCTTTGTCGCCGCCGAAGCGATCGTCTCGGTGGCGGCCTTCCCACTACGGATTGAACATGAGAGCGTTGGTGCACTGTTCTTCAATTACCGCCAGCCGCATACCTGGGGCAACGAAGAGCGTGTGCTCTTCCCAATCATCTCAGCGATTGCCGCCGCCAGCATTCGCGATGCGCTACGCTTAGAGGCAACCCGGAAAGAGCGCGATCGGCTCAGCGCAGCAATTGCGATTAGTGAAGCGGTTGGCACCTCGCTTGAGCTGAACGATGCGCTTCACAAGATCTTTGGCACACTACGCGACCGCTTTCACCAGGCAACTCCTGGCGTGCTCTTATATAACGCAACGCTGGAACGGCTCGAATTCACCACCGCATCGCTTGAATACTACAAGACCAACCGTCTAAGCGAGAATAGTATTCCGCTCAATGGCACGAGCATTGCCGCCAGCCTGGCCCGCCGGGCACTGCACAGCGGGCAGGTAGAATACCTCAACGAAGCGAATGTGCATACCAACCCCGAATATCTGCCAGCGATTAAAAATACATGCACGCAGCTCAGCGTAACGCTGATGGGCAATGAGCAGCTGCTCGGAGTGCTGGTGCTAGAATGGCCGTTCTACAACGCATTTGAAGATGATGATATTCCGCTGATTGTGAGCATCGCCCGTCAGATCAGCCTGGCGATCGAGCGCGCCCACCAGAGCCGCGAGCTGCGTGTACGCACAATCGTGGCAACCCACACCGCTTGGGCTGCTGAGATCGCGCACGACACCAACCGCGAGATTTCACGCATTCGCCAGCGCGCCTACCGGCTGCGGCATATGCCCAACCTCGATATGCCCACCATGCACGGCCTCGCGCACGAAATCGACGCCGCCGCCGCGCGCCTGGCTGAGGTGGCAAGTGCAGGCTATGCCCCGGCCAAAGGCGGCCTGCCAATCGACAATTGGCTGCGCCAGCGCCTGCCCACCATGCTCGACGAACGTGAAGTAGCGATCAGCCTTTACCTGCACGACTTGCAATGTCCCAATGTCTATGTTGGCATCGATGCGCTTGTGCTCGAGCGTGTATTTCGCCACCTGATTCGTAATGCCATTGAGGCAATGAATTCGGTTGGTAAAATTTTTGTGCGCAGCCGTCAGCGGAACGGGCACATGGTTGAGGTGCAAGTGCTCGACACTGGGCCAGGTGTTCCCGACGATGTTCGCGCGCACCTGTTCAACGATATTGTCTCTACCAAAGGCCCAAATGGCGGCATGGGCTTGCTCTACGCGCAATCGGCGATTAAACAGAATGGCGGCGATATCGTGCTGCTGCCCCATTCCGCAGGGCAAGGCGCGGCCTTCGTCGTTATGCTGCCGCTAACGGCCATTCATCACGAGGAAGCATCAGCCTTATGAATACCAACACCTTCACACGCACATCGATCGACTGTACCATTCGCGTGTTGATAGTTGAAAATAACCTCGACCAGCGCGCCGACCATTTGCAGCTGGTTGAGTTATGGGGCTACTTACCCGTAGCTGCCGTTGGCACCGGCACCGCGCTGCTGGCCGATGCGCGCTACAAGGCGCAGCGCTTCCGCTGCCAGGTGGCACTCGTCGATATGCGCCTGCTCGACGATTACGACCCTGCCGATATTAGCGGGCTTGAGCTAGCTGCCCAGCTCGCCCCAACGGTCTCGATCATCGTCAGCGGTATCGACGATCGCAGAAAAGCCGTGCAAGCCCTAAAGCAATATAAGGCTGCCAATTTCGTTGGGAAGCAGGACAATCCAGAGGCGTTGCACGAAGCGATTGAAGAAGCCGCCCGGGCAGTGTGCGCCTGCCGCCACAATGCCGAAATTATCTGGCCTGCGAGTGTCGATTCAGCCCAGCTTATGCGCATGCTCATCGACGATGAGAGCGCCCCTGTCGATGAGATTAACGAGCTGATTAGCCGCCTCTTCCCCGAGGCGCACCGGATCAGCCTGAACGTTGTTACTGGGCCGCAGGCGCTCTACGAACGCAGTGCAGCCATCCGCCGCCACTCACTGGTGTGCAAGCTTCAGCGCGACGACAACCAGGCGTTTCTGGTGGTAAAGATCAGCCGCAAAGACCGGGTCGAGCGCGAGATTTACAACTACCTTACTTATATCAAGCTACGGCTGCGCAGCCTGTTTGTGCCAGTGATGTACGAAAGTAATGTGTTATGGGATGTGGGTGCAGTGGCCTATGGGTTTATGGGGAACAACGATGCCGATGATCCCGATGGGCCATATACCTTCCGCGTACTGTATCGCAGCACCGAGGATATTGAGCAGATCGTGGCACCAATCGAGCATTTTTTCGATGAGACCAATTGGGGGATGTGGTTCAAGGCTGATCCACAACCGCTTACCGAAAGTTTGTTTGCCGCCTACGACAAACACTGGAAGGATGCTCTTACGAATCTTATTGCGCAACCACCGCTCGAGCAACTTTCGCCCTGCCCAGAAGTGAGCACCGCGCTTCCTGACCCAATCGCCTGGCTGGGCGCGCATCATCAGGAGAGCGCAAGTATTGCATCGCGGCTCGCGGTAAGCCATGGCGATTTACAAGGCGAGAATCTATTTGTCGACACAGAAGGGCATGCCTGGCCGATTGACTTCGAGCGTACCGGGGTGGGGCCAATCTTACGCGACTTTGTGGAGCTGATTCACGATATCGCTACGCATTTATCGCAGATCAATAAAAACGAGCCTGGGCTACTTTATGAGCTCACAGTTGCGATATGCGCGCCCCACGCCCCTGGCGAACCAGTTCCGCAGACAGCTTTGATAGCGAACAGCCCGCATGCTTCCAAAGCGCTTCGGGTAATTCAGCGCATTCAGCAGCTCGCATATGCCTGCACCGGCTACACCGATCAGCGTGAATTACTGTGGGGCTTGTTGCTCAATAGTGTGTATGTTGCAACACTGGTACCCAAAAATCGGGGACGCCACCGCAAAACGCTGCTGGTCGCCAGTGTGCTCTGTGGGCGCATTGAGCATTGGGAAGAGGCAGAGTGGCCGCCGCGCACATGGCCAGCGGTGGAGTGGATAGCAGAGAATCAGGCTGTCATAGGCAGGTAAGCGAGAACCTATCTATCGGCAAGTTGCACCCGCGCTTGCATCAGCTGCACTCCCACCCCACGATGGGTGATCAGGTAGCGCTGTGTGCGTCCGCTCTCATTCAATGCCTCACGCACCCGGCGCAAAAGCGTGTCGAGCCGATCATCGCCAGCGTTATACGCCTCCTCGCCATATAACGCCTGCATAATATCATCGCGCCGGCAAACTGTGCCAGCATGGCGCGCCAGGTAGAGCAGCAAATCGAATTCGAGCGGTGCGAGTGGCTTCTCCAAAGGCTGACCATCGAGCCATACCTGGCGCAGCCGTGCGTCGATCAGCACTCCGGCGGCATTGAATCCCGACTGGTGCAGCACATAGGCCCGAAAGAGCGGCGCAAAGAGCGTGGGCGGATCGCCTTGCACCAGGCTCGTGAGGCGCAGCTGATCAAGGGCCGGAGCATGCGCCTGGTGCAGTGGCAACCCGGCTGCCAGAATACGCATGTAGTGTTGTTCATCGACCGAGCAGCTTTGCCAGAGCTTGGCACATTCAGCCGTTACCGCAGAAACCGATAGAAGCTCGGCATCGTGCCCGGTAAGCTCGGAATGTTCGCATAATGCCCAGAAAACCGCACGCAGCAGGCCAGGGTGCTGCCCGCTTTGCGCTAAGGCATAGTCTGCCAGCGGCGCATCGAGCGGGATTCCGCGCCGCGCCGCCATCCGCGCCACCATCTCACGCGCATCGGCAATGCTATAAACCCCCAGGCCATAGGTGTGCGCGCCAAACAGTTCCCAAAACGCTTCCGTTGCCGGGGCATTTTCACGCAACGTCGGCAGTGGTGCCCGTGTCATAAGCAGGTATACCAGCCGGTACTTCAGCTGATCACGCAGGTAGCGCAGGTTGAGAAAAAATCGATCGGGCGAGCGTTTCCACAAATCTTCAAATTGATCGAACATGAGTACCAGCTGAATGCCGGTAGCGCATAGGCGCAGGCAAAGCCGCTCAAGCGAGCGCAGCGCGAGGTGCGCGCTAGGCTGGGCACACAGTCGGGCGTGCAGTTCGCTCGCCCAGCTCAGTAGCTCGGGGTCGCTGCCCCGCCGCTCTGCTTCGACGATCAGACGGTGGATGATCAGCTCGGCGATGGCGAATTCGTCGGGCTGTTCGCCAAACACCAGGCCATGCGTATCAATAAGCACCATCCAGGTATGCTCAGAATTCCAGTATTGGGCCTGTACATCCAGGCGCATCAAAAAGCGCACGAGGTTCGATTTCCCTACTCCGCTTGGCCCCACCAGCGAGCAGCTTTCGCCCGCTTGAAGCATGGGAAGTACGCGGCTTAATAGCTCGGCGCGATAGCTCAGCGGAAGTGGTTGATCGGCATGACTCATGCGCTTTTCTCCAATTCGATATCAGCCGCTGTATCTAGCAGCATGTCGAGCGATACCACCGCCGCGTCGAGGAATTGTACCAGCGGCTCGGCGGCGATTGGCTGGCCGTCGCTGGTGCGCCCGGCACGCAGCTCGTGTTCATTCAGCCAGCGCGTGTATTCTGGTAGGGTAGGTAGCGTGGTGTACCAGCGTACCATAAATAGCTGAAATTGCGTGCGCGTGTGCAGCCCATAGGTTGGCGACCAGCGGGTGCGCTCGGCGGGGGCACCGAGTGCGGTTATTTGCACATCTGTGCCCTCATTCAGCGACCCACAAACTAGCTCTTCGGCTAGCTCGCGCAGCAGGGTTGCTCGCAGCGAGCTATCGCCGCGCTCGCTGCGCCCGCCGGGCAGCTGCCACGCTCCCGCAGCGGCATCCCACACCAGCAGCACCTCGCAGGCTGTTGCGGCACGGCGGGCTATAACGCCTAATGCCGCGCGGGTTTCGCGCAGCGGCTTAGCAGCTGATTGTAGCAGCATACGGCGTCGTTCGAGTGCGGCCAGCAAGTTAACACCCGTGTCGAGCGTTGCTGCGGCATCATTGCTCACGCCTTCGGCATGCCAATCGCGCACGAGCGGGCCGGGGGCTGTACTCAGCGCCCGCAGCAGGCGCAGAAAGTAGCCTGCCTGTGGCGATACAACAGTAAACTGTTCGCCTTCCGATTGTAACGCACCAAACATTGTAAAAAGATCGCACCATGCCTGGGCATAGGCTTGCACCATTGGGTCTTCGAGTTCGAGGCGGAGTGGTTGGGCTGGTGCGCCATCTTCAGTAGGCGCAGCCAGCGCCAGGCAATGAAGTAGGTCGCGCAGCACCAGCGTGCGATGCGCACGGTGACGCAGATCCAACGACAATGGCTGAGATGAGGCAACCATATGAGGATGACTCCTGTTATGGGGTGCCGCGCGACGGCGCGGCACCACGCGGGCGGATTAGTGTAAGAAACTAGCCAGAAGGAGAATGAATACTCCGGCCAATACCACCGTTCCCGCCAGGCTCACCAGCACCTGCACCAAGCTTGCTAGCGCCTGAAAGAGAAAGACCACGATCCAACGAGCGGCAGCTAGCAGCACGACGATGAAGAAAATGTACAACATCATGTCAAGCATGTCACGCCTCCTCTCGATAGTGCGAATACAGCTCGTACTGCTGATTCGCCACCTAAAGCATACGCGGAATGAACCACACATACCTGATCGCAAGGCGGCAGCAAAGTGAGCGAAAGCTGGCAATATGGCGACATCGCCAGGATGCGGCAATTCGCGGTATACTCTGCGCGAAGCCGCTCAACGAATTGAGGAGACCTATGCCCGAGCAACCATTTCTTCTTGGAGTGAACTACTGGCCGCGCCGTAAGGCAATGTACTGGTGGCGCAACTTCGAGGCAGCCGAGGTGCGTGAGGAATTTGCCATTATCAAGAGCCTGGGGATGTCACTGGTGCGGATATTCTTGCTATGGGAAGATTGGCAGCCCACACCCGATACCGTCGACCCAGCCGCGCTCGACAACCTGGGCACCGTGTGCGACATTGCCGCTGAGCTAGGCTTGCAGCTCGATATCACCTTTTTCACCGGGCATATGAGCGGGCCATCGTGGGCACCGGGCTGGATGCTGCTGCGCGACCAGCCGATGCTCCCCGGGGTGCGCCAGGTCGTGAGCGGCGGCGAAATTGTAAACTGCGGCCACCTTAACCCTTATATCGATGAGGTTGCGCTCGCTGCTGAAGAATTGCTGCTGCACACTGTCGTTGGGCGCTTCGCCGGGCACCCGGCGATTGGGCTGTGGAATCTGGGCAACGAACCCGACCTGTTCGCCAAGCCGCCGAGCGCCGCGGCTGGCCGCGCATGGGCACGCCGCATGGTTGCGGCTATTCGCACACACGATGCGCAGACGCCAATTACCTGCGGCTTGCATGTACCCGATCTGACCGAAGATCTTGGGCTGCGCGCCAACGATATTTTCGCCGAAGTCGATCTTCCGGCCATTCACGGCTACCCCATGTACGCTAATTGGTCAACTGGCCCGCTCGATTCGGATTTTGTGCCGTTTCTGTGCGCGCTTACCACTGCGCTGTGCGGCAAACCGACGCTCATGGAAGAATTCGGTGGTTGCACCGAAGGGCCGGGCTTACCCTCATCGATCTGGAGCTGGACATCATATGGACAGCCGCGCGAACAATTTATGGCCTCGGAAGCAGCTATGGCCGACTACCTGGCTGCGGTGCTGCCCAAGCTCGTCGCGGTAGGGGCAACCGGGGCGCTGCTCTGGTGCTATGCCGATTACGCCCCGGAGCTGTGGGCACTTCCCCCATGCGATGAGGCACAGCACGAGCGCTTCTTCGGCCTGGTGCGGCCCGATGGCACGCTAAAACCGCATGCCGAGGTCATTCGCCAATTTGCAGCCACCCAGCCTACAGTTCAACCGGCGCGGCGCGCCGTCGTGCTCGATGTATCGCCCGAGGAATACTACCAGCAGCCGCACGAGCATGCTACCCGGCTGTATGGGCAATTCCTCGCAGATGCCGCCTGAGGTACACGATTGCAGCGCAGTTGGGGTAAGCTATAACATACTCATCGGACTCGCGCTAGCGATTTACGCGCCTGCTCATACTCGTTGAGGATTGATATGAGCATATTATCATGAGGGCGTTCGCTCACAGTAGCATGTTCTTCGGTTCCTTGGTCATTGTTTGCGCTTCGCGCAAACAATGACCAAGAAGAAGAAAAAAGTACCGTGCTGCTGCAAGCGCATACGCGGCAAGCGAAAGTCCTCATCTCATAAGGATAAACGCTCACCGCAGTTTCGCCGTAGTGCGTCCGTAGCCCTACCGCAGAGCGACTATGGTATGCTCCAGCTATCGATATGCAACAGCTAAGGAGCACAACCATGAACGACATACACGCTAACATCGATTGCCCCGAGCACGGCCCATTTGACGACGGCGAATGCCCGAAGTGCTAAACAAACGGTCAGCATCGTACAGTTATCCTGCTTCTGGCTCCTGGTAGCGCAGAATGGCCGCAACATTCTCACCAGTGCGCTGTTATCGCAAACTCACCCTGCCTCAACCTGGGGTGAGGATACATTCGACACACCTATTGAAGAAAATCACCTAATTAATTCCTTGGTTTTCTCGTGCAGTGCCTGGCGTAGCAGAACACCGCACGAGAAAAGGAAATACGTGGGCGGCACAGCCGCCCACGTATTTCCACTATATACCAAGCTATGCACAGATTGGGCACTGAGGGGCTATTGCTCTCTTGTTACCGGCATACAGTGCTCTTGCTTGTAGCCGTAGTTGTGCGTACCTTGCCATCTGGCCCCTTCAGAGACCAGGTGAGTTTGCTGCCGTTCCATGTGACACTAAACGCAACCTGAACCGTTCCGGGCTGGAACACAGTCGTTTGACCACGATTCGTAGGCGCAGGGCTGAAGTAGTTGTTCGCGCCAACCGGGATCGTTACTGCAACCTTGTTTTTTGACTGGTAGCCAAAGCGTGCAGTATAGGTTCCATTGTGGTTACGCACAACACAGGTGGTAACTGGCGTAATTGATGCTTTCGCAGGACTCGTAATCGTGGTGCTGGCTTTGACTGACGGCGCTGCGTTGTAGTTGGTATTGCCAGCCTGGTTTGCGGTGACAGTACAAGTTCCAGTTGCAGTCACAGTTACGGTCTTGCCGCTCAGCGTACATGGCCCACTCACACTCAGGCTGACTGACAAGCCAGAGCTTGCCGACGCGGTGACCGTAAAGCTGCTGCCAACCGTTGTGCTGCTTGGCACACCGCTGAGCGAGATGGTCTGGTTTGCCTTGGCAATCACCAGCGTGCCAGTCTTATCGGTGGCAGTGTAGTTCGGGTTGTCGAGCGAGGCTACCACGGCGTAGCT
>JAFEAS010000161.1 GCA_018266315.1 Chloroflexi bacterium SZAS-1 | reverse complement strand
TCGTGACCAAGATTGTTTCGTAAATTGCGCTTGAGGGTGAGGGTTGTGTGCGATAGCACCGCTGTCGCGCTACCCTCACCCTCAGACGTGTCGTCAGGTAAAGGAAGCGTTCATGGCGGTCGCAAAAACCGACAAAGAAAAAGACCAGAACGAAAACTCGCTGCTCCGAACGTTGCGCGAAGTTCGTTCTGAAATGAAAAAAGTCGTGTGGCCCACACGCGAGGAAACTATTCGCCTGACAGTTGTTGTTATTGCGCTTTCTGCTATTATTAGTCTTCTGCTATTTACAGCAGACTCGATCTTTCAATATTTGATTCTTACTCTTCAAAATGCGGTGCAATAGCTAGGCGACGAGGGCAGAGTTGACTGACCGAAACGACAAGCAAACTGAGTCAGAGTTTCAGGCGGATGATGGCCGACACTGGTATGTCATCCATACGTACTCGGGCTACGAAAATAAAGTACGCCAGAATCTGATGCATCGCATTGAAACCATGGAGATGCAAGATCAGATTTTTCGCGTCATTGTGCCTACTGAAGAAGAAATAGAGATTAAAAACGGCCAGCGCCGCACTGTGCATAAAAAAGTGTTCCCCGGCTATGTGCTTGTACAAATGCGCATGAACGACAATTCTTGGTACGTTGTGCGGAATACACCCGGCGTTACCAGTTTCGTCGGGCACGGCAATCGCCCTACCCCGCTCGATGATAATGAGGTGAAGGCGATCCTCAAGCAAATGGAAGAGGAAGCGCCTAAGGTACGCGTTAGCTACCAGGTTGGCCAGGCGGTGAAGATTACCGATGGGCCATTCACCGACTTCGAGGGTGTAGTGGATGCGATTGACCACGAGCGCGGGCGGGTGCGCGTACTGGTGTCGTTCTTTGGCCGCGAGGCACCGGTTGAGCTCGATTTCTTGCAAGTGACACGGCTGGTCGACTAACAGAGCGCGTCTTCCTTGACGAAGGGCGAGCGGCAACAGTAAGGCTACCAGCGATAGACAATGGCGTCTGCGTAGTGGGCTGAGCGTTGAACGTTCGTCCTTCGTCAGTGACAGATATACATTAAGGAGTGGATTGTGGCAAAGAAAGTTACGGGTGTTGTAAAGCTACAGCTCCCGGCTGGCAAAGCGACGCCAGCGCCGCCGGTTGGCCCGGCACTTGGTAGCTATGGCATCAATATCATGGCCTTCGTAAAGGAATATAACGAAAAAACGGCCCCACAGGCTGGCAGCGTTATTCCTGTTGAGATTACGATATATTCGGATCGCTCGTTCACGATTGTACTGAAAACACCGCCCGCCGCCGACCTGCTGCGCAAAGCCGCCGGGGTTGACAAAGGCTCAGGCATCCCGAATCGCAACAAAGTGGGTTCGATCACCCGCGAGCAGCTACGCAAGCTCGCCGAGCAGAAAATGAGTGATCTGAACGCGATTGATATTGCGGGTGCTGAGAATATTTTGGCTGGCACCGCACGCAGTATGGGCATTACTATCAAGGATTAAGGGTAAGGCACATTGGTTGCCTTCGCAGCTGTGGGAGGGCCTGCGGCCCGTTCGACCACAAGGAGCACAACAAATGACCCGTGATCACGGCAAAAAGTATAGCGCTGCACTCAAGCAGGTTGATCGCAGCCAGCTGTACAGCCCGAAAGAGGCAGTGGCATTGGTGAAGGCCACATCGTACACCAAGTTTGATTCAACGGTCGAAGTACACCTACGTCTGGGGATCGACCCGCGCCACGCCGACCAGAATATTCGTACCACGGTGGCACTGCCACATGGCACCGGAAAGAGTGTTCGCGTACTGGTGTTTGCGCAAGGTGAGGCGGCCCAGGCAGCTAAAGACGCTGGTGCAGATTTTGTCGGTGCCGACGACCTGATTGGTCGGATCGACAAAGAAAACTTCTTCGATTTTGATATTGCCATCGCCACGCCCGATATGATGGGTAAGGTAGGCCGAGTTGGCCGCAAGCTTGGCCCGCGCGGTCTGATGCCCAACCCTAAGAGCGGTACGATTGTCCAGCCCGACGACCTGCCCCGCACCATCCGCGAGGTACGCGGTGGCCGCGTTGAGTTCCGCAACGACCGCACCGGGTTGCTGCATGTGGCGGTCGGCAAGGTTAGCTTTACTGAAAGCCAGCTTGCAGATAATATCGCCGCCTTGATGGAAGCGGTGAAGGCGGCTAAACCCGCATCAACCAAGGGTGTTTTCATTAAGAGCGTGACGTTCACCAGCACTATGGGCCCGGGCATCCGGGTTGACCCGGCGGCGGCCCAAACTATGGCGATTGCAGAAGCTGCTGCATAATATGGTATAGTACCCACGGGCGGCAGCTTATGGCACTGCCGCCCACACGACAATAATATAGTGCCCTAGACAGTGGGTGTTTCGACATAATGGCCGGTAGGCCGCCCACCGAGGCAGAACTTCGCAACGGCTTACGCCGTTGGTGGGCTGCAGTGTCTAGGCACGGCGGCTTTTTTGTTGTAAGACAATACCCATCAATTGGGAGGAGGTGAATAGAATGCCAACACAGCGCAAGATTGAGTCGGTAGCCGACTTAACCGATAAGCTCTCGCGTACACAGCTGACGCTGGTAACTGACTATCGCGGCCTGACCGTGGCCGAGATAACCGACCTGCGAAAGAAGCTGCGTGAAACTGGTGCCGAACTGATCGTTGCCAAGAACACCTTAACGCTACGTGCTGCGAAGGAAACCGGCTACGAGGCGCTCGAACCGCTGCTTTCTGGCCCAACCGCGCTGGCATTTGCGTTTCAGGATGCGTCAAAAACGGCCAAAGTCATTAACGACTTCAATAAAGGCCCGAAGAAGCTTGTGGTTCGCGGCGGTATGCTTGGCAATTCCTTGTTAGGCGCAAACGTGCTCGAACAGGTAGCAAGCATGCCAACTCGTGAGCAGATACTGGCTCAGATTGTCGGCGGCGTATCGGCCCCGGTATCGGGCGTGGTTGGTGTGCTAAACGCAGCTATCACGAACGTACTGTATGTGCTTCAGGCACGCATCGACCAGCTACAGCCAGCGGGCGACGCTGCAGCTTAATCATGGTTGTTTCGGAGTGGGCCAAAGTAATTGCGCCTACTAGCATTCCCGGATATGTCATACCATTATCTATAAAGGAGATTATTTCCATGGCGAGCGAGAAAGTTACCAGCATTATCGAGAGCATTGAGACTCTGAACGTGCTCGAGCTGGTTGAGCTGAAGAAAACGATGGAAGAGAAGTGGGGCGTAACGGCAGCGGCGCCAATGTTCGCAGCAGGCGCAATGCCAGTAGCAGCGGGCGCTGGTGATGGCGCTGCAGCAGCGGCCCCAGTCGAAGAGAAGACCGAATTCGATGTTATCCTCACTGCGGCGGGTGCGAACAAGATTCAGGTCATTAAGGTCGTGCGTGAACTGGTGAGCGGCCTGGGCTTGAAGGAAGCCAAGGATCTGGTAGAGAGTGCGCCGAAGCCCGTGAAGGAAGCGGTGAGCAAAGAAGAAGCCGAAGCCACCAAGGCCAAGCTGGTCGAAGCTGGCGCAACTGTCGATATTAAGTAAACGCCAATGGCGTTGTAGGCGGGGCGGTGCCAAACCCTGGTGCCGCCCCGCTTGCGTTTATACGCCGATGTACCCACCGCCCTGCCGACTCGATGCACGCGCGGCATCAAGTACTTCCTGGTTGCGCAAACCATCGACAAAGGTTGCGCCAGCACCAAGCGCCGTAGTGTCACCTGCAAGGTAGGCGCGCAGCGCATGCGCCATATACACCGTGCCATACGGGAAATCGCCGCTAATGCCCTCGGGTAATGGGCTTGTGTGCGTTGGCGTAATATCGCGAAACTCGCCATCTGGCTCGGCGTGGTGCAACTTACCGCCACGCCAGCGCAATGTTCCCCCGGCCCCATACAATGTAACATTGAGCGGCTCACTCACCCGAACCACCGCACTACACTCAATTGACGCCAGGGCATCGTTCGCGAACTGCAATCGCAGGCTATAATAATCATCGCTGGTAACCGGGCGCATACCATCATCAGTGGCACGCTCAGCCACAAATGTATTCGTTGTCGCTGCCACACTCATCACTTCGGCCCCCAGCAGGTAGCGCAACAAATCGATCTGATGCGAACCATACGCCCCGAGCGCCCCACCGCCGCGCTCGGCATCGCTCCACCAATTCCATGGCCGATTCAAGTCGGCGCGCGAATTATTCATCACACGAAATAGTACGTGCCGTACCGTGCCAATTGCACCATCGGCAAGCATCTGGCGCGCCCGAATAATCGCTGGCAGGAACCGCAGCTCGTGGTCGATCTGGGCGAGCAGGCGGGGATGCGCTTGCGCCGCAGCGAGCATAGCTCGCGCCTGGGAAGCATCGCGCGCAGTTGGCTTCTCGCACAATACATGCTTCCCGGCTTCAAGTGCTGCTACAGCCATCTCGTGGTGTAAATCGGGCGGCGCAACAACACTCACCACATGTACTTCAGGCCGTGCTAACACTGCGCGCCAGTCGCCAGTTGCAAATGGCACACCAAGGCTAGCCGCAATCTGCTCGGTCTTCATTTGATTACTACCCGCAAGTGCAACAACATCCAAACCGGCGCTACGAAAAGCCGGAACCTGCACACGCGCGCCCCAGCCTGTACCAATGATTGCAATTGACATTCCCGGCTCCTTATCAGCTTAGCGGCCTTCAGCAAGCAATGGGCGCTGGCGGCGCTCGGGTCGGCGCTCGCCAATCGCCGAAAGCTGTCTCCCAAGTTGTTCAAGACTAAGGAGGTTATGCACTGGCAGAAAATCATCGACATAGGGCAGCGCGGCTTGCATACCCTGGGTCAGCGGCTGGTAATCGCGCCCGCCGAGCAGCGGGTTCAGCCAGATCAGCCGGTGGCACGAGCGCTGCAGTCGCGCCATCTCACGGCCAAGCAGCTGAGCGTCACCACGATCCCAGCCATCGCTAATCAGCAACACAACCGCGCCATGCCCCAATACGCGGCGGCCCCAGCGAAAATTAAACTCTTTGAGCGTTTCGCCAATACGCGTGCCGCCAGCCCAATCGTTCACCTGCTTACTCACCACATTCACAGCATCGTCGATATCACGTTCGCGGAGCAGGCGCGTAATACGGGTAAGGCGCGTGCCAAAAACAAATGCCTCAACATCATGCAGGCCATTTGAAATCGTATGGATGAATTGCAGCAAAATGCGGCTATAGCGATCCATAGAGCCACTAATATCGCACAACACCACCAGCGGGCGCTGATGCATGCGCGGTGCGCGCCAGGCAAGCTCGATCGGCTCACCACCATGGCGTAGATTCTGGCGCAACACCCGCCGCATATCGATCCGCCGCCCGGTGCGCATCGGGCGCTGGCGGCGCGTTTTACGCAGCTCGATCCGCCACTGCAAATCGTTCAGCAATGCCTTGCACGCCTGCACCTCTTCCCAGCTGAAGCTACCAAAATCCTTGGTGCGGATTGCCTCGCTCGCACTGTACGAGAGCAAAATTTCAATCTGCTGCTCTTCCTCGGGCTTATCACCCGGCGACGAGTTGGCATCGCCGCGTGGGCGGCGCGGCAGGCGTAGCGGCTTGGGCGGCGTTTTCATCACCGGCAGCGCCAGCATTAACGGATCGGAAGATTGCATGCGCCAGAAAAAGCCAAACGCCGTATCAAACAGGGGCAAATCTTCGCGGCGACGAATGAGCGTGCAGCGCGCCGCAGCACGAAAATCTTCGCGGCTTGTAATGGGCACATGCGCCAATGCGCGCACCAGCTCAAGCGCCTGGCCTGGGCTCACATCCACACCCATTTCGCGCAGCAGGTAGGTGAATGCCAGCACATGCATCATCAAATGACCAGATGCTTGGGTCTTACTCATACACACACGCTCACAAACATACCATTTAACGGGTCGCCTTTTCCACCAACGACCGCACTGCGCCGGTGCGCAGCTGGTTAATATCGTCCTGGTATTTCAAAATTGCGCCGAGCGTATCATCCACTGCGCTCACCGTTAGCTCATGCGCGTCGAGCGCCACCAGCGCCTGCGTCCAGTCGAGGGTTTCGGCGACCCCAGGCAGCTTATACAAATCGAGCTTACGTAGCTCCTGCACAAAGATCGTTACCTGGCGCGACAACTGCTCGGAAGCACCGGGCACCTTGGCCGCGACAATCTGCTGCTCCTTTTCAAGCGAAGGGTAATCGATCCAGTAGAACAGGCAGCGGCGCTTGAGGGCATCGTGTACTTCGCGCGTGCGGTTGCTCGTGAGAATGACGGTTGGTGGCTGCGCGGCGCGGATCGTGCCAATTTCGGGAATACTGATCTGCCAATCGGAGAGCAGTTCAAGCAAAAAGGCCTCGAATTCCTCATCGGCGCGATCCAGCTCATCGATTAGCAATATGGGAGGGCCTTCATCATCGGTGCTCGCTTCGATGGCTTGCAGCAGCGGGCGCTTAATCAAAAACTCGGGGCCAAATAGTTCGTGCATTGCCTGCTGCGCATGTGCCGCGCCACCCTGCTCAAGCAGGCGAATCTGCAGCATCTGGCGGGTATAATTCCACTCGTAGATAGTTGTGTTGACATCCAGGCCCTCGTAGCATTGCAGCCGAATCAGGCGTCTACCAGTCAGCGACGCCAGAGTTTTTGCCACTTCGGTTTTGCCAACACCGGCCTCGCCTTCAAGTAGCAACGGTTTCTGAAGTTTAAGCGCAAGGAAAATTGCGGTAGCGAGTGGGCGGTCAGCGACATACTGGTTTGCAGCGAGTGCCTGCTGCACATCATCAATCGAGGCAAACATCATCATTGAGTGGCCTTACCTTCAACACAAAGCACAGGATAGGTCATATTGTAGCATATCGGCGACCTTGGCAAAAAAAGCCCTAGAAAACAAGAACGCGCGCCGATTGGCACGCGTTCTCGCAAGAGTAACCTCAATCCTTTAGCGAGTGGTAAACACATAATCATCGGTATATGGCCCCCACCCAAACTGATTATAAGCACGAATCTTCCAGGTATACGATTGCCGCCACTGGAGGCCCTCTACTAAGAATGTGGTTTGAGGTGCATCAACGTAGGCTGTACCCTGGCTAACGCTCTTCCCAGTGCTATCAGCCATACGGATACGATATAATAGCGCGCCTGCCACCGGCTGCCACTGAAGCGTCACTGATGTACGATGAAAGATCGCGTTATTTTTTGGACTCATAATACTCATCAAAGGCGGCAGAGTCACCGCATCAGCTGCGGGAGTAATAAATGATTGGGCATTCGCATACACGACACTGCCATTATACTCATTGCCTACCCGCCAGAAATACTGGATACCCGGTTTGAGGTTTGAGCTTACAATCGTAGCGATCGGCGTGTCAGCTATTTTAGAAACCTTCCGCGTCGAGTCGATGACAAGGGTTGCTACAGAACCGAACGAACTATCAGTCGAAACCTGAATGTGGTGGTTGCCGGGCGCAATTGGCGACCACAGCAGGGTAGGAGCAAGCGAGGTAATCGCCCCGCCGCCAGCAGGTGATAGCAGCCGTGGCAATACATCATAATTTGAAACTGGAACAAATGTATGGCAGCCCTCTACCGGGCAGCTTACATCTGTCGTTTCAGCCCGCTGCGGTGCCGCCGAAACCATAGCAATCGACAAAGCAAACAGTACAACAAGGCCACAAAGTCGAACGATTCTCATGGATCATTTCTCCGCTTTTATGTACACA
>JAFEAS010000160.1:11526-16004 GCA_018266315.1 Chloroflexi bacterium SZAS-1 | reverse complement strand
GCGATGCCAGCGTTTCTCCTGCTCGCCATCCTTTTAGTGATGATGGTGGTGAAGGGTGCGGCGGTGGTGATGTTCTTTATGCACCTGCGCGGCGACGCGAATGTGTTTAAGTTTCTGTTTATTGCCCCGCTTATTATGGGTACTACCATGTTGCTTGGCATGCAGCTCTTGTTCCGAGGTCATGTTGGTATTGGCGGCTAGCCAGGTAGCTCAGGCGACAACGTGACGGGGAGGCAAGGGGCAGCGTACCTTTGTCTCCCTGTTGCCTTGTAGGAGTTAGCGTATGTTCGCATGGAATTGGGATATTTCGGTTCTGCTGGGGCTGGCCGTGCAGGTAGGTGCTTACCTGCTGTGTATCGGCCCGCTGCGGTCGCGTTTCCCTGGCTCCGAACCAGTATCGCCCGCTCAGGTGCAAACGTTTTTGCTTGGTTCGCTGGTATTGTTTATTGCACTCTGCTCGCCGATTGAGACACTGGGTGATGGCTATCTGCTCTCGGCGCACATGATTCAGCACCTGCTGATTACGCTGATTGCGCCGCCGCTGTTGCTGCTGGGCACGCCGCGCTGGCTGTTCCGCCCGCTGCTGCGCCTGCCGTTTGCGCTGCCAGTTGGCCGCTTCATTACCAACCCGATCTTTGCATTCCTCAGCTTCAATCTTGTCTTTGCAATCTGGCATACCCCGGCGTATTATGAAGCAACCCTGCGCAGTTTGCCGATCCATATTCTTGAACATGTGCTGTTTTTCACCACCGCAACGCTGACGTGGTGGCCGGTCTTCAGCCCGATGGACGAGCTGCCGCGCCTGCCCGACCCGGCGCAGTGCCTGTACCTGTTTCTCGAATCGCTGCCACCAACGATTTTGGGCGCGCTGATTACGTTTGCGGGCTGGATCTTGTACCCAACCTATGCACGCGCGCCGCGCGTATGGGGCCTCTCCGCCGCCCTCGATCAGCAGATTGCGGGCCTGACGATGTGGATCCCGGGAGCGTTGGTCTTCCTGAGCGTGCTTACCGTGGTATTCTTCCGCTGGTTCAATGCCGATGAGTATTCGCCGAGCCAGGATGCGCGATCGGTAGTTCAGTAAACCGCGCTGGGAAACTGGTAGGGATGAGGGTAGCATTGCTGCCCTCTTTTTTGTGCCTCTCATACGCTTCTGGCAATTTCAATAAATCGTCATAAAATGCACAGCCGAAAAATGCCAAGTTCTACGTTTATAGTATAAGCCTAACGCGAGGTCTATCGTGTAATCGCCTGGGAACCCAAACAGCATTTCAATACATCTAGGGCTTTGGCTTACCTAAGCAACTTCTCTCTTTCTTGGTCACGGTTTGCGTGTAGTGTAAACCACGACCAAGAAGAAGAACGTACCCTGCTGCCGCAGGCGCATACACCGGCAAGCGAAAGCCCTAACATCGTCAGGAGTACGCGCTATGTCGGATCCATCGCTCGTATCAACTGCCCGGCGTTCAGCCCTCTTCGTGGATTTCGACAACATTTATTTTGGCCTCTTGCGGCTCGATCCGCTGGCTGCCGAGCGCTTTGCGCGGGAGCCGCTGCGCTGGCTGCGCTGGATCGAAGATGGTATGCCCCACGGCAAGCAGGCCCAAAACCACAAGCTTCTACGGCGCACTGTGTTGACTCGGCGCTGCTACCTGACGATTACACAGCAATATGCCGAATACTGTAATGATTTCATTCGCGCTGGGTTTGCGGTTACGCCGTGCGCGCCGCTTACCCGTTCCGACAAAAATAGCGCCGATATCCATATGGCGCTCGATATTTTAGATATTGCCCAGCGTTCGCCCCAGATCGACGAGTATATTATTTTCTCGGGTGATTCCGATTTTGCCCCGGTATTAGTGCGTTTACGTTCGATGGGTAAACAGATTAGCCTGGTGACGAACAGTGCCGCAGCCTATCACTATACGAATCTGAGCGACCGGGCTGTAAATGCCGAACAATTCTTGCCGCATGTCGCCGATACAACGGTGCCACATGTATTTTTTGAGCTGGCAAATGCTGTGTATGACGAGCTGGTGGCACGTGAGGTATTACCTGCTGATGAGATCGAACATATTCTTGAGCGCAATGACCACTACCGTCGGCTGGCCGGTGTGAAGCGCTACTTCGGCTTTGGCACGCTGGCACTGTTCATACGCGAGCTGCAAAAGCGCCAGAAGAAACTGCCGCCTTTTGAGAACGATAACCTTGTGCTGAAAAATACAAACCCTGCGCCGATTGCGCAGGCGACAGTGCATGCAGTGACAGAAATCGTACCACCTGAAGCGTGCGCAGCATCTGCACCAGCAGCGCCGTCGGTTGTGCCGAGTGCTGCACCTGCGCCTGCTGCTCTGGCTGAGATAGAAGATGATCAGGCGGCTGAAATCATTATCGAGCGGGCGATTTTTCTGCTTCGCCAGCAGCTCGAGCAGGCGGATAAGCCGCTCCAGCTGGATGGCGCTGCAAAAATTATTTATAGCGAATTGAGTGTGGAGGCGAAAGAATTTATCAGGAAACGCAAGCTCAGCCAGATCATTATTCAGCAAGCTAACCCCGATATCGCAGTAAAGCAGGTTGGGAAAGCGATGTATGTCTATAATCCTGCCCGCCATACCCTGTCTGATGAAACACCCAACGGGCAAGCGCCGCCGCTGCCGCCAGCAGGGCATCTGCTACCTCCGCCCAATGGGCATATGCCGATGGAGCACTCAACCTTTGCTAATGGTACGATGCCAGCTGCTGGTTCTGCAACATCCTCTTCCGCTGCGGCTGAGCCACGCGCTGCAAATGAGCTGCCTGCATTTGCCCTCGAAGTATTGATGACGCGCCTCTACAAGGCGTTTGGGCTACCGCAGCTCACAACGTCGCAGTGGGTGCTACTGTACGCTGGCCTGGAGCAGGCGTTTGATCATGCCGACAGTGAGGGTGGCGGAACAGCGCGGGCGGCGCAGCGCTATTGCATTGAGCATGGCGAGAAGGTGCTGTTGGGGCAGGTTAACGCTGCATTGAGGATTTTGGCAGCGTCGCTACGTCATCTCGATGAAGGCCAGGCTGAATGTTGTGCCAGCGAATTAGCGAAATCGCTGCGTAATGGTGTACTCATCACCTGCGCCGAGCAGAACATTGAGCTGAGCGCAGAAGATGAGCTATGGCTCGACCAGTGGCTGCTCGGGCCGTATCGGCAGCAGGATAATGAAAAAACGAGCCGCGCGGTCGGGTCATAATAACCCTTTTAGCTCCGCGGCGCTCTTGCGGTTCATGCCAGGCACCGCTGCGAGCTGCTCAACTGTTGCAGCGCGGATACCATCGAGCGAGCCAAAGGCCTTGAGCAGGGCGCGCCGACGTTTCGGCCCAATGCCGGGGATTTCTTCGAGCGTTGAGGTGAGCGCCGATTTTGTGCGTAGGCTGCGATGGTAGTGCTTGGCGAAGCGGTCGGTCTCTTCATCAATCGTCTGAATCAGACGTAGCGCGGCACTATCGCGCGCGAGCACAATCAGCTCACTCGCGCCGGGCTGCAGCAAGTCGAAACGGTCGCGGTGCAAGCCCTTCACTACGCCAACCGTGGGGATATGGCTGAAATGGAGCTCGCGCAACACCTCCATTGCGCCGTTCAGCTGCCCGGCCCCGCCATCAATCAGAATAAGATCGGGCAGCTCGGCCCAGGTGTCGTCGGTCGGCTGCTCTTTGCTGGCGGCTGCTTCCAGCGCCGATGATTGCGCAGTGCCGGTCTGTTCCTGCTCAGGTGGCGCTTGTTCGCCCTCGGTCGGCTCCAGCAGTTCCTCAATCGTCGAGCCAACGTCGCCAGCCGGGTTGCGGCGCGGGTCTTGAATCCCGGCGCCAACTTCTTCACCCGCAGCCTCTGCCGCGCGCTTGAAGCGCCGTCGCAGCACCTCTTGCATCGACGCGACATCGTTCGCACCTGCCACCGTTTTGATCTTAAACTTACGGTAGCGGCTTTTCTTCGGCTCGCCGTGCTCGAACACCACCATTGCGCCCACCGAATTTGTGCCCTGGGTATTCGAAATATCGTAGCACTCGATGCGTGCGGGTAGCCCTGGCAGCCCGAGCAGGTCTCGGATTTCGCTCAGGCTGGCGACGGCCTTTTGCTCGGTGTTGAGCCATTGCAGGCGCATTTCTTCGAGCTTCTGGCGGGCATTCTGCGCGGCCAGATCAATCAGCTTGCGCTTTTCGCCGCGCCGTGGCACCTGCAGCTCGACTTTATGGCCGCCGCGCTGCGCCAGCCACTGCTCGATGATCACTGGCTCTTCAACATGCTCGGCCAGCAAGATATTGGGCGGCACCTGGGCGGCGCTATCGTAGAACTGCGTAAGGAACGACGAGAGCAGCTGCTGGTCGTCTTCATCCTCGGTATTTTGCAGGGCAAATGGCTCGGAGCCGATCAGCTTGCCGCCGCGAATATAGAATACCTGCACCACCGCCGAGCCATTTTCGCGCGCGAAGGCGATGACATCCTGGTC
>JAFEAS010000160.1:6234-11466 GCA_018266315.1 Chloroflexi bacterium SZAS-1 | reverse complement strand
GCTTCGGCGGCAGCGCCCATGGTGCGCCGCAAATCGCGCACAATCTGCTCGGTTTTGCCCTCAAGGAAGCGACAAACCGCCTCAATCGTCGCGCGGTACTCGGCCTGCTCAACCAGCCCGGGCACGCACGGCCCCAGGCAGCGATGAATGTCGTGGTACATACACGGCTTGCCCAGCTTGCGGTGACGGTTGAATTTCTCGTCTTTGCAATCGTAGGGTGGGCGGAAGGCGAACAGGCGATTTAGCTCCTTGAGTACGCGCCGCACTGCGCCAGCGCTAGAATATGGCCCGAAATAGCGCGAGCCATCGTCGGGTGTGGTGCGGGTACTGAAGATGCGCGGCCAGGCTTCGTGCAGCGTAACACGAATAAACGGGTAGCTCTTATTGTCCTTCAGCAGAATATTGTATTTGGGCTGGTGCTGCTTGATCAGGTTCATTTCGAGCAGCAGCGCCTCAAGCTCCGAGCTGGTCAGGATGATTTCGAAGTCGGCAATGTTCGACACCAGGCGGCGGGTTTTCGAGCTGAGGCCGCGTGGCGCGCCAAAGTACGAGCGCATGCGGTCGCGCAGCACTTTGCTTTTGCCTACATACAGAATCTGGCCTTCACGATTCTTCCAGATATAGACGCCCGGTGCGAGCGGTACATTTTTCAGGCGCTCTTCAAACAGTGCCTGGTCGTCGATTGCGGTATAGCTGAGGTTTGGCATATGATCTACACGTGAAAATTAGAACGGGTGTAGTATAGCGCATCGTCAGGCTGTCGGCAAAATGCAGCTACCTGCACACTGCGCTCGATTTTGTATTTTGCGTTAAGATGGTAGCCAGCAGAACCGCACATCCGCACAGGTGAAGGGGGCACGGTATGGCAGGCACAATCGGCGTTGGACTGGTGGGCTATAAATTCATGGGTAAGTCGCACTCGAACGCGTATCGCCAGGTGGCACATTTCTTCCCCGATGTTGCGCTACAGCCCGAAATGAAGGCGCTGTGTGGGCGCGATGAGGCCGGGGTGAAGGCGGCTGCCGCGCAGTTCGGCTGGCAGGGCTACGAAACCGACTGGCACAAGCTGGTGGCGCGCGCCGATATTGGCCTGGTCGATGTCTCGACGCCGGGCGATAGCCACGCCGCGATCTCGATTGAAGCCGCGAATAACGGCAAGCATGTGTTCTGCGAAAAGCCGCTGGCGAATACCCTGGACGAAGCCAGGCAGATGCTGGCTGCGGTTGAGCGTAATCACGTCGTTGGCATGGTCAACTTCAACTACCGGCGCGTCCCGGCGGTGCAGCTCGCCAAGCGCCTGATCGACGATGGCCGGATTGGCAACGTGTACCACTGGCGCGCGGTGTACCTGCAAGATTGGATCATGAACCCGAACTTTCCGCTAGTATGGCGCTTGCAGAAAGACCAGGCGGGCGCAGGCGCGCTTGGCGATCTGGGCGCGCATATCGTTGATCTGGCGCGCATGCTGCTGGGCGAAATTACCGACGTGACTGGCCTGCTCACTACCTTTATTAAGCAGCGCCCGGTGCTGGCGGGCACCACCGGCGGGCTTGGCGCAGCGGGCGGGCAAGCTATGGGCGCGGTAACGGTAGATGATGCGGCGCTATTTCTAGCGCAGTTCGCGAATGGCGCGGTTGGCAGCTTCGAGGTGACACGCTTTGCCAAAGGGCGCGCCAACTATAACTCGTTCGAGATCAACGGCAGCAAGGGCAGTATCGTCTTTAACCTTGAGCGAATGAATGAGCTGAATGTGTTGTTCGATGACGATGCCAGCGACGTGAAAGGCTTCCGCACTATTCTGGTGACCGATGGTGGCGCGCACCCCTACCTGAGCGCGTGGTGGCCGTCGGGGCATATCATTGGCTGGGAACATACCTTCACTCACGGCGTGTACGATCTGCTGAATGGCATTGCGGCGGGCCAGGCACCCGCGCCCACATTCGAAGATGGCGTGCGCTGCCAGGCGATTCTCGATGCGGTTGAGCGCTCGGCGGGCAGCCGCCAGTGGGTTACGCCCGATTATTAGCGCCTGCCCATAGCAATAACGAAACGGAGTGCGCCATGAGTCCTGCGCGCATGGCCCAGGTCGAAGCGGCGATGCGTACCGTGCTGGCCTTCAACCAGGCGTGTAATCGGCACGATGTTGCCGCGATGATGCAGCTATTGACCGACGACTGTGTGTTCGAGCATTTCTCACCGTCACCCGATGGCACGCGGTATACCGCCAAGGCCAGCATTCGCCAGTTCTGGCACGATTTCTTCCGTGCAGCGCCCCAGGCGCAGATCGAAGCCGAGGAAGTGTCGGGGCTGGGCTTGCGCTGTGTGATGCGCTGGAAATACCGCTGGGTCGATGCGGCAGGCGCGCCTGCTTATGTCCGCGGCGTCGATCTTATTCAGGTACGCAACGGCCTGATCTGCGAGATGCTTTCGTATGTAAAGGGCTGAACGAGCGATAGTGCGCCAATTGAAAACCAATGGAGGAACATCAATGGCACGACCTGTAACGCTATTTACCGGCCAGTGGGCCGATCTGCCGCTGGCCGAGCTGGCCGCCAAGGCGAAACGCTTTGGCTACGACGGCCTGGAGCTGGCGTGCTGGGGCGACCACTTTGAGGTTGAAAAAGCGCTAGAATCCGATCGCTATGTGCGCGAGAAGCGCGAGCTGCTTGAGCAGCATGGCTTGCAGTGCGTTGCAATCAGTAATCACCTAGTAGGGCAGGCGATCACCGATAAAATCATTGATGAGCGCCACAAAGGTATTATGCCAGCACATGTGTGGGGCGATGGCGAGCCGGAAGGTGTGCGCCAGCGCGCTGCCGAGCATATGCAGAATGCGGCGCGGGCGGCGGCGGCTTTTGGTGTGAAAGTAGTGAATGGCTTCACTGGCTCGCCGATCTGGCATGTGCTGGCGATGTTCCCGCCGGTGCCGCCCGAAATGATCACCAGCGGCTACCAAGAATTTGCCGATCGCTTCAACCCGGTGCTCGATGTGTTCGACGAAGTTGGCGTGCGCTTCGCGCTCGAAGTACACCCTGGCGAAATTGCCTACGATTTCTGGAGCACCAAGGCCACGCTGGCGGCGCTCAACTATCGCCCGGCGTTTGGCATTAACTTCGACCCGAGCCACCTCTACTGGCAGATGCTCGACCCGGTGGAATTCGTGTACGAGTTTGGCACGCAGATTTACCATGTCCATGTGAAGGAATCGGTGCGCAATTTGAATGGCCGCAATGGCATTCTTGGCTCACACCTGTTCTTTGGTGATCACCGGCGCGGCTGGGATTTTGTATCGCCGGGACGCGGCGGCGTGCCCTTCGAGCGGGTGTTTCGCGCACTGAACGATGTTGGCTACAGCGGGCCGTTTTCGGTGGAATGGGAAGACAACGGCATGAGCCGCGACCAGGGCGCGCCCGAGGCCTGTGCGTTGGTTAAGCGCCTCGACCTGACGCCGTCGGATGTGGCGTTCGACGCGGCGTTCCAGCAGAAGTAGCAATCCCCCATGATGACCGATCTGACGGGCAAAGTTGCGATTGTTACCGGCGCAAGCCGCGAAATCGGTGCCGCTATGGCCGAAGCGCTGGCGGGCGCAGGCGCGGCAGTGCTGGTGGCGCACTATGGCGAGCCGACTCTGGCCGAAGCCGTGGTGGCGCGGATTACCGCAGCGGGTGGGCGCGCGCTGGCCTACGATGCTGATCTTACGAGCGTGGCGGCGAATCAGGCCATGGTCGCGCGGGCGGTGGCCGAGTTTGGCCGCCTCGATATTCTGGCTGCCAATGCTGGTATTACGATGTTCCGGCCATTGTTGGAAACCGATGAAGCGACCTGGGATGCGCTCTTCGGCCTGAATGTCAAAGGCGCATTCTTTGGGGCGCAGGCCGCCGCCCGCCAGATGATTGCCCAGGATGCAGGCGGGCGAATCGTGTTTTCTTCGTCGGTGACGGGTGTGCAGGCGGTCGCCGGGCTGTCGGCGTATGGCATTACCAAGGCGGCATTGCGGCATATGGCGCGCACGCTCGGCCCCGAATTAGGCCGCCACGGCATCACCGTGAATGCGCTGGGGATTGGTGCCACGCTCAACGCGCGCAACCTCGCCAACGACCCGGACTATGCTGCGCATTGGGCCAGTGTTATGCCAACCGGGCGCGCGCTTCAACCTACCGACCTGGCGGCTGCGCTGCTGTTTCTTGCCTCGCCAGCCGCTGCAATGATTACCGGGCAGACGATTGTTATCGATGGCGGTTGGACGGCGTTGAGCCCTACGCCTTAGCTCGTGCGCTTTCACGCGCTAGCGTTCTGGCTTTATCACGCCAACGCTACAGGCCGACGGGTGANNTCACCCGTCGGCCTGTAGCGTTGGGAATTAGGAATGTAAGCTTACTCGGCAGTTGGTACCAGGCGCTCGTCCACAGCGCGTAGCACGGTGACGCGGTTCTGGTGCTCGGCTTCGTAAGTGCGCACGTGCAGCAGCTCGGTCTCATTCAGCCCATTCAGCTTTTCGATCGCCTCTTCAGCGCGCAGCTGGGCGTAGCCGGGCAGTGGCTCAACACTGGTGCGCATGGCTGGCTCGCTGAGCACACCACGAGCCTGCTGTCGCTCGATCATGGCACGCTCGACGGCGCGCAGCACGGTGACCCGCACCTGGTGCCCCTGCTCATACGCCTGCACAGCAAGTAACTGCGACTCTTCGAGCCTGGGCAGCTGGCTGAGTACCGTATCGACATTCATCTTATCGTAGCCGGGCATTGGTTCGGCGGTTACCTCGCGCTGCTGGCGGCGCACCTTTGTGCGCAGATCGTCAATCGCGCTGGTCAGGCGCTCGACCTGATGATTTAGCTCACTCAGGGTGTGCTGGGTGGGGATCATCAATGTATCAAGCAGGCGATCACGGCTTTCCGTCAAAAAATTGCGCGCCTCAGCGGTTTGCTCCTCAGCCTGATCGGCAACGACGTTAGCTTCGCGGCGCAGCTTGCGGCTCATGGTGCGCAGCTGGGCGCGGGCGGCTTTTTCGGCACTAGCGCCACGCTTGGCTAATGTGTTGAATGTATCAAGGGCAGTGTCGCCAGTGAGTGCTAGCGCGCCAACATAGGCGAGGGCACTTTTACGGACAATCCCGGTTGCTGTATCGCGAATAGTCATGTTCAGAACTCACTTTCTATCCAGAGTTTATATTTCGTATAACGCAATGCGTTAAATATAACACGGCGCGTTATAAATGTCAATACCCTTGTGTGG
>JAFEAS010000160.1:2023-6152 GCA_018266315.1 Chloroflexi bacterium SZAS-1 | reverse complement strand
GCGGGTAGGTAGCGCGGGTTGGGCACCGGCTTTGGTAGTGGCTAGCGCGCCTGCCGCCATGCCCCAACGTACCGCTTCGGCGAAGGGCATGCCAGCATCGAGGGCGGTGGCCAGGCCGCCATTAAACGCATCACCGGCGGCCACGGTATCGATCGCCTGAACCCGAAATGGCGGGCTGTATTCTGCCGCCTCGCGATTCTGCCAATAGGCCCCGCGCCCGCCCAGCTTGATGAGCGCGGTGCCGACACCGCGCGCCAGCAAGATTTCGGCGGCACGCTTTAGGGCGTCTGGGCTATCGAGCGGGAACCCGACAAGAATAGCCGCTTCAGTTTCGTTCGGGGTCATAATGTCGGCCAGTGCGTACAATTCGGCTGGCAACGGCTGGGCGGGTGCTGGATCGAGGAGGACAGTGACGCCGCGTGCACGGGCGCGCTGGGCGGCCTGCACGACAGTTGCCAGCGGTACTTCGAGCTGGAGCAGCAGCGCGCTGGCGCCCTCAAGCGCCGCATCGAGCCGGGCTACATCTTCATCGCCAACCAGGCCATTTGCACCAGGCACAACCACAATCGTATTTTCAGCGGCGTCGTTTACCTCAATCAGCGCCACGCCGGAAGAAGTTTCCTGGGCGATAATTACCCCGCTCGTGCCAATGCCGTCGGTTTCCAGGCCGTTACGCAGTGTGCTGCCGAATACATCACCACCCACGCGACCAATCATGCGCGTGGTAGCGCCGAGGCGTGCGCAGGCTACCGCCTGATTGGCACCTTTGCCGCCGGGGGCAGTGAAGAATTCATGACCGATAAGCGTTTCGCCAGGAACTGGTAGGCGCGGTGCGCGTACTACAAGATCCATATTAATGCTGCCGAATACAACAACTGCCATTGCTATGCTCCTATTGAAGCTCTTTATGCTCCCACAATGCTCATCCGAATGATTTGCGGTTGCCTTGCAGTGAGTAGAACCTGATAAATGTCTGGGTTGCGCGTAGCCTGCCATTCGTCAAACCCTAGTGCCGGGTTGAAATGTTTGAGAATCAGGCTGAGCAGGTTGCCGTGCGTCACAATTGCTAGCGCTGGGCTGCTTTGTGCTAATGCTGCCTCAATCGCGGCAATGGCGCGGTGAGTTGCGGCGCGGCTGGTTTCGCCGCCGGGGAAGGCCATGTTGAAATCCTCATATGTCACTCGCAGTGCATCAACCCAATTCTCGATTGGTGGGTTGCTCAGCACGCGCTCCACCAGCCGGGCGTCGGTAATGATTGGGAGGCTCAATACCTGCGCTAGCGGCAGAATCGATTGTACTGCGCGGGCATAGGGGCTTGCAACCAGCTGGGTAATGCCCGCAGATGCGAGGGTTGCTGCGAGGGCGTAGGCCTGCTGCTCGCCAACTGGAGTGAGTGGCGCATCGGGTTGCTGGCCGGTGGCCTGGCAGTGGCGAATAAGGTAGAGCGTTTGCTTCATACAACACCCACAGTCTGGTGTGGGTAGAAGCGCATGTATAGCGCCTGCTGGCGGGCAATTGCTGCCATATAAATGGTGTGCCGCTCGGGGTTGGGATGGTAGGTTGCGCCGTCTGCGGCAGGCAAATCGTCGATTGACGTCATTGCGCCGAGGGCTTCGAGCGCTAGCAGCGCTATACCCCGGCTGGTCGCCTCGTATTCTTCTGAAGCGATAAGCGGGCGGTTGAGGACATCAGCGATTATTTGCATCCAGGCCGGTGAGCTCAGCAGCGCGCCACCACTGCCGATTATGGCGTGGGCGCAGGTGGGGTCGCCGCACAGCCGCTGCTCAATGAGCGCGAAGCGGTATGCGATGGCCTCAAGACAAGCGCGCACAATTTCTGCTGGGGTGGTGCTGGTGCCAAGGCCATGGATGGTGGCACGCACATCACCGGCCCAACCAGGGCTGCGCTCGCCTGCTACAAAGGGCAGCACCGTTAGCCCATGCGCGTCGGGTGGCATTGCTGCCAGGGTTGTTTCGATCTGTTCGGGTGTGCCAAGGTTGAGTGTTCGGCGCAGCCAGGCGTACACATTGCCACCCTCGCTGGTAGCACCGCCCAGGAGCGCGCGCCGCCGATCGACGCGGTAGCACCACAGGCCGGGCGGTACATATGCTACCCTTGGCTGCACCACGCGCAGCGCCCCGGTGGTGCCGATCGTGAGCGCCATGCGGGTGTGGCCGGTTGCACCGCTACCAATATTGGCGGCCGCGCCATCACCAATTGTCGGGAACCACGGAACATGCTGCAAGGCGGGCCAGCGCTGGGCATACTCGCCGCGCAGCCCACGTAATGGTTCGCCGAAATCGGCTAGCGGGCTAAGCTGCGTGTCATCGACGCCCAGATAGGCTAGCAGATCTGCGTCCCACACGAGCCTGGTGCGGTGCAGCAGCCCGCTCCAGGCCGCCACCGAGTAGCTTACGCGGCACACTCCAAAGAGCTGTAGCTCAAGGAATTCGCCAATCGTGAGCCACCGAGCGGTTTGTTTCCATAACTCTAGTTGGGTGCGGCGTAGCCAGGCCAGTCGCGCGGGCCAGTAGCTGGTGCGCAACAGGCAGCCGGTGCGCTGATGCACTTCCTGCTCATCGAGTGTATGCTGGAGCGTAGTTGCGTCTTCGGCGTTGCGCGTGTCGGCATAGGTGATGAGCGGGGTAAGTGGGTGACCGTGCGCGTCGATGGCGAGCAGATTCGAGACCAGCGTAGCGACGGCGACGGCACCAATCTGGTGCGCCAGCGGGCCAGCCTGCGCGAGTGTGGTGTCGATGCAGCGGGCGATGCGCTCAAGCGCAACAACCGGGTTGTCTTCGTTGGTGCCATCGGCGGCGGTATGGACTTGGTAGTGCTCTTGTGTGCCCGTGCCTGGCACAAGCTGCCCGTGCGCATCGTAGAGCAACGCGCGCACCGAGGAGGTGCCAACATCGAGCGTAAGGATGAACGGTGCATGATTGGCGGGGGCATGTGGTGAGCCATTCAGCACTGGTACGTCCTTTATTATTCAGGTAATGCTGTTGTGATGGATGTGGGCTTGTGCCCGGCGCATAGGCTTAGAACAAGCTAAGCTGCTCGGCCCGGTCGCCTTCGTCACGTGGGGGCAGGGTATTGAAGCCATGCGCAGCGGCCCACTCGGCGCTGGGGCCAGCCCAGTGATACCGTGCCATAATCACACGGTCGTGGGCGTCGAAGGCCACGCCTTCAGCTTCGAGCAGCTGGCGCTGGGCCAGGCCGCGCGTGCTGATACCGCCCTGGCGATTAATGATCCGCTGCCACGGCAGATGCGCCTGTTCGGGTGGCATTTCGTTTAGTGCAAACCCAACCGTGCGCGCATCGCAGCCGCCGCCAACAATAGTAGCAATATCACCATAGGTTGCGACCATTCCCGGCGGTATATGCTCGCACACCAGGTAAATCTTTTCGTAGAGGGCGTAGTTTGCGCCTTCAGCCATACGTCAACCTTAGTCGCGGCTGCGCTGTTTCATGGCGCGCGCAATATCACGCTTGGCCTCGCGGTTGGCAATGTCGTCGCGCTTATCGTACAGTTTCTTACCGCGCGCCAGGCCCAGGTCAATTTTGGCGTTACGGCCTTTGAAATACATGCGGAGCGGTACCAGCGTAAAACCCTGGCGCTCAACCTGCCCAAGAATGCGGCTGATTTCTCGGCGGTGCAGCAGTAGCTTGCGCGGGCGCGTTGGCTCGTGGTTAAAATATGTGCCCGATTGGTCGTAGGGCGAAATATGTGCATCGTACATCCACACTTCGCCATTAACCACGCGGGCATAGCTGCCGCGCAGGTTTACGCGCCCGCCGCGCACCGATTTGATCTCGCTGCCGGTGAGCGCAATGCCGGCCTCGTAGCTTTCGTCGATAAAATAATCGTGCCGTGCCTTGCGGTTATCGGCGACGGTTCCGCTGTGCTGGCCTTCTTTGCCTGCCATACCTTCCTCAAAGCAAACGCCCCCACCGGAGGGCGGCGGCGTAGATCGCGTTGGAGAGCCACATTATAGCAGGCAGCCGCGAAAAGGCAACAATGTTTCATTCTTTTGCCTGTCACTGCGGCTATGTACGAATATGAATCACATCCCCACACGGGCTACACTGGCTCGCTACGGTGAGCTAGCGCTTCGTTAATCGCATGACG
>JAFEAS010000160.1:0-1976 GCA_018266315.1 Chloroflexi bacterium SZAS-1 | reverse complement strand
AGCAGGCCGCCACCAGCGCTATCGCAGGCGGCGCGCACTGCGGCTTCGAGATCGCCGCCCTGCGTACCAACACCCGGCACAAGCAGCGGCAGATCGGGGCATTGGGCGCGCACCTGAGCAAGCACGGCGGGGTAGGTCGCGCCAACGACTAGCCCAACATTGCTATTGGCATTCCATTCGTGCTGGGCTTTGCGCGCGACCGCCAGATATAGTGGTTCGCCCGAAGCGAGCGGCAGATCTTGCAGGTCGCCACTGCCGGGATTTGAAGTTTTACATAAGATGAAACAGCCTTTCTCAGCGTAGGCAAGAAACGGTGCCAGCGCATCGCCGCCAAGGTAGGGGTTGAGCGTTACGGCATCGGCGCCCAGTTGGTCGAATATTGCCTGGGCGTAGGCCGTGGCCGTCGAGCCGATGTCGCCCCGTTTGGCATCGATAATCACAGGCACGCTGCGCGGCATATCGGCGACCAGGCGACGCAAGGCTGCGATGCCATCGGGGCCGCGTGCCTCGAAAAAGGCGATATTCGGCTTAAAGGCGCAGGCCAGATCGGCGGTGGCTTCGACAATCGCCATACAGAACCGATAGACGCTATCGGTGTCATCGCCAAATGCTGCTGGAATGTGTTGGGGATCGAGGCCAATACAGAGCTGGCTGCGATGACGCGCCGCTGCAGCGCGTATGGCCTGCATACACTGTGTCATATCTCCTCCTACTATTTAGCGCGATCGTATGAGCTTCGGCAGAGTCTGTCAAGCAGTGCCCGCCAAGATGCGATTATTTACATAATTGGATTAACGGGTTTTATCTATGCATGGGCTGACGTGCAGTGGGTAGTATAGTTATGCTTATGTTGGGGCTATGCCATTCCTCTGGCGCAGGTGCGACAGCGCAGTGATATTATACGCGCGCCCATTTTATATGCGGCATTAGGATGCCATAAAATGCTGTTGGGGTAGGTAGGTCGGAGAACATATGTTTTCCACAAGCTTAACACTGGTAGTGTGTAGAACGTGCGTTCTTGGGCTTTGGGAACTGATTCCGTTGTGTGGATAAGTGGAAAAAGTGTCGAATATCTTGTGGAGAAAGGGGTTGACTTTAACCAGATACTAATGTTATAGTAATTGCGCGCAAACGGGGTGCCAGGCTCGCGTCCCTCTTTATGATAAGAGAGCAGAGCGGGGGCTTTGAGTAAGTGGTTCTCAGCCCCATCTTGTTGTCTGAAAAATGCGCCTAAATACACCATATAAGGTGAATGTCCACCACACGGCCTGCCCAAGTGTTGATCTTGACAGGTCGTGTAATATGTCAATTAGGAAAGAATTATGACCGTCCCTCTCGCAGAGACATCGCTACAGGAGTGGGCGCAAATGCTAGAGCAGTTGCTCGAGATCGCCCGCACACAGGGCTATCTTACCTATAGCGACATCCTCGAGGCCCTTCCACAACCAGAACATCACGTCGCCGATGTCGATCAACTGTACGCTGCCCTCCAGGCCGAAGGCATTCGCGTAGTTGAGACAGCCGCTGAAATTAGCGACACTCCTCCTTCGATCGAAGACGAACTCCTCGCCGAACTCCCTGATCTTGCGGATATTGCGCTCGATGACCCTGTGCGTATGTATCTTCAAGAAATTGGGCAGGTTCCTTTGCTTTCGGCTGAACAGGAAGTAACCCTGGCCAAACAAATGGAATCGGGCGATTATGCCAAGGCAGCGCTGGAGCGCGAAGAGTACCAATCGTGGCAAGAGCGCTGTGCGCTTGAGCAAATGCTGGCCCGTGGGAATGATGCACGCCAGCATCTCATTCAGGCGAATTTGCGGCTGGTAGTTTCGATTGCCAAAAAGTACACGTCCTATGGCCTGACAATGATGGATCTTGTGCAAGAGGGCAATATTGGCCTGATGCGCGCCGTCGAAAAATTCGATTATACCAAGGGCCATAAATTTTCTACCTATGCCACCTGGTGGATCCGCCAG
>JAFEAS010000015.1 GCA_018266315.1 Chloroflexi bacterium SZAS-1 | reverse complement strand
GTTGGGTTACCCAATCAGCGACCAGGTGCAAGAGGCATTGCCCGATAAGCAAGTATATACGGTGCAATATTTCGAGCGGGGCCGCATCGAATACCATCCGCAGTATGCTGGCACGCCCGAGGAAATGCAGCTTGGCTTGCTGGGGCGGGCGCTATTCCTGAAGGAGAGCACCCCAAATATTATTCCACCACCGGCCCCAACAGTGGTGCCAATGCTACAATAGGCAGATCATTTTGGCTGAAACATAGGTTAACCCCGTTCCTAGGTGGCCCATTAGCAACAATTTCAACCAAGGCGTTATTCTTCATGATTGATTCCGATGCACTTGCCGCATTTGCCGAAACGCACGCCGCGAGCCTGCCAGCCGTGCGGGCGTTGGTTGAAGAGATTGTTGCTACAACCGGGTCGACCAGCTTTTATATCTTCTGGACGAGCAGCAGCGGCGGGGGCGGCGCTGGCCCTACCCGCCGCACACGGGTATTAGTCGCATTTTCTTCCCCCGACGCCGCGCTGGCATTTGCCCAACGCAACCAGCTGGTAGGCGCAGATCGCCCGCGTGTACGCCAGCTTTCACTCCTTCAGCTCTTCCATGTGGTGTTGAGCGCATCGGCAATTCATGGGTTGTTGCTCGCAGGCGAAGCCGATGAAGAAGCGCCAGGCCGCCTTCCCGCAGGCCTGCAGCTCGCACGCACCGAAATCCTCGAACGGCTAAACTGCCGCCCACACTAGTTCCCCTCGCAAAGGTGGCTCCCTTACTCAAGCGTCAGCCTACGAATTAGCACACCATCAGCGCAATCTTCCCAACGAATCGGGACATTTGCCTCACGACAGTGGGATGCGTGTAGGCTAGCATGATATTGTCGTGAACTCCCAAACCAGGGTATACAGACTGGGTGCCACCCCTAGCTGACAAGCTGAAACCACGGGTTTTGAACCATGCCTAGCATATGAAAAGTTTAGCTACATTCTTCCAGTCCTGTTTCGTGTGTTTGCTATGGATTAGTATCCAAGCACCGCGCCCTTCAGCGGCTCATGGCACCATGGTTGGCAGTTGCCACTGGTGGTTTTCTGCAGGTGGAAGTGGCAACTATCGTTTGTATGCGACCGATAGTGAGCAAACACCCTTGAGCGATTTGCGGTTTGGCGAGCCATACCGCTCGGTCATTGGGTCGCTTGCCAGCAGTGGCATGATCTCATTCAATGGTATAAGCAGTGCCGTATTTCGTGCCCAGCAAAGTGGCGTGGGCCTGTGGCGCTGGCAGTATTTCTCGTATGGCGGGCATGCTTGGGTCAATTTGAACTATGGTTCACCGCCCCCCGACGATTTACGATTTGGCGATTTCAATGGCGATGGCAAAACCGATGTGTTTGCCACCCTTCAGCGCAACGATGGTGCCTATGATTGGGTTATATCGTCCGCTGGGCTGGGGCAATTTTCACTCTTGCGCTCCGATCCTTTGCCCGTCGATCGGCTGCGTTTTGGCGATTTCAATGGCGACGGCAAAACCGATATCTTCAGTGTGAGTGAGCGCATCGATGGCCTCTGGCAGTGGCGGGTTTCGTATGCTGGCGCGACCGATTGGCAACTGTTGGCCTATGCCATAGCCCCGCTTGAAGATTTACGTTTTAACGACTTTGATGGCGATGGCAAAACCGATGTTTTTACGACGTTGCAGCGTAACGACGGCACCTATGACTGGCTGATGTCATCGGGCGGCAGCGCACCCTTTGTAACGCTGCGCACTGATCCGCTTGGGGTGACACAACTACATATTGGTGATTTCAATGGCGATGGGAAGGCGGATGTATTTAGCACTGTACCGCGCGACGATGGCTTTCTACAATGGCGTGTTTCGTATGCGGGTACGCAAGATTGGCAGAATCTGGCCTATGCCAGCACCGCCGCCGCTGATCTTCGCTTTGGCCTGTTCGACGCCGACCCCGCCAGCGATGTGTTCACCAGCACATGCCAGCAGGTTCCAGCGCACCGCCCGCCAGCTACCCAGGCCGTAGCAGTGCTCGGGCAGGCCGATTTTGCATCAACACGGGCCAATCGCGGCGGCGGTGGTAGCGCCAGCACGCTTTCTGGCCCGGCAGCAACATTGGTCACGCCCGATGGCAAGCTCTTTGTCGCCGATTATTGGAATAGCCGGGTGCTAATGTGGAACAAGCTCCGGGCATTTACCAATGGCGAACCAGCGATCCTTGCACTTGGGCAAGCTGATACGAACAGCGTTGGCCCCAATCCACAGGTTGATTGCGGTACGGTGAGCGCACAAACATTATGTGGCCCCGAAGCGCTCGCCTATGACGCGCGTGGCGCCGGTACGCTGTATGTGGCCGATACCCATAACCACCGTGTGCTGGCCTATGGTGGGCCGTTTGGGCCAGCCAGCGGCCAGGCAGCGATCAAGGTGTTTGGGCAAGCGACCATGCAGGACAACGATCCTAATCGTATCGCCTACCCTAACGTACCCAATGATGCACGCGCCGACACGCTCTTTTTCCCGCGCGGGTTGGCCTTTGACAGTAATAGTAACCGGCTTTTTGTTGCGGACGATTTCAACCAACGCGTGCTGGCCTACAACGTGTTCGATGGCAACACGATCGCTGATATTGTGCTGGGCCATGCCACGTTGGATGATGATAGAGCGGATGCATACGCACCGAATGCTTCAAACTTTTATGCGCCAAAAGGGCTGGCTTATGATCAGCTCTCGGATACCTTGTATGTCGCTGATTACGCTTATTTCCGGGTATTGCAATTTCGCGGGCCATTTCTAGCAAACAATCAGCGTGCAGAGCACGCCTTTGGGCAACCAGATGGTAGCCTTACCGAGACGCAACGTAGCTGCCAGTATCAGAAAACCGAGCCAATTAGTGACAAAGTGAGCGGCCCGATTGCGGCTGATCGGTTGTGTAATCCACTTGATGTTAGCGTCGCAGCTGATGGCACTTTGTATGTTTCAGATGCGACGAATTCGCGGGTGCTCGTGTATACCCGCCCGCTCGATGCATCAGCGGCTGCACTGATGCCCGATGCTGTGTTTGGGCAAGCCAACAGCTTCACCACGGGCGACAAAAACAAGCCTGACCCGCCGGGCGTGGCCTCAGCTAACTCATTCCATCGCTCGATGGGCATGGCGCTTAGTGGCAACAACCTGTTTGTGAGCGATTTTGATAATAATCGGGTCTTGTATTTTGGCGACCAATTCTACACAATTGCGCTACCCTTTGCGAGAAAATAAGCCGTTATGGAATCTGAGGATATTACGCAACAGAAGCTGTTGCTACAAACGTATCGGCGCACGCTTGCCGTGTATATTCAGCAGCAAGCGGCTATTGGCCGTGCCTTTAGCTCACCTGCAATTGTGAACGGTATCGCTGAAACACGCCGTGAGATCCAGCGCATCAAGGCATTGTTACGTAGTGCCAATGTTGATGTTGAAGACGGCCCCGATGATGATGATACAAATGTCCCGGTCGTGTTGGTTCAAGCTGCTAATCAGCGGTTGCTTTGGATTGGCAGTATCAGCATAGTGCTGCTAGCAGTAGTTGTTGGCATCGTATTCCTACGCTTCCTACGTCAACCACAGCTAGGTGCGCTTACGCCGCTACAAACAACTATTCATCCCACAGCGGCGGCGACAAACACAGCAGTGGCGCAAGCTACGGCTCATACGTTGCCTGAGCACATGCAAATAACCGCTATGCCTCTCGCTGGCAGCATACGTAATGCGCTGCTTGTCTTCCAGGATGATTTTTCTTCCGGTAAGCTCGATACATGGTCTGGAAATAGCGATACATGGTCAATCGTTCAGGTGGACGATGTTGCTGCCTATCAAGGTGCTGCGCATAATGGCGAAGAAACGAGTGGCGCACCGCTGCGGCTGCCGGAGTTACCCAATGATTATGCAGTAGAGGTGCAGGTACGCATTGTGCGCGTAGGGGTGGCTAATGCGCCCGATTTTACTCTGACTCTACGGGCAAATACCCCGACGGTGCAGGGTTGCCACGGCTACGGCTTTGCCTATTATGGCAGCCAACAGGCGGCATATATTGCGCGGTTTGGCGAAGCAGCATGCCCATTCCAGCTATTGGCGAGCGCACAGGCCGCACTTGAGCCGCAACAGTGGTACAGGCTGCGCGCAGAGGTGATTGGCTCGAAGCAGCGTTTGCTGCTCAATGACAAAGTCATTGCCGAGGCAGAAGACGCATCGATCAAGGGGGGAACATTGTATCTTTCGGTCGGCAATGATGCAACCGTTCAGTTTACCAAGATTCGCGTGTTTACCTTTAAGTAGAAGCCCTGATTGTTAGCAATAGTTGTAGTGGGCGTGTAGCCCATAGGAGGAACGTATGCCAGAGGAAATGGATTTCACTAAACTCCCAATCCAGCCCATAATTAATGACCAGATCCAGCTACCCCCAGGAACCAAAGGCCCCTTCGATCCAGGCGTTGAGGGTACGAGCACGCACGCTCCTGGTGTACGCGGAACCAGCGTTGAACAGGCTGGTGTGGTTGGCGTAAGCGAGCAGTTTATAGGCGTGTGGGGCGAGAGCAAAGGTAATCAGTGTGGTGTGCTGGGCCGAAGTGCGCAATGGGGCGGGGTGGTCGGTGAGAGCGAGCAGCAATGTGGTGTAGCCGGTACCAGCCAGAACTTTGTTGGCATCTGGGCAGAAACAAAAACTGCTGACCACCCCGCGCTGTTTGCGAAAGGCATCTCACGAGCAGCCTATTTTGAAGGCGACGTTGAGGTGACAGGTGATATTCGTTTAGTCAATGCCGATTGCGCTGAAGATTTCGATATCATCGATACCACTGCGGCTGAGCCAGGGACGGTTATGGTACTCGGCACTGACGGGGCGCTGCATGCCAGCCAGCAAGCCTACGATAAGCGTGTGGCGGGCGTGATTTCCGGTGCAGGCGACTACAAGCCAGGAATTGTGCTCGACTCGCACCACTCAACCCGGCCGCGCCGACCAGTTGCGCTGCTCGGTAAGGTGTTTTGCAAAGTCGATGCGAGCTATGGGCAGATTGAAGTTGGCGATCTGCTGACTACGTCGCCTACATTGGGGTGCGCAATGAAGGCCGCCGATCCATTTAAGGCATTTGGTGCCGTGATTGGGAAAGCTTTACGCCCATTGCACGAAGGGCAGGGGTTAATTCCGATTCTAATTGCGCTGCAATGAGCTAGGGTTTGCATAGGTGTAAGCCTTGCGAGTACAAGCAGGAGTAGAGAAGTATGCAGAGCCTTCGTATGCTGGCAGCCACCGAACAGACGGACAGTGTTCGTGATCTTCTGGGGCGCTATAGCTGCCTATCGGTGCGCGATCTTGTGGCACAACTTGAGCAACGCACGATTCTCACGTATAACGGCGTTACGCTCACCCGCACTACTTCGGCCATTCATATCCAGAGCGAGGACGGGCAAAAGACGCAGGTCGATACCAGCGATACCCAGCTTGAACCTCAGCAGCGTGATAACCTGCTCAATGAAATCTGGGATAATATGCTGAAATTCCTGCGTAATAACTGGCAGGATATCAAGGATGGTAAGATCAAAGCGGTCGACATCGGCGGCGCGCTGTATGGTATTGCTGGGGCCGCTATCTTACTATTGCTTGCGCCGTTCGCTGGCAGCAAGCTGCTGGATACCCTGCTCCGTTCGACTTTTGCCCTTTCGAGCCAGATTGGGCGCTACTATGGCGCGGCTGCCGACGACCTTGTGGCGATCCTGAAGGATGAGAGTGACCTGACGAAGCGCGATGTCGTGGGTATTATGGCCGCCGTAAAGATTGCAGGCACGTATTTTCCCGGCTTAGGGCCAGTTATTCTGCTCGGTGGCGCGGATGCCTGGACATTGACGAAGGCAATTGGTCATGAGCTTGGCGGGGCGCTAGAGAGTGGTATTGATGAAATCGGAAAGGCGGCTGAAGGCGCGTATGATGTTGCCACCAGCGTCGTCGATTTTGTCAAATCGATCTTCTAGGAATTGCGCATTTGTACCGCTGTTGAGCATGAACTAGCGCGAATGATCGTCATTCTGAGCGGGACGAAGCACCTGTATTTTCGGGATGCGCAAACTATTCGTTCCGCTCAGGGCCACATCGTT
>JAFEAS010000159.1:20966-58298 GCA_018266315.1 Chloroflexi bacterium SZAS-1 | reverse complement strand
GTGTGTGGCTGCACAATAAGAATATGAGTTACGCAGTTGCGTTTTTCGGCAACCCAATGGAAAGTTTTTTGCCTGCGGCAGCATGGTACGTGCCGATCGTTGTATGCGGTGTTTCCGCGCTCCGCGCGGAAACACCGCATACAACGAAAATAAAGGGTACCGCGCTGTCGAAGGCTCAATACACCAACCGCGTAAGTCCTAAAGAAAACGAACGCAGACGGCAACATTGCGAGTGCTCCACCGTGAGTCATTCGTTTTCAGGTCTCGGGCTGCTCAATTCTCGCCCAGGAAGCGTTAGAGCTGCACGCCCAATTTTTGCAGCGCGTTGCGTAGCGCTTCGCCGATGCTGGTGTGTAGCCCGCGCTGGCTGAACTGCTCGACATAGCTTTCGGTGGCGGCGGCTGGCCCTGGGTCGGTGCCGGTGCGCTCGTGGGTATACCAGCGATGGTCAACGATCCAGCGGTACAGATCGGCTTCAGTGCGGCCGGGGAAGTTGCGCAACACATGCTGTTCGCGGATTACCCGCACGATCGGCATGTAAACTTCGTCGTACCAATGGGTTACTGCCTCGTCGGGGTCAATATCGCGCTGCTGCTCTTCACCAAGGTAGTAGCGATGGGCATTGATATGCTGAATCAGCTCAAGGTAGCCGCCCAATTCACTGAATTCGATTCGCTCATCGGGCCGCAGCTCGTGCAGGTTCGTCCATTCGAGAAAGTCGCTATATTCTTCCTTGAGCAGTAAATCGTGGGTCGCCAGATCCGGTGAAAGTGGCACATCTACCATCAGCTCGGTAACATAGGCATCAATGTCGATCTGGCCGAACTGGCGCGCCACCGATACACGGTGATTGCCATCGCGCACGAAATAAATATCGCCTGCTTTGTAGAGCTCGACCGGGGGCAGCACAATATCGTCAAGCCGCGCCCGGTCGATACTCGTCCAGCGGTCGCGCAGGGCATCAGTGCGCGGCAAAAACTGCCGGTCGAAATCGCTATAGCGGCCTTCGCTCCCAACGATATTTGCAAGGGGTACGGTCTGGTGTCCCAGCCAGCGCTGGCCGCGCACATTAATGCGGCTGCGCACGTCGTCGAGCGAGATTGGGCTGGTGGATCGGCGGCGCAGGGTATCGAAAAGCTCTTTCAAGAAAGCCTTGCGCCGTGCGTCGGCAAAATGGTTGCGTGATTGTGCAATGTGTTGAGTGTTGCTCATAATCTATGTGCTCCGGGCAGCTTCACATTCATACGTGAAGCTGTAAGCACGCAGACTGCGCTGTCTGGAGGAAATCACACATTGATCTGCCGTGCGTGCGTAACATTCAAAGGGTGCGCTGTGTACGGTGCGATTGGTACACGATGTTCAGCCTTGAGCGATAGTTACGTGTTCGATGTGGTGGCCTGCTGGTCGGGCTGGTGTTCGATTGTCAGCAGCCGGTACCCCGCCGTATTTAACACCATTGTCTGTTTATAGCGTGTTTCGGTTACCGTGCCGAACCCATACGAGCGGTGAATATGCCCGTGAATAAGGTAGCGCGGTGCGAACCAATCCATCATTCGTAAGAGCGCGGTAAACCCGCGATGTGGCCGGTCAGGCCCGTTATGTATTCCCAGCGGCGGTGCATGGGTGAGCAATACATCCAGGTAGCGCCCATAGCGCAACTTATTCAGCAGCAACTGTGGTGCCAGTGCCCATACATGCGCCATCATTTCGGTTTCGGTATACTGGGCACCAGCCTCGTTGTTATAGCGTACGCATCCACCCAGCCCGGCTACTAACAGCCCGGCGTGTGCAATACTACGGCGTTCCAGCTTGATGCAACCGCGTGGTGCACGCAACACCTCCCCTGCATCGGTATACTCGGTGTCGTTGTGGTTGCCATCAATATAGAAACAGGGCCGCGCCAGCATGGTGACAATGAATTCAAGGTAGTATGCTGGCAGGTCGCCACAGCCAAAAATCGCTTCGATATTTGGAAAGCGGTCTTTGATATTCAAGCTGTAAATTGCCGGTACGACCTCGTCGCTGACGGTCAGAAACACCATTGTTCTATCCATGTAAAAACGCGAAGTGCGGTGGTGGCCCCGGTTCAACCCGGCTGATAGTGCCATCCTCGCAGCATTCGCGTTTGTGATTCTTGGAACATATTATACCACGCGATGCAAGCCCCTACTGGTTGCAATTTGTTCGCGATATCCAACCGAATTGTAGGCGCAGAACGGAATCATCCGCCCGTCGGGTTGTAAGAATTCCACACAGCACTTCATCACATTTTTCACGTTGAAGGTCCACGGATCCATAAAATCGCGTGTGTTGATCATGAAGATGTGGCGCGCCAGATCGCGTGGGGTGTGGTTGCTTAGCGGTAAGCTGGCGTGGCAGGCGTCGCAGCGCTCGGTCATGCGGCTGCGCGGCGGGGTGCGCGGCAGGCCAGCCAGGGCGCGCGCAACATCGGTGGCGGCGCGCTCGGTGCCCACCATCGCCGACGAGCTCCATAGCCGCTCAAGCGTATGCAGCAGCTCATCGCTCAGGCCAGGCAGCGTGCGGTTCTTCAGGTAATCGAGGTACTGGTCGATCGCCAGTAAGCGCGTAATCGGCGTTACCGCGTCGCCATCAAGCAGCGCGTAGGTCACGAAGTTGCAGGTTGGCATACAGCACGGCACTGGCGCGAAGTCTTTTTGTCGTAGTAGCCCGCCCGTTTGTGTTTCAATTGCGCGCAGCACATCGGGGATGGTCAGGCGCGTCAGCGGGTCGGCGGGCAAGTGGCGCTGTGCGCGAAAGGCGGGCTGGAAGTTAATGCCAAATACTGCCGGGTGGCGCAGCCCAAATTCCACAATCTTGCCCACCTCGTGCTCGTTCACACCGCGCTCGATTGCGGCTACCAGCACCACGCGCACATCGGCCTCGGCCAGGCGATCGAGCGCGCGCAGCTTGATGTCGAGCAGGTCGTCGCGGCCACGCAGCGCCAGGTTGGTCGCCGGGTCGAAGCCATCGAATTGCAGGTAGATCTGTGGCTTGACGCGGGCCAGCTCGGCCAGTAGCTTATCGTCGCGCGCAATCTTGATGCCGTTGGTGTTGATCATCACATAGGTGATGCCTTTAGCCTGGGCCAGCTCAACAAACTCAATAAGCTGCGGGTGTAGGGTTGGTTCGCCGCCCGAAAATTGCAGCACCTCGGGGTTGCCCTCTGCCGCCACAAAGCGGTCGAGCATAAACTCAACCTGCGCGCGCGTCAGCTCGAAGCCACCCTGCGCCAGGTGCGTGCCCGAGCCAGCGAAGCAGAGCGGGCAATCGAGGTTACACGCCTGGTTTACCTCGATAATGCCCAGGCAGGCGTGCTGCTGATGTTCGGGGCATAAGCCACAATCATGTGGGCAGCCGTTCTTTACTTCGGAAGCAAATTCGAGCGGGATGGTGCCCGGCTTGTTGTAGCGCGCAATGTCGGTGTACAGCTGTGCATCGCCAAATACCAGCGCTTCGAACCAGCCGTGCTCGGGGCAGCGCTTGCGCATAAATACCTGGTTGTTGCGTAGTAAAATTTGGGCATCGATCACCCGCTTGCACTCGGGGCAGATGCTGCGCGTGAACTCCCAGAAAATGGCATCGCGATCGACTTTTTGGGGCTGGGTCGTTGTCACAGTCGTCCATTCTGCTACGAGAAATTACCGTTATAGCAAACCGCATAGATTAGGATACCCAGAATCAGCACCATCAATAGGGCGATGCCAAAGGCAGCAAGTGCGCCGAACGCGATCCAGCGGCGCCACATACCTAGCCCCACTAGCGCACCGATATTTAGCAGCAGCGGCAGCGCCAGCAGACCGAGCGCTGCAACATTCTGGCTGTTGCTACTATCAAACATGCTTAAAAGCGTGATAGTGCCGCCATACAATAGGGCATTGAGCAAATACCAGCCCAGAAAGCCAATGACGAAGTCGAGCACTTTCTCATTGCGGTTGGTGTATTCTTTGCGCGTGAATTTCATAGCGTATTCCGTTGGGAATTTGGCAGCCTGCTGTTAGCAGTATGCAGTCGGCAATCACTCCGTGGTCGTCGGTCGTCATTCGTCGTTCGTCAACGTTCTGTAAATTCGCCGCGCCCTTTGCGGTGAATATCTCGCAGTTGGCAGTTGGCAGCTGTCGTTCGCCAACGTTCAACGCGCAACTTGTACCCGAAAACCTCCACGCCTCTGTGTCTCAGTGCGGTACTTCATGGTTAAGGTGCATCGATTTTGGCACGGAGCGCCAAAATCGATGTACAAAAGAAGGCAAGTACCTTGCTGCCGCAGGCAGAATCGGTCAACCACGCGCGTGACCGCGTAACTCGTGGCACTTGCAACCCCGTTACGCTGCAGCGGGCCGGGCTGCACGCAGACCACGCCCATAGTAGAGCGCCAGCGCCGCCAGCAGCAGCAAGCACGCCAGCTGCGGGCCGGTAAGGCCAAGCGCAACCATCGGGTTGTTGCGCACAAATTCAACGAAGAAGCGAAACACCGCGTAGCCGCCCAACCCAAGCTTCAACAGGTTGCCATTTTGCATCGCCGGGTGGTCGCGCAACAGCATGAGCATAGCAAACCATAGCAGGTTGAATGCCGCATCGTACAAGGGAGTAGGATGCACCAGATAATCGACGCCCGGGGCGGGCACCGCCCAGGGCAGAGTGCTGACTTTGCCCAGGCCGTCTTCACCTGCGAGGAAATCGCCAATGCGGCCAACCGCCGTGCCAAGCGCAATTGCCGGGGCAAAGGCATCGCAGGCGCAGCCCGCCTTACCAATGATACGGCTGGCGATGTAGCCGCCAATATACGCGCCAATCAGCCCGCCCATGATCGAGCCAGGGCCAACCCGTGGGTCGAAGAGCGTGTACATATTCAGCACGACCGGCGCGGTGCTGCGGCCCAGGAAGAACAGGATCGACAGGCGCGCGCCGATCATGCCGCCCACAAATGCCGCCAGCGCGATCGGTACCAACTCTTCCTTTGGCCAGCGCCGCCGCCGCGCCTCGGCAATCAGCATCAGCAAGCCTACCAGCATGCCCATCAGCAGAAAGAAGCCGTGCGCATAGATCGGCACGCCTGCGATACGAAAGAGGATTGGGTACATAGGTAGTTCCTCCTGAGATTAGCGCAGGTGCTCAGTTGGGTACATGTCGATGATCATATCGCGCATGTAGCTACCCTTTGAGCTAGCCGCCATCAGCTGCGTGTACACCTTTTTGGGCACATTTTGGTAGCGGTACACGCCGGTGCGTTTGAAGACGACTTCTAGCACCTGAGTCTGTTCATCGTAGCCCACTGCGTAGATCATACTCGAATCGACTTTGATCAGTTCCATGGGTTTCCTCTTGGGCTAAGAACCTGCCCAGCACATGGCACATGCAAAGACAATTTACATACGGAATACGCCATAGCTGGTGGATTCTAGCGGTGCATTGGCCGCCGCAGCAAGGCCCAGTGCCAGCACCTGGCGGGTGTCAACCGGGTCGATGATTCCGTCGTCCCACAGGCGCGCGCTCGAATAAAACGGGTGGCCTTCGCGCTCGTACTTTTCGAGCGTAGGGGCCATAAAGGCTGCGCGCTCGTTGGCGCTCATGTCGGTGCCGCGCGTGCGCAAGTTATCGAGCCGCACTGTGAGCAGCACATTCGCCGCCTGCGGCCCGCCCATCACGCTGATCCGCGCGTTCGGCCACATCCACAGCTGGCGCGGCCCATAAGCTCGCCCACACATGGCATAGTTACCTGCGCCGAAGCTGCCACCAATCACCACCGTAAACTTGGGTACGCGCGCGTTTGCCACCGCCATCACCATTTTCGCGCCATCTTTGGCAATACCGCGATTCTCATATTCGCGCCCGACCATAAAGCCGGTAATGTTTTGCAGAAATATCAGTGGCACACCGCGCGCCGCGCACAGCTCGACAAAATGTGCGCCCTTCAGCGCGCTTTCGCTGAACAGAATGCCGTTGTTAGCAATGATGCCAACCGGAGTGCCAAAGATGTGCGCAAACCCACATACCAGCGTTTCGCCGTAGCGCGCCTTGAATTCGTGCAGGCGGCTGCCATCCACGATCCGTGCGATGATCTCGCGCACGTCGAAGCTCTTGCGCGAATCCTGCGGGATGATGCCATAGATTTCGTTCGCGTCGTAGCGCGGCGCTTCGGGCGCGGCCATCGCCCACGGCGGCTGCTTGCGCCGGTTGAGGTTGGCGACGATCTCACGCACAATTGCCAGCGCGTGCAGGTCGTTGTCGGCGAAGTGGTCGGCCACGCCCGAGAGGCGCGTGTGAACATCCGCGCCGCCCAGGTCGTCGGCGCTCACTTCTTCGCCAGTGGCGGCCTTCACTAGCGGCGGCCCACCAAGGAAGATTGTGCCATTGCCCTTTACAATCACCACTTCATCGCTCATGGCTGGCACATACGCGCCGCCAGCGGTGCAGCTGCCCATCACAGCGGCAATCTGCGGGATGCCCAGCGCCGACATCTGGGCCTGGTTGTAGAAGATGCGCCCGAAGTGTTCGCGGTCGGGGAAGACATCGGCCTGCAATGGCAGAAATGCACCGCCACTATCGACCAGGTAAATACACGGCAGGCGATTTTCCTGGGCAATTTCCTGCGCGCGCAAGTGTTTTTTCACTGTGAGCGGGTAGTAGGTGCCGCCTTTCACCGTCGCGTCGTTGGCAACAATCATCACTTCCTGGCCGCGCACCTGCCCAATGCCCGTGATGATGCCTGCGGCAGGCACCGGGTCGTCGTACACCTCGTAGGCGGCCAGCGGCGATAGTTCTAGAAATGCGGTGTTCGGGTCGAGCAGCTGGTCGATACGGTCGCGCACAAACAGTTTACCGCGCTGCTCGTGGCGCGCGCGCGCCTCGGCCTTGCCGCCTTCCTTGGTATCGGCCAGGGTATCGCGCAACTCATTCACGAGCCGGGCATAGGCGGCGGCATTATGTTGAAAATCGTCGGCGCGCGGGTCGATATGTGAGTGGATGATCGCCATAGTATGCTCTTTATTGTGCGGCCTCAGCCATCCGACGCAATTCGGCAACTGCCGCATCGAGCTCGGCGGCGAGCGCGTGATTGCCCAGCTTGGCGCGCACACCCGCTGCAATCGCGCCATAGTAATCCGTTGTTTGCTGCGGCCCGCGCTTGAAGCGCGCCCACACGGCCCCGCTATCGGCCTGAAGATCGCGAATGAGCGAGTGGGCATTGTGCAGTGCATCGGCGGCTTTTAGTGCGGCCACATCTGGCCCGCTGCTGTGTAATCGTTCAAGCTTTTCGGCTTTGCGCTGCTCCCATGGTAGTTCTTTGCCGTCGGCGGTTTTTGTTTCGGTCACAGCGGTAACTAGCTGGGCTACCTCGTCGCCAAATGCGTCACGAATAGCTTCAATCGGCACATCGGTGTCTTCAACAACATCATGCAGCAATCCGGCGATCTGCAGATTTTCCGCGAAGCCGTAGTGGCCGAGAATGCGCGCAACATACACCGGGTGCGCGATATATGGGATGTCGGTGCCTTTGCGTAGCTGCGTGCGATGCGCCCGCGCCGCTAGAATAAGCGCGGCATCGTAGCGGGCTGAGTAGCTAGTCATATAGTGCTCCAATGCTTGTTAGTGCGGTACGCCAGCCTGAGCGCGCCGCCGCCACCAGTACAGCAGCGTTGCGCCGTCGTTAAAGCCCAGCGGCAGTGCCGCCTGCAGGGTGAAGACAAACAGATTTTCGAGGGCGAAAAACAGCGCTACCAGCCAGGCTGCACCGCCCAGCGGGCGAAACAGCGGCAGCAGTGCGAAACCCACGCCGGTGAGCAATAAGCTGGCGAGTGGGCCGCCCAGTGCCCGGCGAATATGGACGTTCGCGGGTAGCTCAGGCTCATCGCGCGGGTAGATCGACGAGCTTAACACGCCCCAGAAGCAGATGCCGATCATGGGGAAGCCGGTGCGCCGCGCGGCCCAGGCATGCCCGAGCTGGTGAATCAGCTCAGAGCACCAGTGCAGTATCATGGCCGCCAGCCCGCCCATAATTGCCGGTAGTGCCGCCAATCCAAACCAGGCACCGGCAGCGGACAGCCCGATCCACAAAGCTAGTGCACCAAACAGCGCTGAGGGTTTGGCGGTGATGCGCAAGCTCCCAAGGTTCCCCAGCTCATACATACGCTGTGCTCCCGGCTCAATATCTTGTGCAGGAACCCTTACGGCCCTATGATGGAGTCTGCAAAGTACGTTCACGCAACGGCGCGGCGTGGCCCGCCGCCTGGTGATAGGTGCTGGCACATGCCAGCCTTGATGGTCTGCCCTGGTACCTCATGATCGAGCATCGTTTCGAGCATTCGCGCGCACTGCATCAGCGCTGGCAAATCGACGCCAGTGGCGATACCCATCTCGTGCAGCATATGCACCAAATCTTCGGTGCAAATATTGCCCGGCGCACCTGGCGCGAATGGGCAGCCGCCAATGCCACCCACACTGGCATCAACACGCGTTACGCCAACCTCAAGCGCCGCCAGCACGTTGGCTAGCCCGGCCCCGCGCGCGCTATGCGGGTGCAGGCGCAACGCCGCCTGTGGGAAGCGCGCCTGGAATGCCTGGCAGATCGTTTGTACCAGGCGCGGGTGCGCCATGCCAGTGGTATCGCCCAGGGTAATCTGCTCGGCCCCCAGGGCTAATAGCCGCTCGCACAGCTCAAGCACGCGCTCAATCGGTACATCGCCCTCGAAGGGGCAGCCAAACACCACCGACAGCACCGCCTCGAAGCCGCACTCGGCACCGTGGGCGATCGCAGCCACGCGGGCCGCCTGCACGAGCGATTGTGCGATGCTCATGTTCACATTGCTCTGGTTGTGGCTTTCCGAAGCGCTCAGAAATACCTGAATCACATCGGTACTGGCGGCCACCGCCCGCTTTGCGCCGATGGTGTTTGGCGCAATTGCGCTATATACCACGCCCGGCTTGCGCGCTATATCCGCAAACACCGCGTCGGTATCGGCCATTTGCGGCACATGCTGCGGGTGTACAAATGAGCCAACCTCGATCTGTTGCAGCCCGCTTGCGGTTAGGGCGTTGATGAGTTCAACCTTCTGGTGTGTAGAAAGGATGCGTTCTTCGTTTTGCAGGCCGTCGCGCGGGCCAACTTCGCGAATACTCACATGCGTGGGTAGTGTAAACAGTGGAACCAGACTGTGCATGCCTTCACCTCATTGTGAAGAGATAGCACAATGACGAATCATTGCAATATCAGTTCGTTACTTCCGTTTGGAGCATGTAGCCCATACTCCGAATGCTCACCAGCGCGATGCCTTCTACCTTGGTCGATTCGAGCTTGTGCCGCAGCCGCGCGATATGGGGGCGTAACAGTGCGCGCGCCTCGTCTTCGGGCTGGGCGCGGCCATACACCGCTTCCGAAAGAAGGCTGTAGCTCAGGGCAGTGTCGGGCTGCTGAGTCAGGGCGGTGAGGAGCGCAAACTCGGTGCGCGTGAGCGATAAGGTATAGCTGCCCAGGCTGGCCGAGTGTCGACGCAGATCGAGCAGCAGCGGGCCAACCTCGATGCGATCGGAGCTTTGCTGCGGCGCTGGTGCGCTGGGGGTATTGCCATCAATCATACCCAGTGCGCGGGCACTATCGCTAATGCGCTGGAGCAGCTCGTTGCGCTGGCGGGCGGTGTAGCGCTGCTCTAATGCGCGCTCAACCCGCTCACGAATATCGTTTACCTGGGCGGGCTTAAGCAGATAATCGAACGCGCCATAGCGTAGCGCCGAAATTGCACTATTGATTGAGCCGTGGGCTGTGAGCAAAATAACCTCGGTTGCGGGCCAATCTCGCTTAATATCACGCAAAATCTCAATGCCATCCGAATCGCCAAGCTGCAAATCGAGCAGCACCAGATCGAATTCTTCTTCGGCAAGCAGCTCGCGGGCGGAACTGCCACTGGCTGCTGCCTGAATGCGGTGCCCCTGTGCACGTAATGCTGCTTCCAGCATCATCCGCACGGCACGCTCATCATCAACAACCAGAATGGTCGCTGATTGCCTCATAATGTTGTCTCCTCATCGGCGATTGGCAACATAATTGTAAAGGTTGTGCCTTCACCAAGTTGACTTTGTGCAGTTATGCGCCCCATATGTCGGTCGATAATTGCTTTACTGGTATACAGGCCCAGACCCATGCCCCGCTCTTTGGTGGTATGTAACCCATCAAAAATATGTCTGAGCTGCTCGGGTTGAATGCCAAACCCGGTATCGGTTATTGTCGCTACGGCATAGCGATTCTGGGCGCGCTCGGTGTGAACGTAGGTTTGAATATGCAGCAGGCCACCACTAGGCATTGCTTCGGCGGCATTCAATACCAGGTTGAGGAACACTTGTTTGAGCTGGTCGGCCATTGCGTTGATCGTTGGCAGCTCATCACTCAGCTCGCGCAGCACACGCACATGCGCCCGCTCGAGCTGCTTGCTCGTGAGCAGCAATACGCTGTCGAGCAGCTCATTCAGGCTGGTAGTGCTAAATACATCGGCGCGTGGGCGATACAGGTCGCGCAGGCGGGCCAACACCTGGACAATGCGCTCGATCTCTTCTTCGGCCAGCTTCAAATAGCGCTCATTGGGAATATCGGGCGGGCACTGTTCGAGGAAGAGCGATAAGAAGCCTTGAATGGCTTGCAGTGGGTTGCCTACTTCGTGCGCAATGCTGGCGGCTAGCTGACCAATTGCAGCGAGTTTTTCGGCCCGCACCAGCTGTGTTTGTAGCGCCACGCGTTCAGTAATATCTTCCCACACTTCAACCACCTGGTGTGGGTGCCCAGCGGTGTCGAAGAGCGGAATGCTGGCAATTTCTTGCAGCACTTGAGCGCCATCGGGGCGTAGGAGCATCCGCCGGACATGATCCGACTGGCCCGATTTGAACGTCTGGCTGGCTGGCGATTCCGGCCAGGGGCCGAGCGTTGCGCTATAGTGCATGCCTACCAGCGCAGCTGGCTCGAAGCCAAACAGGTCGGAAAGCGCGCGGTTGGCTGCCAGAATCAGGCCATCGTTGCCGATGAGCGCGAGGCCCATGGGCACGCTGTCGATGACACCACGGATCAGGTTACGGCTCAGCTGAATTTCACGGAGCCGGGTTTGTTCTTCAATCTGCTCGGCCTGTAGCCGTAGCTGCGCCACATGGCGAGCCGAAGTAATGGCCGAGGCAGCCAGCTGCGCCGCGGCTTTCGCCCGCTCGGTATCGATCGGGATATGAGCATCGTATAGCAGTAATGCTGCGCCAATCGCCTGGCTATCGTGCATAATCGGTAGGGCCAGCGCGGGCCAGGTACCGGCCTGAACGGTCAGGGCTTCGCGGCGGTGGAACGCCTGCCGTACCAGCGATGCACCCTCGATCGAGCGCCATGTGGGCAGCGTGGCAGTACGCCCATTCATTGCCAGCAGCCGGGGCGATTGGCCGGTGTTAGGGGTTAGTGCCAGGTAGCACGCCCAAGCCCCAACACTTGCGCCGAGTGTTGCGGCAACTTGCTCCACGCTAGCACGTAGCGCTGGTGGGGTTGATAAAGAATTGAGGAACTCAGTATCGGGCGACGTGCTCACGCATGCCCCTCGCTGCTGTACCCTAGCGAATGACCCAACGTAGAAACCTTACTGGCCGCTCATGGTATGAGTATTGTTGCACCTACACCACATGTTGTCAAGATTAAGGCCCGCCAACTGCTTGCCATAATGCCCTCGTGAAGATGATACGGGTTTTCCACAACTTGTGAACATGCTCTTGACAAGAACAGGTGTTTTCGTATAATAAGAATTACTACAAAAGTTCTAGTTGGTTACATGTGCGGCCTTCAGTCGTGTGGGCATTACCGCTCGGAGCGGCCGCAGTCAACGAAAGGAACACTGCAATGCGCTCCCCCGATGCTCTGTCGAATCGACAGAAAGAAATACTGAATTATATTGAGGGCTTTGTGCTTGATCACGGCTTTCCGCCAGCGATCCGGCAGATTCAAGAGAAGCTCGATATTTCTTCAACATCAGTAGTTGCCTACAATCTAAAAGCCCTTGAGACGAAGGGCCTGCTCAAACGCCAGGGCAAAGTATCCCGCGGCATTACCATCGCCCAGGCGTCGGCCATGCATTTGAACACCCGTGAGCTTGCTCAGGTACCGCTGCTTGGTGTTATCACCGCTGGCCAGCCACTGCCCGATCCCGAAGATACTTCGAGCGAATCAGCCGAGATGATCGATATTCCCGCCGATATTGCGCCTGCTGAGAAGCTGAAAGATGTGTACGCCCTGCGTGTACGCGGTCACTCGATGATCGACGCGCTGATCGATGATGGGGATATTGTGCTGCTGCGCTACCAGGAAACAGCCGAAAACGGCCAGATGGTGGCCGCCCGCCTGCGCGACGAAAACTCGGTAACGCTGAAGAAGTTTTACAAAGAGGGCACGCGTGTGCGCTTGCAGCCGGCGAATGTCACTATGGAACCGATCTATACGGAAGCAACAAATGTGCGGATCGAGGGCCGCGTCGTTGGGGTATTGCGCCAGATGTTCTAAATTTCGGGTGTAAAATCCAGTATAACGTGAATGGGCGTGGTCAGAAGACCGCGCCCATTCACGTTGAGGGCGTTCCTAGCTTATTTGTGGCCGGAACTTATAGCCATACACCAGTAACCCATCTGGCCCGAGGTCGCGTAATCGCCGCGTTACCATCTCCACCGGCAGATCAATCGTAATCTGCTCGGGATCGCAATCGGTCAGCTGGGCCGTGATCATCGGCCCTTCGGCGAGTTTCACCATTGCCAGAATATAGGGTGCCTCTTCCGCTAGTCCAGCTGGTGGCTGCCGCACAACGGTAAACGAATATACTGTACCCTGCCCGCTCAGCGCAAATGGCTGCCAATCGGTTTCGCCGGGTTCGGGCGGGAAGCGCACCGCGCCACTGGTCGGATTACGCTGGCCTTCGAGCCGGTAGCGGGCAGCGCGTTGCCGCCAGTGCTTTGCGAGATCCATCGTTCAACTCCTTTACGTGCAAATTATTCCGCTACCAGCACATGGGTTGCAGCCGTAGCGCCAATGCCGCCCAGGCACTGTGCCAGCGCCACGCGCGCGCCATTGACCTGGGCTTTGCCCGCCTCGCCACGTAGCTGCCTGGTCAATTCAACCAGCTGAAATACCCCATTCGCGCCAACTGTGTCGCCGCGCGCCTTGCAGCCACCACCCGTTGCTAGCGGCGTTGCGCCAGTGAGGGTAATGGCACCTTCGCGCGCAAGCTGCACCCCGACCCCGCGCTCGGCAAAGCCACAAGCTTCGAGCGCCAGCGTGGCGGCGATGCCATGCGGGTCGGTGAGTTCGAGTACCTGCACATCGCCGGTACTGAGACCCGCACTGCCCAGTGCCCCCGCCGCCGAACGCGCCGCCGCACCAAGCCATAACGGGTCGGGACGGCCGTGCAGCGCGAGTGCATCGGTGGCAACTGCCGAACCGGCGATGCGTACCAGTGGGCTGCCAAGCTCGTGTGCGATGCCTGCACTCGCTACCAACACCACGGCTGCGCCATCGGCCACAGTTGCGCTATCGAGCAGACTCAGCGGATCGGCGATTGCCCCAGCGCTGCGCACTTTTTCGGCAGTGATCGGGAAGCGATACAGTGCCTTTGGGTTGGCTGCACCATTGGCATGAGCGTTCACCGGGAACGGCGCGAAGTCAATCGCATCGTAACCGTACTGGTGCATGTAGCGCCGCATAAGCATTGCCCACTGGGCGGTGAGCGTGCTGCCGTGCACCGCTTCCCAATCGGCATCGCTCGCCAGCGCCAGGCCATCCTCAAGCCGCGCATCGAGCACGTCGGTTACTTTTTCAACGCCTACCACAGCAACGAGATCATACACACCGCTCGCAACTGCCAGGTATGCCTGGCGCAGTACGACGCCGCCCGAGGCACCAGCCGCATCAAACGCTACCGCTTCGGCGCCGTGTAAGCCGGTGGCACTGGCAATTGCAGCGCCAAGCTGGCTTTGAACATGCAGCGCACTCCCCAGCGCATTGGCAACGTAGAGCGCCTGAATGCGGTGTTTGGCGATTGGCCCGAGTGCGGCCTGGAGCGCTTCGGCAGCAAGCGATCCGGCAGTACGATCCCAATGCTCGGCAACGGCCGTCTGCCCACTTCCTATAATATACACAGGTTGCATTGCGTTTGCTCCTCTATTCCATCACTAGCTTGCCACGCCATTTGGCGTACACCGCATAATCCACAAACTTCTCGCGTGCCAGGTAGGCCGCGGTCAAAGGGGCGCGCTTGCGGCGCTCGGTAATGGCATCGGTCACACGCAATGCGTAGGCATCCGAACCCGAGCCTGAGCCATAGGAGGTGACAAAGATGGTGTCGCCGGGCTTGGCGACATCGAAAATGGCGCATAGCCCCAGCAGTGCGGCGGCTGAGTAGGTGTTGCCGATTTTTGGCGCAAGTAAGCCCTGCGCAATCTGCTCGGGCGAGAAGCCGAGTTGCTTGCCAACAGTTTGTGGGAAGCGGGTGTTGGGTTGGTGAAACACCGCATACGTGTAATCTGCTGGCTTGGTGCCAAGCTCGTTCATAAGCTGGGTAGCGGCGTGGCGAATCTGGCCGAAGTAGGCTGGCTCGCCGGTGAAGCGATTGCCATGTACCGGGTAGGCCCGGTCGGCGCGGCGGAAGAAATCGGGAGTATCTTGCACATACGAGCAGGTCGCTTCGATGCTTGCCAGTGCTTGTTCGGCAGGCCCAACCAGCAGCGCAGCCGCCCCAGCTGCCGCCGTATATTCGAGGGCATCGCCAGGGCGTCCTTGTGCGGTGTCGGCCCCAATCGCCAGTACATATTCGGCCATGCCGCTACCGACCATGCCCATTCCGGCGGTAAGCGCCTCGGAACCGGCTTTGCAGGCGAATTCCCAGTCAGCAGTACTTACCCACGGTGTTGTGCCCAAGGCCTCGGCAACGATTGTGCCTGAAGGTTTCACTGAATAGGGGTGGCTTTCGCTGCCTACCCACACTGCCGAAAGCTGGGCTGCGCTGACGCCTGCGCGTGCCAGAGCGCTGCGCCCCGCTTCAATTGACATGGTAATAGTATCTTCATCCGGGCCAGGTACACTTTTCGCATCGACGGGGACACCGCCCTGCCCATCGGCCCAGATGCGCGAAATTTCGCGCGCAGCGATGCGGTAGCGTGGGATGTACACGCCGTAGCCGATGATCCCAACCGGCTTGCTCGGACGCATCATGATTGTTCCCTCCATTTGGTTTGGTAGATTTTGAGCTGTATATGAATAGCGCACAACAAAGCCCAGGGCGAGCAACATACTCTGTTGCTCGCCCCATTGCTCGCCCAGCATTGATTACGAACAAGGGATTAGTTTTGGGTTGGCACCGCGCGTATTTCGGCTAGCAGCAACGCAGCTCGGGCCGGCTTGATCTGCTTTTCAGCGACCATACGCCGGGCGATCTCGTCGATTTCAGCGCCGTGCGCGCCTGCGGCCATTGCGATCTGGCGGGCGTGTAGGCCCATATGCCCACGCTGGATGCCTTCGGTGGCAAGCGCACGCATTGCTGCCAGGTTTGATGCAAGGCCAGCGCACACGCAGATTTCGGCCAGCTCGTTCGCGCTTTTGACATTCAGCAGCTTTAGTGAGGTTTGGGCGGCGGGATGCACCTTTGTCGCACCGCCAACGATCCCAACTGCGAGCGGCATTTCGATGGTGCCTACCAAATTCCCTTGGGCATCGCGCTCCCAGGTGGTGAGCGATGTATAATGGCCATTGCGCGACGCATAGGCGTGGGCACCAGCTTCAACTGCGCGCCAGTCGTTGCCCGTGGCAATGATCACCGGGTCGATGCCATTGAGGATTCCCTTATTATGCGTTGTTGCGCGGTAAGGGTCGACGGCAGCGAACGAATAGGCCCACAGAATGCCTTCAACCACTTCGTCGCCGCTAATGCCATCGCGCTCGAGCGCCTTGGGTGGCACCATTGCGCGGGCACGAGCCAGGCGTCGGTCGCTCAAGTTCGACAGAATGCGCAGGTAGGCACGCCCGCCGCTAATTTCTTCCAGCAGCGGTGCTACGGCCTCGGCCATGCTGTTGATCGCATTGGCACCCATCGCGTCGCGGCAGTCGATAATCAGGTGCACCACCAGCATCGGCCCCATCGGGCTGGTTTCGAAGATGCGCGCCTCGATGTCTTTGGCACCACCGCCCAATGCCAGCAGGCTGTTGCTCTGGCGATTGGCAAGCGCTAAGATCTCGTCGCGGCGTGTGAGGATTTCGAAGCGCGCGCGGGCTGGGTCGGTGATCTGCACCAGCTGAATCTGGCCAATCATAAGTGGATCAGTTGAGCTGGCCTGGAAGCCGCCGCCTTCGCGTACCATGCGGGCAGCGTAGCTTGCCCCCGCAACAATCGATGGCTCTTCAACTACCATAGGGATGAGCACATCGCGCCCATTAATTTGAAAGTTCGTGGCGATGCCAAGCGGAAGGTTAAAGGTACCAATGACGTTTTCGATCATTTTGTCAGCGCGCTCAACGGTCAAGGCGCCATTGCCACCGTGGAGCTGGCGCAGATCCTCGTCGTTCAGCCCATCAAACGACTTCACCGCTTGAAGCCGCTCGAATGGATTGAGTTGGTAGAATCCGCCAAGCCGTGAGTTGCGCGTTCCCATACGATGTACACCTCGCAAGTTATGTTGTAAAGCCGTTCGCGTCAATATGTTCGTGAACGGTGGAACGGGGATAGTATAGCAGTTTATGGTTCCAAAAGCAGCTATTCTTCCTGTCAAAACCTATCATCAGGCTCTCTCAAGCTCCCAGAAATAGTGCATTTCATTGGTGATAGCTGTGCAAATGATACGACCGGATTTTCTCGAATGGTGGGAACGCGTAGTACCGGATCGTGATGGTGGAAGCGCCCATCGCTTCCATTGGCTGTTCTCTACATCGGTGAGCTTCTTCACCAGCATAAAGGTAAGATACAAATGTCGCAATGTATTCGTCGACTATTACTTATTGTTGGCATAAGCTGTGTTGTCAGCAGCGTGGCTGCTTGCCAGCAGGCTGCTGCACCAAGCCTTGCGCCTACCGCGCCGCCAGTGGGTATTACCTTACTATCCGAGGCGATTGCTGCGGGCGCACCTTCGGCACAACAGCCGGTGACGCTGGCAGGCTATGTTTTTGCTACGACACAGGGCCTCACATTCGTATCGCGTGTTGCGTTTGGCCCTGAGGGCAGCGCGCTGCCTGCCGAGCCGGCGGTTGTACGGGTATGGCTTGGCGAGCAAAATTCAGTTAAGCATTCGTTACAGCTGCGTACGGCGGGGGGCGTGCAATATGCCCCGGCGCTGGTGCGTGGCGCGCTCGAAGGCCCAGGCCGCTATGGCCCGGCGGGTGCGTATACGTACCAAATGTCCACGCCCGCGATCGAGGCATGGTCGCCGGTAGAAACGACGGTTGGCGAGCTGCTTGATCAACCGCAAGCCTATGTCGGCCGGTTGGTACGTATCAATGGCGGGCTGCTGGTACGCGATGGGGTCGGGTTGCTGGTAGATCGCCTGGGGCCGGGCGGTATACCCGAGCAAAAAGCGCGCCAGATCAAGCTGCGTGGCGCGATCAACGAAGAAGCGCTGCTTGCGCACCTCAAGCGCTCGGCTGGCGGCCTGGTGTATTTCGGCCAGGTGCAGGTTGAAGGGGTGGTGCGGGCAGGGTTGCTTGTACCGCTGGCGATTATCCCGGTTCAGTAGCATTCTTCTTGCGTCTGTTGGATTAGTATCAAAGCGCTGCTCTGTACATGGCTGCGGGGTAGCGCTTTATCGTGCTGCCTCCCCCATTTATAATTCAGCCAGCCGCCACAAACATAGTACATTAAGACTATTTAACCACTGGCCCTCTACCGGACTTGTGTTAGACCTCAGCAGGACTATCGACCTCTAGTGCTTTTATCCTCACAAGTGTATGATGAGCGCATTGTAGCGAACGATAAACCCTATCGTTCACCAGCATTCTAGCAATACAATTCGCCTCTGGCGCACTGTGGGGTTTTCGGTGAAATTGACGCTTGTCTGTGTTCTTTTGATTGCTTTTCTTTTAGGATATAATATTTTTACGGTCGTACCATCAATTTATGCCCAACCCGCATCGCCGCTATCCAGCGATGCGCTGCGCGTGCCGGTGCGAACCCGTGTTGCGGCATATGCCGACGACGCTGTACCCAATGAGTACCAGCCAAGCGCGTTTCTTGCTGGCAATGTCGCTGTACAGGTTGTGTTCGTCGAGAGTAATGGGCAATACGAACCATCCACACACGATTGGACCTCATCCCAGATGGCGCAAATTCGCCAGCGTATTAGCACAGCATTGCAGTGGTGGGCGGCGCGGCTTCCTCAGGCACAGCTTCACTTCGATATTACAAGCCAGGTGGTACCTTCCGGCTACGAGCCGGTAACCCACGATCTAAGTACCGAAAGCCTGTGGGTAGGCGATGCCCTTCAGCACATGGGCATCAACGCCCCCAATTACTTCGATCAGGCATATGCGGCCGATGAAGCGTTACGACGCGAGCGCAAGGCCGACTGGGCGACACATATTTTTGTGGTAAATAGCACCGGCACTGCAACTGGCCGTTTCGCCGATGGGCATTTTGCCTATGCCTATATCAATGGCCCATTTATGGTTATCACCTCCGATGCTGGCCCCTACGGCACCAGCCAGCTATCCCCCATAGTCGCGCACGAGTTTGGTCATATTTTTGGGGCGGTTGACCAGTATGCAGCGGCGGCGGTGCCGTGTACCGAGCAAAGCGGTTACCTGGCGGTGCCTACAACCAATAGCCAGGCGAATAATTGTGGCACTCAATACAACAGCATTATGCTGGATCCAATCGGTGCCTATGCAGCAAACGCCATCGACGCTTCGGCACTGGGCCAGCTGGGCTACCGCGATTCGAATAGTAATGGCTTGCTCGACCCGATTGATACAACCCCGCTGCTTCAGCTGCAGCTTAGCCAGGCAACGTCCGGCGCGCGCCCACTTGTAAGCGGCCAGGCTTTCGACCAGGCGTACCCTTCACCTGGAGGTGATCTTGCTAGCATCAATACCATCACGAAGGTTGAGTATCGGATTGATGGCGGGGCGTGGCTGCCATTGCCCACCGCTGATGGTGTTTACGACGCCGTGAGCGAAAAACTGAATGCAACCTTGCCACTCTACGACGGGCCACATAATGTTGCATTCCGGGCAACGAACCGTATCGGTGCTATTTCGCCAATCGTCAGCTATAACGTGGCAGTAAGCGGCATTGGTGCAGCGCCGAGCTACCAGGTCAGCGCGCCAACCATGAGCAATACCCAGCATATGATGCTTGCGCTCAATGCTCCGGCTGGGGCTGGCGTGCAGGTAAGCGAGAACCCTGCTTTCACCGATGCAAGTTGGGTGCCTGCCTCTGCGTCGCTGGATTGGGCGCTGAGCAATCTTGATGGTGAGCATACCGTATATGTTCGCTTCCGCGATACCGCTGGGCTTGAATCGCCGCCGTTTGTGCTAACCACGATGCTTGATCGCACCCCACCCGCAGGCCGCGCGATGCTGTTAAAGCGCAGCAATAGTCTGTGGCTTGAAATCCAGGCGCAGGATAGCGAAAGCCAGATCGATGCGATGCAGATCAGCTTGGATCCTAATACGGCGGGTAGCTGGCAGCCTTTCCAACCCAGCACGCTGGTGTCGCTGCAAGCGAATACCATGTATGTGCGGTTGCGCGATGCCGCTGGTAATGTCTCACCGCCAATGTCGGCGATGCTGGAGATGCCGGTATGGGTGCCAATCGCTGTGCGCTAATTGCACACTACCGAATGGTTATAGAGTAAAACGGCTGCCGGGTGGAGAAAAACCATCCGGCAGTCTGCATATGTTCAGCAATTACATGAAACGAATGTGCGTCGTAATAACTGCTCCTCTATCAGTAACATATCACCACATTTGACTTTTAACCGTCTTTATGGGAGAATAGCGCCGTTCAAAGACGATCCAGGCACATAGGTGAGACGGTTACGCAGGTGTTCGATTCGGTGTCGCTTTCCACACGTATTTCCCCTATTGCGAACGACATCGTAGCAACAGCCTCCGGCCTCATAATGAAGCTGGAGGATTTATGGCGTGTAGAAGTTTATGGCCAGGCAACGACCAATCTATCCATTTAGCGCACTCGTCGGGCAAGAGCGCCTGAAGCGTGCGCTACTGCTTAACGCAGTCAACCCCCGGGTTGGTGGGGTGCTCATTCGTGGCGAAAAGGGTACGGCCAAATCTACCGCCGTGCGCGGGCTGGCCCACCTGTTGCCACCGATTGATGTTGTTGCTGGCGATCCATATAATAGCTCGCCAAATAACCCCGTGCTCATGTCCGATGCTGTGCGCGCGCAGTTTGAAGCGGGCGACGAGTTGCAGACTATCACGCGGTCAACGCCATTGATTGAGTTGCCGGTTGCGGCATCTGAAGATCGGGTCGTTGGTTCGCTCGACCTTGAGCATGCGCTTACCGAGGGGCAGCGGCGCTTCGAGCCAGGCTTGTTAGCCCAGGCCAATCGCGGGCTGCTCTACGTCGATGAAGTCAACCTGCTCGATGATCATATTGTTGATCTGCTGCTCGACGCGGCAGCAATGGGTGTGAATACGGTTGAGCGTGAGGGTATTAGTGTTTCGCATCCGGCGCGTTTTATCCTCGTTGGCACGATGAATCCCGAGGAAGGCGAGCTGCGGCCACAATTGCTCGATCGCTTCGGCCTGGTAGTAGAAATTGCCGGTATCACCGATGTTGCTGGCCGGGTCGCGGTCATCGAGCGCCGTATGGCATACGATGCCGACCCCGATGCCTTTGCCGCCGAATGGCAGAGCGAAGAAACCAAGCTAGCCGAGCGGATTATTGCTGCGCGGGCGCTCTTGCCAGCCGTGCAGATTGCCCGCACCGATATGTCGGCGGTTGCTGCACTGGCGCTTGAGCTCGGCGTCGATGGTCACCGGGCCGATCTTGCCATTCTTGAAACCGCCCGTACTCTGGCTGCCTGGTCGAGCCGGGTACATCTCACGCTGGATGATATTCGCCTGGCTGCCGAGCTGGCGCTGCCGCACCGCATGCGCCGTCAACCATTCACCGAGGTCAAACTCGATGAAGCAAGGATGAATGCAATTCTTGATCGGGCAGCTGGCGAGGAAACCGGGGAGAGCACACCTACCAGCGATAGCGTAAAAAAAAAGCATCCGTAACTGAGCAGCAGGTTGGCGGTGAAGAAGAACGCACCGCTGACGCTCAGGAAGGGACTTCGCCCAGTGCTTCGGCGCATATGGCTGATGGCGATCAGTCAAGCCAGCATAAGGGTAGCGGCGAAAAGATTGTAAAGTCGACATCGGCATTCAAGGCGCGTAAGCTGGAAGGCCAGCGCGACCGTATGGCACGCCGGGCGGCTGGCAAGCGGAGCCGCACAAAAGTCAATCGGAAAAGTGGCCGGTACGTGTCGAGCCGACGCGCAAAGCGTGTAACTGATCTCGCACTCGATGCAACCTTGCGCGAAGCCGCAATATACCAGCGGCAGCGGCGCAACACCCACGTAGGAACGTCGGCGCGTGCGGAGCGCCAGGTGATCCTACGGCGGAGCGACTTACGTCAGAAGGTTCGGGTGCGCAAAACGCGCAATGCTGTCTGTTTCGTGGTCGATGCGAGCTGGAGTATGGCCGCCGACGAGCGCATGCGCGCCACCAAAGCGGCCGTGCTCTCGCTCCTGCGCGATGCGTACCAACGCCGTGATCAGGTTGGGCTTGTATCGTTTCAGCGCGATTACGCAACGCTTTTATTGCCATTAACCAATAGCATCGAGCTGGCTCAGAAATATTTGCAAACCATGCCAACCGGCGGGAAAACACCGCTTTCGCGCGGCTTGTTGCTGGGGTACGAAGTGCTTGAGCGTGCGCGCAAGCGCGACCCCGAAGTCATTCCGCTGATGGTATTGCTTACCGATGGCCAGGCAAATGTATCGATGGGCGACCTGCCGCCGCAAGCCGAATGCTATGCACTGGCAGAATTTGTGGCTACCCAATCGATTCGCTCGGTGGTTATCGATACTGAACATCCAATTTTCGAGCGTGGGTTGGCCCGGCAACTTGCGTATCATTTGAAGGGCCACTATCACCGCCTGGAAGATATTCAGGAAGGTGGGCTGGCCGAGCTGGTACGTTCAGAGCTTGGCCGATAAGCTGGAAACATCGTACCTATTCACAATGTTGCGTAGGTGCGTGTCATAGAAAGCCCGTAGGGACTGTTGGAACACCTATCAGGAGGATTGTTGGTCATGACCGATCAGGAGCGCCCCGACGAGGAGCGGAACGAACTGCTTGATGATTTGGTGAGCGCCGCGACTGCGGTTGCCGATACCGAAGACTCGAAGCAGCAGCCGGCTGTGGAGCAACAGCCAGAATCGGCAGAGCCAGCCGCTGTAGCGCTGGCTGCCGAGGCAACACAGGCGGTCGCGACGCCCTCTGCTGAGGCCGAGGGCGCTGCAGTGGAAGAGGTGCCTGTCGTGGGCGATGAGCCTACGGCAGTAGCTGCAACAGCTGGAGCCTCAGCCACTGAAGTTACTGGCGAGGTTGCGGAAGTACCTGTTGCTGACACCGCCAGCGACGCATCTGATGCTAAGGCAGACAGCGAGACGCCAGTCGCTGAGGTGGAGTCTGCCGTTGAAGCGGCCAGCGAGACGCCAGCGACTGAGGCCACCAGCGATGCGTCTGCTGCGGATGCCCCGGCTGCCGAAACCGAAGGGGCGAGCTATACGCCCGTTGCTGAAGACGAGAGCGGCAAACCGCGCCGGGTGAAAGACCTTGAGCCAGGCATGGAGCTAGAAGGCCGTGTGACCTCGATCGCGCTGTACGGCATCTTCGTTGATATTGGCGTCGGGCGCGATGGCCTGGTGCATATCTCGGAAATGAGCGATACGCGCATCGACTCGCCCAGCGATGTGGTGCAAATTGGCGACACCGTGAAGGTGCGTGTCAAGAGCGTCGAGCCCGATGGCCGCCGCATTAGCCTCACTATGCGCTCGAAAGAGCGGGGCAACCAGCCGCGCGAGCGCGCGCGCAAGAAGCCTGAGCTTAACCGCGAGGCTTTGTCTGAGCTGCGGGTTGGCGATAATATTGAAGGCACCGTGACGGGCATTGCGCCATTTGGTGTGTTCGTCGACATTGGCGTGGGCAAAGATGGCCTGGTGCATGTATCCGAGCTGGCTGAGGGTCGCATCGAGAAGGCCGAAGACGCCGTGACGGTTGGGCAAACCTACACCTTTAAGGTTCTCGAAGTCGACGCCGATGGCACGCGCATTAGCCTGAGCCTGCGCCGCGCCCAGCGCGGCCAGCGCCTCGCCCAGCTTGAGAAGGGCCAGATCGTCGAAGGCACCATTAGCGGCCTGGCACCATTTGGCGCATTCGTCGACATTGGTGTTGGGCGCGATGGCCTCGTCCATATTTCCGAGCTTTCCGATCAGCGCGTTGCGAAGGTTGAGGATGCCGTAAAGGTTGGCGATACGGTGAAGGTGCGCGTGCTCGATATCGACTCGGGCAGCAAACGTATCAGCCTGTCGATGCGGCTGGAAGATCGCCCGCGCGAGCAGCCAGCGCCAAGCGAACCACGCGAGCCGCGTGAGCCGCGCGAAGATCGCCCGCGCCGCGACGACCGCGCCCCGCGTGGCCCGCGCCGTGAGCGTGACGAAGCACCGCGCGCCCCCGAGGTTTACAGCTCGACTGAAGAACCCGAAGAGAGCTTCAGCGGTGATGCGACCATCGAAGATTTGCTGTCGAAATTCGGCAACGTGAACAAGCGTGACCGTAAGCGGCGCGCCGATGAAGACGAAGAAGATTACGAAGAGCGTTATTCACGGCGCCAGCGTGATGCAATTCGCCGCACGCTTCAGCAAATGAGCGACGACGAATAAGCACTGCTAACGTGGGATGCGAGCCGGGGTTAATGGATGCCTCTAGCGTCTGTTAGCCCCGGCTCACGAGTGCCCGGGGTTGTACCTGAGCCGTGCTGTGCCTTTGTAATGCTTCCAAACGATTTGACATCCCGCTCTGTTCCTTTGTATAATGGCGCCTAATGTGTGTTTTGCAATTGTGAAACACTGGTTTTCGAAGATGCATATTCCTGCCTGGTAAAGCGCCGGGTAGGCACGAGGTATACAATGCCAAAGCGAACCTGGCAACCAAAACGCATTCCCCGTCGTCGTAAGCATGGGTTTCTTGATCGTATGGCGACCAAGGATGGCCGCGCGGTGCTGAAGCGCCGCCGTTTGCGTGGTCGCTGGCGATTGACCGTCAGCAACGAGCGCCGCGAAATTCGTCGCGGGCATCGCTAGGGTAAAAGAACCAGGAACAACGAACCAAGAATCTGGGACGCGTGCATGCAGAATGGTTCTTGGTTCTGGGTTCTGGGTTTTTTGTATATGAAGCGCGCCTATCGCTTGCGCCGCCCCGAGCAATTTCAGCGCGCGCGGCGCGAAGGCCGTAGCTGGAGTAGTTCGCTCGTTGCGCTTAATGCCGTCAGTAATCGCCGCCAGGGTAGCCGTTGCGGGTTTATTGCTGGCAAGCGTATTGGGAACGCCGTACAGCGCAATCGGGCGCGGCGTCGCTTACGCGAAGTAGTACGCTTAGCCTACCTACATATTGTACCCGGCTGGGATCTTGTTTTTGTCGTGCGATCCACAGCCGTGGCAACGGTGGCATTTCCTGAGCTACAGGCAACCGTCGAGCAACTCCTACGTCGCGCTGGCCTCTGGCGCGAATTCCACCCAGCCGGTGGTTAACACAAAGGGTTACCAATCATGGGTAATATCTGGTCGATCTTCGTTGGTTTCCTCGAAAATGTGCTCCTCACATTCTATACATGGTTTAACAGTGCGCAAATACCAGGTGCTGCTGGTTTAGCAATTATTCTCTTCACCATTCTGGCACGTCTGATCATTTTGCCCCTCACCCTGAAATCACTGCAATCGACGCGCAGAATGCAAGAATTGCAGCCCCAGCTAAAAGAATTGCAACGCAAATACGGCAAAGATCAACAAAAACTTACTGAAGAGACCATGAAGCTGTACCGGGAATACAAAGTGAACCCGGCTGGCGGATGTTTGCCCATGTTGCTGCAATTCCCAATTTTTATCGGTGTCTATCAAGCTGTACTGCATCTCACGCAATCGTCGCCTGCAGGTCACGCCGTTGGCGCAATGGTGAAGGTGCTAGGGGATAATGGCTTTAATGTCGCTGGCCTTGGCACCGTGGGCGAATCGTTATTACGCGGTGGCTTTTTGTGGATTCCCGACCTTGGTAAGCCCGATCCCTTCTATGTCCTGGGCGTGCTTTCAGTGATCTTCCAGCTGGTTGTGCAGCTCATGGCTACCCCGCGCGTACAGGATCCACAGCAGAAGGCGATGACGCAGTCGATGCTGATTCTGCCGCTGATGTTTGGCTATCTAGGCTTCACGTTCCCAGCTGGCGCAGTATTGTATTGGGTGATTGGTAGCGTTCTCTCGATGATCCAGCAATATGTCATTTCGGGCTGGGGTTCGCTTGCAAATTATTTGAAGTTTTTGCCCACTACCGGCGGGCTATTGCCGCCAGCCACACCATTGCCCGCTACATCATCGGTAAGTTCGGCCCCGGTCGCAACAGAGGCTCCTGCTGCGGAGAAGGTGGGCTTTTGGGATGTGCTGCGCCCGCTGACTGAGCCAAGCGGCACAAGCAATGCTCCCGATATTACTGAGAGCGACCAGCCAACCGAGCAGGCAATTAACGAAGCGCGCCGACAACTGGAACAAGACAATCAGCGTCAGCGGAAAGCGCGCCGTTGAGTATTGCTGCACAACGTGTAACACACGATGAGGAATCTATGAAGAGCATTGAGATCAGCGCGAGAACCGTCGCTGAAGCGATACAGCTAGCGCTGGCCCAGCTTGGTAAAGATCGTGACGAGGTCGCGATCGAGGTGCTGGAGGCTGGCAGCGATGAAGAAGAAGCGCTTGTGCGCGTCACTTCAGTTGATGATGAAGAGGAGGCTGAGGCTGAGTCGGCTAGCACTGCTTCCGGCAGTGGAGTTGACCAGATTGCCAGGCGTATTCTCGAAGACATCCTGGAGCGAATGGATATTCACGGCTATGTAACGGCGGTGCGCAGCACCGTGCCAGGCCAGCGTGGCGAGCCAGAGGAAACTATTACCCTGCATGTTGAAGGCGCTGATGAAGAGGCGATGGGCCTATTGATTGGCCGACGTGGCGAAACGCTGCGGTCGGTACAGTTTATGGTGAACCTGCTGGTAAGCCGTAAAGTGCAGAAGTGGCCGCAGGTTGTGGTTGATGTAGGTAACTACCGTCAGCGTCGCCAGGAATCGCTTGAGGGCCTGGCCCGCCGTATGGCCGAACGAGTGCGCCAGAGCGGTCGCCCGCTGACGCTTGAGCCAATGGGGGCCTACGAGCGCCGGATTGTACACCTGGCCTTACGCCCTGATCCAACGGTCTATACTGAAAGTAGCGGCGAGGGTGAGAGTCGTAAAGTTGTTATCTACCCGGCCAAACAGTAACCTTCGCAGCGGTTTGGTCGTCGGTAGATACAACGACGACCTGTTTGGCAGTGGATAACGACCAATGAAGCTCGATTACCTCATGCTCGGCCATATTACGCGCGATGTGCTGCCTGATCGATCGACGACCCCAGGCGGCACATCGTTGTATGCGGCCCTGACTGCGCATCACTTGGGGTTACGCGCTGGCATTGTCTCGGCCCCGGCAGCCCTCCCAGCTCACTGGCCTGCATCGATTCAGCTCGCTTTTCACGATTCCCCGACGCCGCCAACATTCGAAAATATTTACACACCTCAGGGCCGGAAGCAGATATTGCACACGGCTTCGGAGCCAATTACCTTAAGCGCCATTCCCGCAGAATGGCGTGCTGCGCCGGTGGTGCATCTTGGCCCGGTGCTGGCCGAAACACCCGAAGCGCTGGTATTTGCATTTCCACACTCGCTGCTTGGCGTAACACCACAGGGGTGGATGCGGCGCTGGGATGTGCCCCTACCCGGCCCGGTGATCTATACACCATGGCAACCAGCACCGGCGGTTCTGGCGCGCATCGATGCGCTGGTGCTTAGTATTGAGGATGTGCGTGGCGACGAAGAATTGCCCCGTAGCTATGCACAGCATTGTCCGCTTGTGGCAGTTACACGCGGCGTGGCCGGGGCGACCCTATACCTGAATGGCGAGCCATGCCATATTCCGGCATTTGCTGCAGCCGAGCGCGACCCAACCGGCGCGGGTGATGTGTTTGCGGCAACACTGTTTGTGCGCCTGAGTGAAACCAAAGATGCCCTGGCCGCGGCGCGCTATGCAGCATATGTGGCCGCGCTCAGCGTCGAAGGCATGGGCATCAGCACTATTCCCGAACGTGGGGGAATCGAAGTGGGCTTGCTCCAGGCCAGGCTGGTGGCATCACAAGCATCAGGTGAGGGCGCCGGGTGAGTCGAGGTGAACAAGTTGTTGGGGTCAGCGCAGGCCTGATTCCTACGAGAAACGGAAGCGGCGCTATTAGTTAGCGCCGCTTCGTTTATAGGGTATGTTGGTTTTTGCGGTGCTATTCGGTGCTATTACGGCCACCGCCCTCAAACCCGCGTCGCGGTGTAATGCGTGGGCCGCGCGAGGCAATTGGCCCGGCCGAATGCTCCATGGTATTACCGCGATCGGTGGAGAGGCCAACGCTTGGCTGCTGCGGCCCATCGCTGGATGAGCGCCCAACCTCAGCGGCGCGTAGCTCCTGTGCTTGTTGCAATAGCTCGGGGGCGGGCTCAAACAAAAATTCAAGCGCCTGACCGTAGGTATCGACCCCTGAGGAAACCACCAGAATGCGGCTGCCCTCGGGAATGCCGCCCGATGCAAGCAGATCTGCGAGGGGCGCTTCAATCAGCTTCAGCAACTGCTGGCGTAGCGGCCGCGCCCCGAAACGTGGCTCGAAGCCTTTATGCAGCAGGTATTCCTTCGCGTCATCGGTCAGTTCTAGGCTAATGCCGTGGCGCAAGTATTGTTCGTTCGCCTCTTTCAGCATCCTGTCGAGTACGGCGCGTAGAATATCGCTCGATAGCGGACGGAAAGCGATGATTTCATCGAGCCGGTTAATCCATTCAGGCTGGAAGACGCGTTGTAGCGCTTCGAAGCCGATCTGGTAAATTTGCTGGCCGGTGGCTTCAACATCTTTCTGAGCAGTGCGAAAACCAATGGTACGCCGATCGAGGAAGTCGACCATCTCTTTCGCGCCAACATTGGTGGTGAGAATGACAACACTGCTCTGGAATGAAACGCGCCGCCCGCCATTCAGCAGTAAAATCTCACCATCTTCCATAATCTGGAGTAACAGATTCCAGAGTTCGGGCTGGCCTTTTTCGATTTCATCGAAGAGCACGACACTATTATCTTGCTCAATAATATCTGGATTGAGCAGCGGTTTCTGGTCGCGTCCGACATATGAGGGTGGCGCGCCCACGAGCGCCGAAACTTCGTGCCCCTGACTGAATAACGAGCAGTCGATCTTTAGAAATGCTTCGCCATCGGGCCGAAGCAATTGTGCCAGGCGGCGGGCCGTGGCGGTTTTGCCAACGCCGGTAGGCCCAAGGAAGAGTAATGTAGCACGCGGGCGCCGCACATTACCAGCCGAAAAACCAAAGCGAGCGCGATTAAGTAGCCGTGTAACAGCTTCGATGGCGCGGTCTTGCCCGAAAATCGTGTGTCGTAACTTTTGTTCGACATCATCGAGTGGATTGGCATTTCCACGAACCGCTTTCGTCATCCGACTGGTGTCGTACTGCATTCATAGCCTCAATCTGTTTTTAGGCGGCCTAACTGTTGCTGTAAATCGCAGCCGCATTATCAATGGAAGCCGACAACATAGTGGTGCTGCTGTGTTCTTTCTATTATACCTTTGGGCGATTTATATCGTCAAGGTGTGCGCTACAGCAGAACGAAAACAGCGCGGCTGCTACGTTGCCGCACAAACTATTACACACGGTTTGGTCTCTGATTTTAACTACGAGATAATATACACTTAATATCCCAGCAGTACAGTGGGAGCACATGAGGAGCAACCGGGTGTATGGCTTATCCTGTATGGAGAAGCATCGCGCATCGGGCTGCACCTTGTGGCGACGTATGATAGCCTAACGAAGCTCTGTAGAGTTTTTTACTGTGCGTATGGCAACAATTTTGGTCATTGAAGATGAGACAGTGCTGTGTGAGGCATTGTGCTACAACCTTGAGCGGGCGGGGTTTACAGCTGTGGCGGTACACGATGGTATCGCTGGCCTCGAACAGGCGCGCCAACTACAGCCAGCGCTCATTATTCTAGATGTCATGTTGCCCGGGCTTGATGGCTTTTCGATCTGCCGCACCCTCACGCGCGAGCGGATTGTGCCAATCATTCTGCTCACGGCGCTTCACGATGAGGCGCACCGTATTGCCGGGCTTGAGCTTGGTGCCGTAGATTATGTGGTGAAGCCCTTTAGTATGGCCGAGCTACTTGCACGGGTACGCGCCATTCTGCGCTGGAATGAGCGGCAGCGCCAGGCCCAACCAGGCGGGGTATTGCACGCCGGTGATCTGCGGCTCGATCGGGTAAGCCGCCAGGTGTGGCTTGGGGAACAGGAGATAGAGCTATCTTTTAAGGAATTCGATCTGCTCGCCTGCCTGATGGATAATAGCGGGGTCGCATTATCGCGCGATTTGTTGCTCGAACGAGTATGGGGCAGCACCTTCCCAGGGTCAAATCGCACGATTGATGTGCATATTCGATGGCTGCGCGAAAAGCTTGAAACCGACCCGGCGAATCCTACGATGATTCATACCGTGCGCGGTGTAGGGTATCGCTTTCAAAAACCGCTTGAGCGCCTTGCCCCGCGATTTATCGGCACGCTTCCCTGATTGATAGGACTTACGCGGTGGGCGAAACACCGCTTGCACATTGACCGCGCACGAGACGCCATCTTTCGGTAGACTGGAGCTACCACTTTTATCACGGGCAACATTCCCATGCTGTGGCGGCGCGATTTGGGCTGCTAGGTACGCCCCAACCTGGTGCTCGCGCCGCACGACCCGCTGCTGGCCGATCTGATCGCCAGCATAAGCGACCACCCGGTTGCATTCATATTGCTCACCCCGTATGCCAATACCTTCAACGAAACCGCCAGCAGTGTGCATTACCATGCCGATGATGCAAGCGGGTCAGGAACGCGCTTTGTTAGGCACATTTGTTGAACTACCACCGTAGCCTTTTTCTGATTGATGAAAGGTGGTTTGGCGTAACGTAGTGCCTCCTAAAGGAAGCAGCCTGATTGATGATTGTGGCTGGGTGAGCGCAATGGCGTTTTCCCACGGATTTTCTGCGTTAAATGGGTGCTGTTCTGGGGTGAGATCTCTGCCTATTGGCGAAAGTACATGAGTCGTTGAGTCTTCAGGAAAATAATATAGGTCATGGAACCCTTCTAACGGGTAGTCTTTGCCTTGCTTGACGTGACTTTTTAGCGGAAGGGCAAAGACTAAGGCTCCATAACTTAGGAAGTACTCCTCGTTGCGAAATTCATTGGCTTTGACTTCTGCCTGGAACCGCAGAACAATCTTCTCTTCTGATTGCCACCGTTTATGGATTTTTATGCTCCCGTTTTCTTCCTTCCATTCACACTCCGTTTGCACTTCACATCCACTTACCCAGGCAGGCTTGCGAAATGCGAGTTCGAATTCAACAGGTCGGGCGACGTGTATCGCGAAGGATATTGCCAAATCAAAGGGGTAATTCGTTTGTTCGGTGATGTGTACTGCTACGTCATCGACGAAGGTGTTGAGTTCGCACGCCCCGTAGAGTGTGGCGATCAGCCCATTTGATGTGCGCATCCACATAGATTTGACATAGTATGGATAAATACGCCCAGCATTGGGCACGCAACAGACGGCCACATCTTGATGTACAGGCGAATATTTATAGCGAGTTTGCGGATTTTGAGGATCTACAGTGTCATCCGAATGGAGAGAACCTGTCATGGAATAAGAATTGTCTGTTTTCAGGTAGGCAATTGCGCTCTCATTCGGGTGACGTGCTCCTTGGCCGGCGTTGAATAACAGCCATTCGATGCGATCGCCCCAGGCTAAATCGCCTGTTTTTTGGAGCAGATGGGAGTAGGAATCAAGCAGTTCGTGGATAGAGCAGTATTCGTAGCCAGTTTCCGAAGCGTCGGCCTGCCTGCCACCGATCATTTCATCACCAATCGGTGCGCCGCTGGGCGCCAGGCAAAGATCTAGTTTCTCAAGGTATGCAGTCAACGCTTTTTCAAGCAGAGGATTTCCAGAAGCATAGACGGCGGTTAGCAGGGAACGCAGGTGTTCGTAGGTATGAACGCCATGTGCGAGGAAGCGGTAATTTGGATCGGTCAAGTGAACATAGCGCACATCACCAGCGCTCAGATTAGCCTCACTATATTCCGAGTACAGCCAGAGCGCATAATCCAGATACATTTCCTGCTTGGTGAGCTGGTAAAGCCTGTCGAGTACATCGGTAAAAATTAATCCGTGGCAGACGCCAGCATAATCATTCTTGACCGTAAATGGGTGTGAGCGACCGCGAGGGTATGCCTGCATAGTGACATTCACGGCTTTTGTAATCGCTTCTAGTACCCGTGCCTCGTTGGTTGCTTCGTAGTAGCCAAGCAACACACGAAAAAGAGAAGCCTGCGCCCATAACTCTCCGTTTTCGCTATCAAAGTTAAAGCGCAAGTCGGGGGCATAGATACCGAGATAACCATCTGCATCTTGTGTGGCAAGGATTAGCTCAACATATTCGCGGGCTTTGTCAAAGTATTCAGAATTTTCCAATAAAATGGCGGTTCGCACAAAACCGTCGCGCCAGTTGGATTGAGTTTCGCTGTTCCACCACAGAAATTGAACCTCCCATTCAGTCTCTTTAGAAATTACCCCCAAGTCTTTCGTTTGCGCCGCTTTCGTCAGGCGGTCAGCACCATAGATGTTATCCTTCTGGATCAATTCAGGGACAAGTTCATCCAAATGCCCTACGAAGCCTTGTTCTAGATCGCGCTGCATTTGGGCGCGGATCCACCCCGCAGGTTTGATCTCCCCGAAGCGCAGCCAGGCGTGCGCCTGGGGCAGTGGCGTGATGATTGCAAACGGTTCTGACGTGTTATTGCTCATGAAGATCTCCAACAAGTGAGGCTGGCGTTGCTTTTATCTGTGCGATTTTCCCGGCATAGATATGGTTCTTCTGAACATTACAGTTTGGTGCGGGGTGGCAAAACCGCTCCCGCAAGGAAGCTTTTTTCTAGCTCTGGTAGAGTTAGAGAAGCAGAGTTCTTGAAGGGACTGCGGCCCTCAACCAATCCAGAGTGTAAGCTGATCGCCATTAAGCGAAACCTTGTCATAGCACGGAAAATCGGATACAAGTGTATAGTTAAAGCATTAAGAAGGCCGCTTATCAATCGCGTTAGCCCAGGCGCACCCGCAATGTCTTGATCTCGAAGGGGCGCATGGCGCAGTGGATCGTCGCGCCCAGGTGCGCCACCGGCCCACACGGCTGTTCTAGCAGATCGGTTTCTTCGGCGTGCAAAACTGGCCGCGCAAAGGTGAGCGCGACCGGCCCACGCTGATTGTGTGCTTCGTACAGTCGCATGATTAGCCCATCACCGTCATCGGCTACCTTCACTGTTTCGGCCACCACATGCTCGCTCGCCAAGCTTAGGAACGAGCGCGCCGACGGCATATGCTCGGGCTGAACCATCGGCGTCGCCTGATGCGCCACGACCAGCAGCGGCGCGTTGAGTTCATAGGCCCGCCGCACCACCTGGGCCGCGCACCAGTCGCCTGCGTGCGGGTACAGGCTATAGGTGAAGCGATGCACACCCCGGTCGGCGTCGGGATCGGGAAAGATTGCGCCCTTGAGGAGCGAAAGGCCAAGCGTGCTATGCTGCAGGCTATGGCCGTAGATCCCGTTGTTCAGCAGCGCCACCCCATACCCGCCCTCACTGAGGTCGACCCAGCGTTGCGCACAGACTTCGAAGCGCGCCTGATCCCAGCTAGTATTGCGATGAGTCGGCCGCTCAAGCGCGCCAAACTGTATTTCGCAGGTTGCTTTGTTGGCGTTCAGGTTGAGCGGAAACAGCGCTCGCAAAAGCATCTGGCGCTCTTGCCAATTAGTTTCGCTGACGATGTCGATGCGTCGGCTCGTCCGCCAGAGGCAGATGCGCTGAGTAATCGTGCTTTGGCCAAAGCGCCGCCGGATCTCGACCGCCGCACGCAGCGGCCCGGCCTCAACTACGCGCCAATCGAGGATATCGTGCAGCGGGTAGCCCTTCTGGGCGTAGAATGAGTCGATGTCCCAGGCATCCCAATCCAACGGACGATCTTCATACAGCACCAGCTGATTCAAGCTGCTGCCCGGCAACACTAACTCGCGTGTGTGCACCAGGTCGTAGAGCGAACAAATCTCGCCGTATTCATTGAACTTGATTTGCAGCTCGTCGTTCACAAGCTGGTCTAGCTGCGCGCGAGGTGGGGCGGCGAGACACGCTGTTGCGGCAGCCGAGGCATCAAGCTGAGTGTAGCCGTAGGCAGGCACCTCAGCCTCACATAGCAGCTCAAGCTCGCCAGAGCGCTCTTCGATCAGCTGCGCACCCTCAGGAACCACGCCGCCTATGAACGGTAGCCGCACAATCTCGCTGCGCGCCCACGGCAGGCTATTAACTACAATCAGCCCGCTGGGCATCTCGGCGAAAAGCGCTTCCAGCGCTGCGTTGGTTACTTCGGTACCAATCTGCTCAATCGCAGCGTAGTCGGCGCACGCATCGGTGTAGACGGCGGCAATACTGCTGCCCGGCAGGATGTCGTGAAACTGGTTCAGCAGGATCTTCTCCCAGCCTGCATCGAGCCGGGCCTGGAGGTTGGGCGCACCCATGCTCACAGCCCAGGCGTTCAGCCACTCGGCCTGGCGATACTGCAGCTCAGCCGCGCGGTTGGCGCGCTTGATTGCAGCCTGACTGGTATAGGTGCCACGATGATACTCGAAGTATAGCTCACCTGACCATTCTGGCAACTGCGGGTGCTGCCAGACGCGTGCGTACAGCTCGGCAAAGAATTGGTCGGCACGGCCCTGGCGGATGCGCGGCAGGCCCGGCAGTGTCGTCAGCGCGCGCAAAGTCTCAAGCATGTCCTCGTCCGGGCCACCGCCACCGTCGGCATGGCCAAAAAGCACCAGCAGCTCGTGATTAATCGCCTGCTGGCGGTAATGTCGCCAGGTGCCGATTGCTTCGCCCGCGCCTAGCGGTCCGCCGTAGGCAAACCACTGCGGCTGGCTCGGGTGGCGCGGCGGTGCCGCGCTGGTGGTGAGAAAGTGTGCCAATACGGCGCTACCATCGATTCCGCGCCAGCGGAAGGTGTCAGACGGATAGCGGTTGGTCTGGTTCCAGCTAAGCTTGGTCGTCATAAAGCAGTCGATCCCGCAGCCGCGTAAGATCTGCGGCAGCGCCGCGTTGAAACCGAATACATCGGGCAGCCAAGCGACATGCGGCTGAGCCATGGTTGAGCCATAGCGCTCGGGAAACTCTGCGGCGAAGAAGCGCCGCCCGTGCACCAGCTGGCGGATCAGCGACTCACCAGCGGGTAGGTTGCAGTCAGGTTCAACCCACATCATCCCCACCGGCTCAACTCGGCCCTCGTTCACACGCGCCTTAAGCCGGGCATACAGTTGTGGATCATCTTGCTTGAGATAGGCGTACACCTGTGGCTGGCTCATGCTGAAATGATAATCGGGGTAGCGCTCGATTAGTTGGAGCGCGGTGGCTACGGTGTGGGCGACCTTCTGGCGCGTGCGCCATAGCGGCCAGAGCCAGGCCACATCGAGGTGACCGTGCCCGCTAGCGACGAACGCGCGGTTTAGGGGCTGGGTACCGACATTTGTGGACTGCTGCCCGATGCTCAGATCGCGCAGCGCCGCCCGTGCCGAATCAGCGAACTGCTTGCTCTGCCAGCCAGCGCGCAGATCGAGCGCCTGGTAGGCGCGCTCAAGAGCGGCAGCCAGCTGGTAGCGTTCGGGCGCATCGGCTGCGAGCGTGCGCACGGCACCAAGCATGGCTTGCATGCTATGACCAAGCTTGAAGATGATCTCGTCGCGCAGCTGCAATTCGGCCCCGCCGAACGGGCGCGGAAAGGCCACTGCGCAGCGCATCAGTATCTCTCCGCCTTGAGCGTGCGCCTCGGCTGGCAACTGTACAGTACGATGGCCCCAGTCCAGGCCAGCCAGCGCGACACCATTCAGATAGACGATCGACTCGACCTGGTCGAGCCGATTACCCTCCCAGTGCAGCGCCAAGTGTACCGACTGCCCTTGCCAGCTGGCAGGCACCTGGAGCGCGCAGCGCAACCAATGCGTGCTGCCGCCGGTCGGCGCGATATTCCAATCGAGCCGGGGCGGCTGATAGCCTGGATCTTGGCCGGGCGCTGCCCCCCAGCGCTCGCCAACATTGACGACGTGCCAGCCAGGGTCGGTGGCAGGCGGGGGTGGCCCCATTGCTGCGCTGGTCGGCGCGCCTGAGCCAGGGCATGTCCAAATTGGGTAAATTACCACGTGCTCGCGTACAGCTGCGGTAAGGATCTCGGGGATGCGCCGCTCAAGCTGCTCAAGCATCAGATTGTTCATAGCAATATCCCCTAGCTTTCGTAGGCTGATATGTCCTGCTATACAGACTTGGGTGTAAATCCTGAATGACACGAGTTACGCGGTGGACGTTTGTAGCCTCCGGCAGAACGGTACTTTTTTTATCATTGTGCTTCGCGCCAACCGCGAATCACAAAAAAACAGTTCGGTAGCATGCTGCCGCAGGCACTATGCCTCAAGCGTGAGCGCCCGCGTAACTCGTGTGAATGAGTCAAATTTGGTAATGAGGTGCTGAAAACGCAGCTGAACAAGTTACTTTAGCAAGAAGTGCAGCGGCAAATCAAGCCGTGCCCGCCAGGCCGCCTCGTTATGATCGGCCCCATCGAACCGCAGCGTCACCCAGTCGATACCCTCGCGATAGCCAGCTGTACGCAGGTATTCATCCATATGCCTCTGGTATGGCTCATAGTCTGCGTCCAGTCCGGCCGTGCCGTAATCGAAGTACAGCCGGTGCTGGTCGGCGCGTGGCAGCGCTGTGCCCATTGCGTCGACCAGGTTGTATCCCCCAGCAGGCCAGTGGGTACTCACACAAGCTGCGCCGCCGAAAACTTCGGGGTATTGCTCAACCGCGTAGAGTGAGATGAGCCCACCCATGCTAGAACCCATCACGAAGGTGTGCTCACGATCCGGCAAGGTCGGGTGGCGACGATCGACCAGCGGCTTGAGCTGCTCAACCAGGTAGCGCAAGTAGGTATCCGACTGCGGGCGGCCGCCAGCCCGCTCAAGTAGCGCATTCCATATAGGTGTACCCTCAATTGAGCGCATGGGCACCTCCGGCGCGTAATCGCGCCACCGCTCCGCGCTGTTCCAGATCCCGACAACGATCGCGCCAGGCAGACCTCGCTCGGCCATCACCCGCTGTACTGCCGACGGAATGTCCCAGTGTTCACCACCGAACGCGTGACCAGGCTCGAACAGGTTTTGTCCATCATGCATGTAGATCACCGGCAGGCGCGCATCCGCCGATAACTGCGGGGGCGTCCAAACGTCGACAAAGCGTGTAAGGATACCCTGCGGGACGATATCGGTGTAACGGGTTAGATTTGCCATCGGTGCGTCCTTTTGAATTCCGATGCGGAGCTTCGTACCTGCGGCAGCCAAATGCTTGAACCTACTTTTGGGTGTAATTTTACTGGACGTTTTAGGTACGAACTGACAAGATATTACAACACTTCCCAGATGACCGCGCCAGCAAGCGCGCCTAGGTGCAACATCCGACCGTTAAGTGTAACTGTCGCATCGCTGGCAAGCGCCAGTCGGCTGCCTGACATACGCGGCAGATCCAGCACTTGTGTATTTGGGCCGGTGTTCAGTGCCACGATCGCCGCCTGATCGCCAGCGGCACAGCGGTATACATATAGCCCGGTAGAATCATCGGCCACCAGCGTGCTGCGTGCGCCGCGCCAAAGGCCTGGCACAGTCCGGCGCAGCCTGATTAGCGCCCGATAGTAGCGCAGCAGATCCTGATCTTGCGCAGCGGCCCATAGCATAGGTAGGCGCGACTGCTCAAGGCCACCGGCATCGCCAGGGGTGCGCACATCGCTCTGCTGCGACAGGCCAACCTCAGTTCCATAGTAGATGAT
>JAFEAS010000159.1:0-20906 GCA_018266315.1 Chloroflexi bacterium SZAS-1 | reverse complement strand
GAACCGATTCATATCGTGGTTATCGAGGAATGAGGGCAACACCAGGGAATCGCCAAAGAAGGCAAGATGCTGACGCAGAAAAGTATCGAAGGCGGCTGGGCCAAGCGTACCAAAGGCGAACAGCTGACGCAGTGCCTGCATCAGCGCAAAATCGAGGCAGCCATCCATGCGGCCCACATAGCTGTGCTGGAGAGTGGGCGCTTCGGTCACCTCACCGAAGGTGACACTGCCAGGCGCGACGGCGCGGGTGGCGGCGCGAAACTGGCTCCAGAAGGCGTGCGATGGGCCAATGGCGTAGTCAAGACGGAAGCCATCGACGCCCTGCGCGAGCCAGAAGCGCGCGCTGTCGATCAGGTGCGCCGCTGCCGCCGGGTGGTCGGTATTGATCTGCGGCATGTCGCGCACACCAAAGAAGCTTTGATACTGCTCGGGCCAATCCGTAAAGCTGAACCAGGCTGCCTCGGGCGCGGTCTGGTCGGCCTGCGCTGCCTGAAAGATCGGGTGCTCGCGGTGCACATGGTTAGCCGCGAGGTCAAGTAGCACGCGTATATCGCGCGCATGCGCAGCTTCGATTAGCATGCGCAGGTCGGCAAGCGTACCAAACCGCGATTCAACGCGAGTGTAATCAGTGGCATCGTAGCCATGGTGCGATGGACTTTGGAAGATTGGCGTCAGCCAGAGGCAGTTGACACCAAGATCAGCCAGGTAATCGAGCCGCTCGGCAATGCCGTGTAGGGTGCCGCCGAAGTGACCAGTCAACGCATCCGGCTGTTTGAAGGGTGCCCCTCCGTCTGGCGCAAAGCGGTCGACAAAGATCTGGTAGATCACGGTGTCGCGCAGCCAGTCTGGGATCGTGTACTCGTCGACGTGGTAAGCGTAGTTACCCGGCCGACGCACTGACCAGATCTGCTGATCACCTGGCACGTTGAATGGCACCAGATCGGCATGCGTAGCCCCCAGCGGCGGTTTGCCCACCTCCACGCTGGTGACCTCGCTGGCCCAATGCGACGGCCCGTAATCCGACCAAGCCTCAATCCGGTAGCGCACTAGTGTGCCGGAGGGCTGGCCGGGAATCTGACCAGCCCACTGCGTCACATAGCCCCACAGCAACGTATCCCACTCCACGTAGGTGCGCGTCAACTCGGCTGCCGTACCACAGCGGGCCACCCCGCGCGAACCTTGCGGATCGGAGCCATCAGTAGTGTAGTAGCAGGTCACGCGTTCGGCCACAAGCTGCGGGCCGGTACTTGCCAGCACCGTCACCGGCTGGCCCGGCAGCGGATCGGCTGGTACGAGCCGGTAGCCATGGTTGACGGAGCCGCGCTCAGCGCGCATCCGGGCCAACCGAATCTCGTCGGTTGCCAGCGTGCCGAAGATAAAGTCGGGCGAGGGCTGGCTAGTGAAATCGTTCAAAGGCTTGTTTCCTTCCGTGCAATTTATCCCTTCACACCACCAGCCGAAAGCCCAGCTACCAGGTTGCGCTGCAGGTAGAGGAATAGAATAACAACAGGCACCGATACAATCAGCGAGGAGGCAGCAAACCACCCCCACGGCTGCGAGTAGGTATCCTGCAGGCCGAAAATGCCAACCGGCGCTGTGTACATACTCTCGTCGAACAACAGCGTTTGGGCGAAGATATACTCATTCCAGCCCGCCAGGAAGCCAAACAGCGCGGTGACTGCTAGCGAGGGCCTGGCCAGCGGCAACATCACCCGCACAAAAGCCTGCGTTGGCGTACAGCCGTCGATCATGGCGGCTTCCTCAAGATCAACCGGGATGGTATCGAAGTAGCCCTTCAGGTTCCAGACATTGAACACGATCGCGCCAGCTGAGTAGATCAGGATCAGCCCCAGGTGCGTATTCGTCAGGCCCAACCGGTTCAAAATTAGGTAGAAAGCGATGATCGAAAGAAAGCCAGGGAATGCCTGGAGCGCCAGCATGCCCCCCAGCAGCAGACCACGCCCGCGAAAGCGGAAGCGCGAAAGCGCGTAGGCCGCAGTCACCGTGATTAGGAGCGTCGCGAAAGTGGTGGCAACTGCAACCTTGGTGCTATTCCAGAGCCACAGCGGCAGCGGAGTTTCAAGAAGCATATGCCTGAAGTTATCGAGCGTGGCATTCGTTGGCAGCAGCTGGAGCTCGGTCGAGTACAGGGTGTTACCAGGGCGCAGTGAGGCCTGTACGACAAAGTAGATTGGGAACAGCGAGAAGCTCGTGCCAGCTAGCAGCGCCAGGTGCAATAGCACCGCCTTGAGTGGGCTTGTGCGTGCAGTAATCATTCGTACACCCCCTTGGTCGCGTTGGTCACACGAATATACAGCGCGGTGATAGCCAGCAGGATGATAAATACCACGATCGCAAAGGCCGACACCAGCCCAAAGCGCTGCGCACCCTGGAAGCCCTGGTTATAGGCCCAGATCAGTAGCAACTCAGTAGCCCCGGGCTGGCCGACACGCTGCACCGGGCCGCCCTTGGTCATCAGCCAAACCGTATTGAACATCTGGAACTGGGCGATGGCACTCAAGATTACGGCTGGCAGCGCCACCGGACGCAGCAATGGCAGCGTGATACTCCAAAGCTGGCGCCACCAGCTCGCGCCGTCGATGCTAGCAGCCTCGTACATATCGGTGGGGATCGACTGCAAACCACCCAGCAGGATGAGCATAAAGAAGGGGTAGCTCATCCACAAGTTCACAACTGTGATTGCTACAAACGCACTCGTGCCATTGAGTAGCCAATCAGGCGCGGGCAGCCCAGTCAGACGTAATATCTGGTTGATCGGGCCATACTGCCCGTGGAACAGGAACTTCCAGATCAGTGCAGTGACCCAGGTGGGCACAGCCCATGGCAGAATCATTAGCGTGCGCCAAATCGCTCGACCGCGAATGGCCGGGTGGTTTAAGATCAGCGCAAAGGCTAGCCCAACCGTGAAAAACAGCGTGACACATAGCGTGGCGTACAGTAATGTCTTGCCTAGCACAATATAGAAATCGGATTGACTAAGCAGCCGAATGTAATTATCGAAGCCAACCACACGGTACTTACCCTCGGCAAAACGCGCCGGGCCGTTGCGGTTAGTTAGCGACATATACATGTTGTAGAAAATCGGTAGGACATTCACCACAAGAATGCCGATCAGTGCAGGCATGAGGTAGGCGGCAGCAGTGAGCGATTGCCGAACAGACTGGTTATGGCTCCCGGCGCTGGCTGGCGCAGGGCGCTGGCGCGTAAGTGATTGAGCCATTATTTTGCTCCGTATCGGCTGTGCGGGTACTCGTTAGTGCGTAGCTGCGTGCACTAATGAGTACCCGCACAGCATCTTATTTCAAATCCTGCGCCTTCTCATCAAACAGGGTGGCACCATCCTTGATCGCTTGATCAGGCGGCGATGCACCAGTCCAAATTGCTTCCAGAGTCTTGGAGATCGGATCCCACATTGCATCGATAAACTGAGTATTCGGCAAAGGCTTGCCATTAGCGGCCTGCGCAATAAAGCCAGCGATGATTGGATCGCTCTTTACCTGCTCTTGCGCCGCCTTGTTCGCTGGTACCTGTTTGTTAACCTGCGCAAGCTTGGCCTGTACCTCGGCGCTGCCGTAATATTTCATCAGCTCAACCGCGCCAGTTGGGTTCTTGGCGTTTGCCGCCAGCATCAGTAGCTTCACGCCTACAAAGGGCTGTCCTGGCTGGCCCGAGCTGCTTACTACCGGTACCGTCGCCAGGCCAACGTCGAGACCAGACTTCTGGTAGTCGGCGATCGCCCACGGGCCATTCATAATGATCGCTGCTTTGCCTTCCTTGAACAACGTATCGGCGACGCCATAGTCGATCTCTTTGGGCATAATCGTGCTGAAGCTCTTAATCAGCTCGGCTGCCTTCAGGCCTTTGTCGCTGGACAGCTCGGTCTTGCCGTCGGGTGTCACTAGCGTTACGCCCGCGCCTTGCCACCAGGGTGCCGAGAAGTAGGCGTCTTTCGAGCTATACACAAACAGGTATTTGTCGGGGCCATTGAATGCTTTGGCCCTGGCAATCAGGTCATCGGTGCTGGTTGGCAGGTCTGCGGTTTGGATTAGCTTCTTGTTATAGATAAAGGTGATCGCCTCTAACGACTCGGGCACGCCATACGCCTTACCATCGTAGACCATAGCCGAGCTTGCCACGTCGGTGAAGTTTTGCGTTAGATAAGCTGCGTCGATGCCCAGCGAATCGAGCGGCTGGATGGTGCCGCTGAGCGCATTCTTGCCGATTTGATCATTCACCCAGGCGATGATGTCAGGCCCCTGACCACTTGGGACAGCTACCTGCACCTTATTGTTCAGGTCGGGCACGCGCAGTAGCGTAATCTTGACGTTATTCTTGCTGGCGTAGTCGGCAAATGCCTGCTTAATCGCCTCATAGTAATCGCCCTGCCAGCCGTGCCAGATCACGATCTCGCTGGAGCCGCTACCGAGCGCATCGGGGGCAGGGGTTGGTTCGGCGGCCTTGGTTGGCTCGGCTGCCGGGGCGGCCTTGGTTGGCTCGGCGGCCTTGGTTGGTTCAGCCGCCCCCGGTGCAGTTGGCGCGGCGGCGGGGCTAGACTGCCCACAAGCAGCCAGCAGCAGTGTTGCCGCCACTAACACTGCAAGCAGGATGTGCGTGAATCGTTTCATCAGTCGCTCCTTTGTATCATGGCGTCTAAAACAAGGTATGCCAAGTATGCACTCCGACTTATGGTCGAGTGCGCCCATCACCTCCTTTCCTACGAAAGTAGGGCCAGGTGCCAAAGCGTCTGAAGTTATTTGGTTGCGTTTGCAATAGTTGCTATAGCAACTATATAACAAATTGAATAGGTTGTCAAGAGGCAAGTTGGTAAAACGCAGCTGCGTCCATCGAGCCGCGTAGGTTTGGGGAAAACCTGCGGTTGCTGTGGGATAGGTGCGAGGTCTAATACCAAATTCGGTTGAATACGTGGAGATCAGGCACTACGTATTACGCACGACAAAGCCAAAATCTACGTGCGTAGTGCGTACACTTCTAGCGAACTTGGTATAAATCCGTTTTTTCTAGCTCTCGCAGAGCTAGAAAAAAGTCGGTGTAGGGCGTTACAGTTGCCCCACACCGACCTATCACGTTTGGAAAAGCCTGCTTGGTAGGCAAAGCACAGTTACTGCTTAAGCGAGGCTTTTAAGAGGGCGTGGACTTCACGCGTAGCGGCGCGCACAGCTTTTCAAGCAGCACCACAAGCTGCTGTTGCTCGGAGGCGCTTAGATCGCTCATGCGCTGAACAATCGACAGCTCATGTGCGGCGCGGGCCTGCTCGCGACACTCAAGCCCAACAGGCGTTAAAACTACGCGCTGTGCTCGGCGGTCGTCGGGGTCGGGCACGCGCCGCACCAGCTGGGCCTGCTCAAGTCGGTCGATCAGCCGAGTGACCGTGCTTTTATCGACCAGCAACAGCTCAGTCAGGTCGGTTAACCGACGCCCGTCGGCTACATCGAGCTGCTTCAGCGCAGAAAACTGCGTCGGCGTCAGGCCAAACTGGCGTAGCACCCGATGGTCACCATCGTCGATATATAGAAATGCTTCTAAAATCATCGCGTAGACGTGGCGTGAAAGCATGTCGATCACGTTCCACCAAATCTGAATAGCCACATGGTCGTTAGTTGTATGTGCAACTATATAAGGTTGTGCTCGGTCTGTCAAGCGCCGCTTGAGCACTGCCTAATGCAAATGTATCCTATATAACGTGAGTTTGGGATAAGAAGAGACTCCAAATCGGCGACACGGTGGGTACTGAAACCAAACGTGGAGCAAAAAGGAGCCTGCGCCATGAGTCTACTCGAACGCTTCTGCGCTGTCGATGACGTTTGTCGACGCAGCCAAGCTGGTGGCCTGCCGCCATCGACGCATCTACCAGCATCGGTCTTTCGTAGTCTGGCCGCGCGGAAAGACCTCGGTTGACTGGTTCTTTGGCTTCACGCTGCACCTGGTTTTCAATAACTGGGGCAAACTGCTGACATTTACGCTGACACCTGGCAATGTGGACAATCGGGTGTCAGTGAAGACGTTTGCCGAATACCTGGCTGGCAAGCTGTTTGGCGACAAAGGCCACCTATCCCAGCCACTCGTCAAGGCGTTGAAACGCCTGTTTGGTGTGGAGTTGATCACGCCACGGTGCAGAAACATGCAGCCCGTCGAGATACCACTGCGCGACAAACTACGACCCCACAAGCACGCGATTGTCGCGGCGCTCATCGACCAACTGAAGAACATTTCGCAGATTAAGCACACGCGTCACCGCAGTCCGAGCAATTTCCTGGTCAATGTCATTTGCGGGCTGATTGCGCACTGCCATCGGCCTCAAAAAAGCCGTCGCTGCAACTGAACGTACTCCCCCTGCAAATGCTGGCGTAACCCAAACTGACGTTAAATACATTACACTCACACTATTGGTTCTGGTGGGAAGCGATCGGCTGCAATATCGATCCAGGTTGCACGGCCAATCGCCACTGGGACGCCTGCTTCTGAAAACACCGCCGAGCCAGCGCTACGCTTGCGACCTTCAACCTGCAGCGGCCAGCCAATAACTACACAGCGCTCATCAGGGCGCACCGCCCCCACGATCTGCGCACGCAGCTCGCCCAGCACAACCGTCCGCCCTTCGGGCACCGGCAGGATCGCAAAGGCGCTGGGGCAATCCAGCGCGGCCCACAAAAATTCATTGGCGATCTGCGCACCGCGCGCGAGCGACACATCAGCAATCCATGGGGCCGCAACGATTGAGCTATTCGCAAGTGGGCCAGCAAAGATGCACATGCCGTCGCCGGGAGTGCGCTGTGGGCCACATACAAAACACCGCGGGAAACTATGCGCGATAAAGCCCAGGTACGCTTCTGACGCGCGCTGAGCTGCGGCGAACGAGGGCACGGCGGGCGGCGAAACATCGAGTACAGTTGGGCACGCTTCGCCGACCAGCACATCACCGTGCAACAGGCGCACCACATCTGCATCAGCTTCCATGCGCATCTCGGTTTCAAGCGGCGGTGGCAGCATAAGGCGCACCGCTGCCGCACCCGGAATGTGGCGCGCGATCCGCCCACACACATACCCGCCATTACCCGATTGTGACGGCCCGCAAAAACGACGCGAGATAGTGAGCGTTTCAACAAGCATTGAAAGACCCTCGTTATGGCTAGCGCCTGCGTTCAAACTGACAGAACATTAACGCGCTCAGAACATCGTTACGCTTCAGCAATGGCCGCAATCGAAACTTTCAGCCCAGCAATTTTGGCCGGAAGTTTCGCTCCCTGCCGCGCAGGCGGGTTTGCCGAGAACCACTTCAGCCACTCTTCATTCATACCAGGGAAGTCATCCTCTTCTGCCAGAATAACTGTGGCACTGACAATTTTTTCGATTGAGCTACCCGCCGCCTTAAGAATAGCCGCAATATTCGTCAGGCACTGGTGCGTCTGCTCCTGAATAGTGACGCCCTTAATCTGGCCTGTAACCGGGTCGGTGGGCGCAGTGCCCGAAACAAAAACCAGTCCAGCAGCCTTCACCGCCTGGCTGTAGGTAGCGGGTGGTTTTGCAGCCTGAGGCGTAAATACAATCTGACGCGGCATGGTAGCTCCTTTTGTATTGAATAGCATCGGTACAATGCAACCGCACTCCACCGTGATCCAGCATAGCGTGAGAGCGTACCACCGACAGTGAAAAATGTAGCAGCTGGGGCGTGAAGTTTTTTGCTACGCCACAGGTACAAAAAACCGTATGGAATAGCGCCGTATCAATGCGCCGCCAGCGGAACAAACGCATTGTACCCTGGCTGACCGAGCGTAATACTGATATTGCCAAGCGTGTAGCGATGGCCCGCATCGCTGCCTGCAATTGCTAAGGCCAGCGGCGCACGATATTCCTGCGGGTCGCGCACAATCAGGCTCAGGGTATATTCGCCTGGGGGCAATAATTGCGGGAGATAGAGCATATCGCTGTTGCTCTGAGGTTCGGTCGTAGGCAGCAGCTGTTCTAGATCAAGCTGTGAAGCACTTGACCAGACGATTGTCGGCTGGCCTTTGGGTTGCAGCTCAAAGCGCACTTCCCATCGTTCATACGCCGGGGTAATGCCAACATTCGACCACTGGCTGCTAATCGCCACGCGGCTATTATTTGCGATTTCAGCTGGGTACGCAAGCGAGTTAAGGACAAATCGGTAGCCAGTGTGTTTGCCAATATCCAAAAGCTGCGCCTGCTGCTCGGCGCTATAGGCATTCCATGTGCTTATATGTCCATTTGCCGTTGCAGCAATATGCCAATCCTGCACTTGCTGATTGCACTGCGCAAGGTTGCTCGGGTTCCAGTTGTAGAACTCGGCAATAATTGGGGCGGTTTTCCAGCGCGCTTGCATCGCTGCCAGCTTCAGCGGCGAAATAGTGAATTGGCTATCGAACCATTGGTTACACAAGCTATCGACCCGCACACCAATGCGCGGCGATTTATTCAACGCATACAAAAAAGCGTCGACTTCATTTCCACCCGAATTCATCAGCAGCCGCGTGTTTGGAAAGGCCGCGATCTGCATATCGACCAGGGCATACTTGGTTGCCAGCGAGGCAGGCGGTGTGCAGAGCTGATCCGTATGCCATTCGCCCCAATGACCATACACGCCTATATCATAATAACTCAGCCGCGGATCGCCATTAAATCGCTTGCCCAATGCCGCCATCAGCGCCTGCGCGCGGGCCAGAAAGACCGAACTATTCCAATCGGGAACCCATACTGGTGCGCCAGCATAGCTGCAATAAGCGCCTCCAGCCGTTTGCTGTAGGTAGTCGGGCAATTGAAGCGGAGAGGTAAATTCATTCACGCTCATAACCCGAAAGGCAAACTTTGCCCCGGCGCGCTGGGCCTCATCTAATGCCTGCTCAATCGCCGAGAAATCATACTGTCCGCGCGAAGGTTCGAGCTGGCGCCAGCCAAAGCGCGTGTAGCGATCGTAGGAAGCGCGCGGTTGGGGAATGGGTTCAGTATCGTACCAGCGGTACAGCCCGCGCATCGGGTTAACAATTTCGGTAGCATTAAAGGGAATGGCTGTTGGCGTTACGGTGACGATAGCTTGATTGGCAGCGCCAATACCTGTGCTCCATGGCAACAATGCCACCACAACAAATAGAGCCAGCAGAAAACCCTGCTTCTTTCTCATTATCATGCTTTCTTGTGGCTCAGTTTTCAGGCTGCTCGTTTGTGCCTGGGGCCGCAACGGGTTTAGTTTTGCGCCTCCGCCACCATAAAAACAGGTACAATATGCTACCTAAGAGGATAAGCCCAACCACGCTCAGCGCGATGAGTAAGAAAATACTGGTACGCTGGCTATCGGCGGTGGGCGCAGTGGGGGTAGGCGTGGGCGTGGGCACGACCGCTTTGATGCGGGTGTCGTGGCTGTCAATCCGTTCGCCCTGAATGACCGCGGTGTTGCCCGTGAGTGTGCCACGCAATTTGGGGGTAGTGAGGGCTTCCCCTGCCCAGCGCAAGCCCTCGTCGGTGCTACCAAGCACCGTGAGTATAGTCCGATTGGCGTTCCAGGGTGCAGGCAGAATATTCAGGTAACCAAGGCTGGCATCTTTGGGCATGCGGTATTCAACTGGTGCATCTGGCTCTGAGGCTAGCGCACTCCCTGGCGCGAACGGAGCCGGTAATACACTGCTCAGATCACCTAGCAATGGAATCTGGTCTGTTCGGCCAACCACCAGCAAATCGCGCTGCTGACGCACATCCTCGGGTACTGAATTGGCATACACAACTAGCAAATCAACGAGTGAGCCTTGCATTTGCTTGCCCAGATCGTTTGCAATTTGTTGTGCAATATTCCAGCCATTTGGGTCGTTGGTGCCGAGCACAAATGCCATACCATCCAAATTTGGCGCAACTGTAAATGGCATCGGGTAGCTCGGCAAATCAAACTGCTGAACTACCTGCGTGTCCTGCGATGGAGCCAGAGGTAAGTGCAACAAGGAGTTAGAGCGAATCACTATCCAGAGGCCACTACCACGCGGGTCGGTGCAGCTAGCGCGCGGCAGCAGATCGGCACGCATCGTGAGCTGATTGCTACCTGGGCGCAATGCCGAGCCGGGAATAACCAGGCGCGTACTGCCAAGCCGGGTCGAATTATCGTCGAACCGCACGCTCGCAATCGGCTCATCATTCAGGCTAATCATCAGGTTCGATTGATCATAATCCAGCAATGCGGTATGAACGAATTGCAGATCCAGGTACGCATCGCCATCAGCAACCTGACCTGGCGGAACATTAAACCGTACTGCCGCATATTGGCCACCCAGCCCATATAGCTTCTGCGTATCGTAGCCTAGGTCGGCAAACGTTCGATCGACATTGACCGCCTGCGCCGCTGCCTGTGTTTTTGTTGCGGCAATTAGCGCCAGGTTGGGGTGAGCGCCAGCCCGCACCGGCCCATTGCTAATAGCTTGGGCCGCTTTAACCACCCCGGTATCTCTGCTGCCACTGGCAATCAACAATACTTTTGCATCATTCCAGGGCGAAACAACCATTTGAACAACCCCGTCGTCGGGCGCTGCACCGAGCGCGGCAAACCCATCGGCGCTCAAAGGGGTTGGAAGGTGTGCCTGATCAAGGATGGGAAATGCTGAAGGCTTGCCAACGAAAATCAGGTGGCTTTGGTTCCTATGTTGCTCCATCAGGCGCGCAATTGGCACAAGATCGAGTGCAAGCGCGCCGCCGCTGAGATGCCCCAAACCCGCCGAAATACTCAGCGCTGCCTGAAGTTCAGCCGCAGTTGGCGCATCAGGCACCACTATCGTAGCAGCATCGGGTAAAAACGCACGCTGAAGCAGCGGAAACGGCAGTCGCCCCAGATCGGTTGATGGCGCAACGAGGCGATGCGGGAGCACTAGCGATGAGCTAGGTCGAACGATCACACTGGTATATTGCTCAGTCCCGCAGGGTTCGTGAGTATCTAGCAAAATGCTTAAAAAGTGGCGCTCATCACTGCGAATTGGCAATAAGGCCGTATCCGTAATTGGGATGGTGATAGTACGCTCGCCGGGCTGATCGAGCAATACTGTGCCAAGGGTTACGCTATTCAGCACAATTTGAAGGGTACCACCAAGTGATTGCCCAGGGGGGTAGGCACCTGCAGGAACGGCAGTACCCAGGGCTGTCCGATTACCAGTGGCAAAAAAGGTATTAAGCTGTAGCTCAAGCTGGGCGCCACTCTGCAGCTCCCAGGTAGCTGGTAAGCTAAAATCCACATAGGTGGCATCATAGGGGCCGCGCAATGTTTTTTCGCTCGCCCCGAGGCGGGTAAAGCTGATAACATCTTCGCCATCCAGGCGGCTGTGTGCGGCACTAGGCGGTGCAAAACCAAGCCAAAGAGCAATGACGGCAGCGCAAAAGGCATAAGCGCAGAGCAACCGTACCAGAACTATCGAGCGTACCATCACGTTCACTCCACCGAAGACACTCCCATACGACCAACCCGCCACCGTTTTACGCTCCCCAGCCCAGTCGCACTATAAACATCGCGCATCATGCATACCGCTTCAACACATAGCGCCAGCACCAGGCCAATGCTCAGCCCAGGCAGCCCACCAATGCTCGCCCCAATGGCAGCAAACCCTAATTCTAGAAAACTTCCAACCGTTGCAAACAGCGCCGCACGCGGTATATCATTCCGCACCCGCCGAACTGCGACAAAATGATCTTTAATAATCAACGGAAATACGCCCAAACCCATAATACGCAACGACCAGCTCGCCTGTTCGGCATACGCCCGGCCAAACACTCCCAAAAATATGTCAGCACCGAGCCATAATACAATGTTTGAAAGGATACCCAGCCCAATTGCCAGGCTGAGTGTCAGACGAATCTTGTGGGCAAATGCGGTATAGTCGGCGGCACCAGCGGCGTACAGTACCGTCGTTAAGGTATACGGGATAGCGAAGACCAAATGTAACAGCAGCCAGGAAATATAGAAACTGGCGTTCAGTGTTGCCGACAAAATAGTGGTAACAATAACCGGCAACGCTAGAGCAGGCAATTGTAGCGCGAGGTTCAACGCATGGTGGCCAAGCGCGGCACCTGGCAGATCGCGCAGAATGCCCCAGTGAGGCTTCCCCGCCCGTATGCGGCCACCAAGCAGCATTACAATAGCGGCAAGCCCCACCACCGAAATAACATTGCCAAGCGTCCATGTCGTATAAATCGACATGCCGCCGCTACGGGTAAACCAGAACCCCATCAGCCATAATACCACCAGCTTACTAATGGCGAAAATAGCATTGCGCCAGAGCTGCAAATCGCCACGCATCAGGCCAATCATCGCCTGATCGAGCACCAGCGTCACAGCCGTTAGCGCCACCCCCGCCGTGAAACCTACGATGGTGCCGAACTGACCGGCAAACACTGCAAACTCCACCGAAAACCATGGCGCAACCAGACCAAACAGCAGGCTAAGCACCACCGAAACCCCACCAGTCACCAACAGTGCTGTCGTAATCAGTGGCGCGCGCTGCTCGGGCTGGCGCGGTAATTCGCCAATGAGCAAAGTACCCATACCAACCATGCCTAGGGTTCCAAGCAAGCTCATTGCGGAAATTAAGGCCGAAGCAAAGCCCACCGCCTCTTGCGGAAATTGCCGCGCAGCCAACCACCAGTAAACAAACCCAAGGCCTGCAGTGATTACCGTGGTACCAACCATTGATGCGGCATTCAAGAGCAGCTCGCGGTTGGCAAGATTACGTATAAAAGCATTCAGACGCATTGTTGATTCCCGTTAGTGTCGGTTGAAGTATGCACAATGTTATTCCGGGGTATCAAGCCAAAGTGCGACGCGGCGGTATACGACATCTGGCGCATCAGTACGGTAGAGGCGCGCTTCAAATGCGCCGGTCCCGGGTTGACGCGCCTGGAGCGTCACTACCTCCTGCCACTGCTGCCCAGAGGTGAGGGTAAGCACCGGCCACTCGCGAATAATATAATCGCCATGTTGAATTTGCAGCCGATAAGTGCCAGCCATTCCAGCACTATTGACGCCGATACGAATAGTCGGTGGATTGGCTTGCGCACCAGGCAGCATCCATAGTTGCAACACATTTGGGTCGGGGCGCAGCGCCGCTTCATGTCGCGCCAGCAGAATGGCACTAGCGAGCACGGTTCCCGCTAAGCCAAGTAATACAATCTGGCCTACACCAAAACCAAAGCGCGGGTGATTAGGCACTTGTGACGCCAACATCGCATCTTCCTGCGCAGAAGCACGATGGGGCGGCCCAAAAAACTGCCGCCGCACAAAAGCAACCATACTAGCGCCCAAAGTCATGTCGCTAAGCATCACCGCCCACGACTCGGGCCGTAAACCCCAGGGGGTGCGGTTCAGCACAAAGCCACACATGATAGTAACGCTCAGGCTAGCGCTGGCCGTAAATAAAAACCGTTCGGCACCGTGCAGCTCGCGCCAGGGGAAAATTGCCGCAATGAGCGCATACCCCGGCAAGAATAATACCAGCGGTACACCAAACAATAATCGAAGAAGCGGGTTGCTGACACCAAGCAGTGTAAAGAGCAACGCCGCTACCGCAAACACGCTTATCGCAAGAAGATCAACCGACTTACGGATCATGACTCAACGCTTCGACATTGTAAATCTTGATATCGCCACTATCGAATACCTGGCTAACATTCGGTATAGTATTGAACTTCCCCAGCACTGCCGGGCTTAAGGGCCCAATATATGGGACGATCATTTTTTCCCAACCCTCGTAATAATGGCCATCTAGTGGCAGCGCTGTACTAATACGGTGATCGATAACCAGATACTGTATGCGCCCTTTCTGTAGCGCCTCAAACTCATTCGGCCCAAGATGAGTTGATAAAAAGATTCCTGAAATCGATACATGATCGATCAAATCGGTAATCATACGCTGCTGGCCATACGTACCCATCAACGTCATATTGATCCGATCCGCCGCCATACGATTATTCGGGCCGAGGTAGCTGCTTGCCCATTGTGCAGCCAACAGCCCTTGCGGCTCGATCGAGCGAGTATCGGAGCCTACCTGGTAGGGCCAAGGCATCCGCGCCCAGGGTGACCAACCGCCAATAATACCGCTGCAAAAGAGCACGCTTGCCATTAACGCATACAACGGCAGCCTGAAGCGTTCGAGCAACCGCTTGATCAGTGCGAACGGCCAGGGCAGCGCAATATACTCAACCCCCACCGCCATAATGAATGCTAAAGGTAGGAATACAAATACCGACGAACGCGCCGAAATTTCCCACCCGCCGCCCGTGAGCCGCATTGCCAGTGTCACAGGGTACGTAAGTGCACCAAGCGCTAACAAACATGCCGTGGGATTTTTACGCAGCTTAGCCCAGAATGAGAAGATGCCGAGTGGCAGACATAGCATAATAAAGGCCGGGCCGCCTAAGCCTATCACTTTCTCTAACAGCGGCGTGACAATGCCCGTGCTAGATTTGAACAGCTCACGATCCGAGCCTTCACCCGCGATGAGATTGAGCACCGAAGTGACTGCGCCCTGCAAGTGCGGTGCCAGGTAACCAATCGTAATATTGGCAACGCCCAAGAGCCAGGTCACATTCATTGCGATTGCCACGCCAGCAACCCACAGCATCCCACGCTCGCGCGCCCCGAACCACTGGCGATACACTGCGACGACCAGCCCCCAGGCAATCAGCACCAGCACCGACATATAAGACGTCGCGTGGTGCGTCGTCATCAGCGAGGCAATCGCCCCCAATGCTACAAGGTTAAACCCCAGGCGTTCAGGGTTTTGTGCATGCTGACGGCGCATCAGCGCGAGCATCATGGTGAGCAGAAAAGCGAGAGCTAGCGACTCGTAGGCAAATTGTGCATCAAAAATCACAAAATGTGGGTTGCCCATATAGATTGCAGCGCCGATACTGGCGATCCGCGAAGAGCTACTTACCTGCTCGTAAAACAGAAATAATGCCAGCACCAGAATGATGCGCGCAAATCCAACGATAATGACGCCCGCGCCGAAAATATTCAGGCCAGTTAAATTGGCTAAGCCAGTCGTTGCAATCTCTAAGGCGGGGTAGAGCGAAGAAACTGGCAAGAGCGAATTTTCGTTGAAAAGACGCCTGGAGGTAAGAATATCGTTTGCCGTGCGCCAGTGGAGGAATTCATCGAAGAAGGTGAAGCCAATTGGGCTTTGCAGCAGCTTCACGCAATAGATCATAAGACCAAGATAGACCACCAGCCCGATCGCTTCCTGGCGCGCAACACCAGGCATCATCAGCCGGGTAGCTATCGGCATAAACAGAACGATGAGGCCAAGCCAGTAGAGTGGCTGTGCCCACATGGCATTATAACGGGCACTGGTATGTGCCAGCGCTACGAGTAACACGCCACAGGCACTGAGCAGGCTTAATAGCGGCAACCAGCCCCAGTCACCAGGCTGCCAGCGTGAGAGATCTCGGCTGCTGGTGCTAAACCGGCCGGTAAGCGCAGAGCGATGCAGCGATGTTGTCGTATGTATACTCATAAAGAGATAGACGGAAATCTTATGATTTTGTCTCAACGACTGGTTGCCGTACTGGGCCAGTATAAGGCTTATAATCGGTAAATTCCACATAGCCAGCAGCACCGTCGGAGGAAATAACTCGCCCGGGAATACCAACCACCACCGCATTATCGGGAACATCTTTTGTTACAACACAATTTGCGCCAATGGCAACATTATTGCCCACGCGCACTGCCCCTACGATTTTCGCTCCGGGGCCAATGTAAACCCCATTACCAATTGTTGGGTAGCCCTCGTTGTTTCCACGGTTCGCTTGGCCTAAGGTCACGCCCTGGCTAATGTTACAGTTCTTACCGACCTGTGCCCTGGCATTGAAATGGATATCGCCACAATGCCCAATGTAGAATCCTAAGCCAATCGGTGTATCGTAGGGAATAAACATACCGAACTTATAGCTGTAGTGGCGCAGGAGAATGCGCGCCAGCGCATACAGCGGGAACACCACGATCCGCGGGCGCTTTTTCGCCAGGTACTGGCAAAGCCGCAAATAAAATGTGAACGTGTAGCCTGGACTCAGCAGCCAATGCTTCACAAAAATGCCGATACTGGTGCTACCTTCGTAGCGATACAGATCGGCATACCACGCATATAATAATTCTTGAAAGCGCATACGTTACGCCGCCTGAGCTAACTCAACATATAACTCTTCCAACCGCTGTACCACGTGGCTCGCCTGAAATGCTGCCAACCGCCGTTTCCCTGCCTGGCCCATTTGCTCACAGCGGGCCGGATTGCTCAGCAACGCCGCCATCGCCTGTCGCAACGCCTCAACATCATCCGGCGGAACCAGAAGGCCGTTCTCACCATCAACCACAAGGTCGGTCAGGCCGCCCATGCGCGTGGCAATTAACGGGCGGCTCATCGCCATCGCTTCCATTGCCACTGTCGGGCACGGGTCTGACCATGTCGATGGGACAAGGCCAAGCATACAGCGATTCCAGGCTTGCATAATTGCCTCGTGCGGCCAATCGCGCAACACCACCACATTCTTCGGGAATTCAGTCGTGCGAATTGGGTATTCTGCCGTCTGGTAGCCGATAATCACCAGTGGAGGTGCAGCTTCTAGCTTAGCATACGCCTGCAATAGCACATCCAGGCCCTTGTAGCGGCCAAACGCGCCAACAAAGAGCATAAACGGCGCTTGCGGCAGCTGTGCTAACAGCGGATGCGGTGTCTCGGGCAGGCGATCGACATCGTCGGGCACGAAATTAGGGATGACCCGTACCGGTAATTTCTGCTCCAGTAGCTGGTTATCCACCGCCACCGCCTGGCTCACCGGCACAAACATATCAACCGTACCGCGCTCGATACTGCTCATAAGCTGGTTGGCCAGCAGCACCGGCACGCCCTTCGCCAGGCCATAATGCGCGCCAACACATTGCACGCATTTGCCCAGGCTCGGCCCATCACAGTGGGCATCGCCATAGATCAGCTTTTTCTTGGGGCATAGCATACTATGATCGTGCAGCGTCAAAACTAAACGTGCTCCGCTCCAACGTTTCAGAGGCAGAAACGAGTGAATTAGCCAATTATGGGCATGAACAATCTGCGGCTTTTCCTGTGCAATAATATGCCGTAGCTCAAGGCTCAGCTCTGGGTCGGGGAAAGGCGGCGCATGGCGGCGGCTACTATCACTAAACAGCCAGGTCGCGCGCTGCATGGTGCCGCGCATGCGATACACCCGCACGCCCTGCTCCACCTCAAATGCGGGTAGATCCTGGTTGCCAAGCGTTGCCACTGCCACCTGATGCCCATTTGCCACCAGGCGCGCGCTCAAATTGCGCACATGGCGCTCTTCGCCGCCAATATATGGCGGGTAAAATTGGGTCAGCATCAATATGCGCACGGCACCGGCCTCCCTGCGATTGTATGATACAGCTGGTGCAATTGAGTAGCGCAGTCGTCCCAGCTAGGTAAGTGAAGTGTCCCAGGTAGTAGCGGCTGCCGCAACTGTTCGATCATCGCCGCTGCGATGTGCGCGGGGCTACTATGCAACGGCACCGAGCGGGCTAATCCCCGATCGGCAAGCTCGCCCAGGCCCGAAGTTTGCGTCACTAGCACCGGGCGGCCAAGCGACAAAGCTTCAAGTGCGGCAATTGGGTGTGTTTCGTAATCGCTCAACAGCGCAACCAGATGAGCTTGGCTTACCAGTGTGGCCATTTCGTGCCGTGCGGTAGGCGCAATCGCCCCGATTGCGACACGTTCGGCAACCCCGAGCTTCTGCGCCAGCTGGCGTAACTCTGGCTCATATGGGCCAGAACCAACGATCCGCAAACGCGCATCGGGATATTGTTTCAGCACCATCGGTAATGCGGCGATCGCGTGCTGGTGACCTTTATAGCGTTCGAGCCGCCCAACCGACACAATTAAGGGTTCAGATGAAGGGCTAGCTGCGGGGCGCTGGGGCACACTTGGCAGATCAGAGCCATTCGGGATAAATGAAAACCGCTCTTTTGGTAGTCGTAAATGTCGGCTGTACAGCGCAATTTCAAAATTCGCAATGGCAATTAAGCGCGCAGCGCGCGCCAGCAGCGGGCGCAACACTTGCCATTGGCTGCTACGTAGGGCGGTGCGCAGCCGCGATGAGTGGCCGCCACCATGAAATGTAACAACATACGGGATACGGGCGTGATGCGCTGCGAGCATCGCCATTGGGGCCACCAGGGTATGGTAGCTCTGGCAGTGGATAACATCCCAACCGCCCGTCGTTATGACCTGAGTAATGCCTGGGGCAAAGTAGTAATCGCGATTGGCGGGCCAGGCGCGTACCCGCTGAATATGCACGCCATCGATATATTCACTGGTTGGCCGTTGCCCGGTGCGGTCGGCAGTCAGAATCGTTACCTGGGCACCATCATGCACCAGGCGGCACGATACCTCCGATACGTGGGTTTCTACGCCACCCATATCGGGAAAATAGCGCGGCGTGACCATCAGAATGTGCAAAGGTTCGGCGATGTTCGGCAGCATGAACAGCCTCAGTGCGACGATACAATTTGCTCAGGAATGCGTGCCCTGGATGCCGGGCTATCCTGAACAGGTACATTTTGCGTCGCCGCTGGATCCGCGCGAAAACGCGGCGATACGCGACCAAGCAGATACCCGGCAGCAGTAATAGCAAACCCGGCGATAATTGCTCCTGCGCGCAGCAGGCCACTACCATCACGCTTCAAGAGCGTATCGCCCACCCCACGCAGCACGCCACTGGGTAATGCCTGAAGCGTATATGCGCGCTCGGTTGATAGTCCACTTGCTTGCCCAACCTGCCGTGCCAGCCGCGCCTTCGATACGCCTTCAGAAAAGCATCGACGCGCATAGTAAGCCAGGGTAGTACGTGCTGGCGGAACATTATGCTGAACGGTGGCTGCTGGCTCGTACCACAACTCGGCCTTGGGTAGTGCTTGCTTCAGGCGAATACAGAACTCGGTCTCGTCGTTCTCCTGGCCAATCGACAACGCACCGACCCGGCCAATCCGAAACCCGCCAATTGCCGCAAACACGTCCTTCCGAAAGGCCATGTTACAGCCAATAACATTGCGTACTATAGCACGATTTTCGGGCATACCACGATACGTGCAGCCCACCACCCAATGAAATTCTGCTGGAAACCATGCCGGGTGTTCACCTCGCCAGAGCGGTTCAATTGCACCGCCCGCGCCAATGGCCGCTGTGCTCGCAAACACTGCTTGCAAGCGCGCTAACCAATCGGGTGCAGCGACAGCATCATCATCAAGGAAAACAATATGGCTGCCCTGCGCCACTGCAATGCCACTATTGCGTGTACCCGAAAGCCCGCGCGCTTCGCGGTTTTCAACAACAATCACATCAGGTAAAGCCTGCTGCACACGCGCAAAGAGCGTAGGGTTATGGTCAATCGCAACAATGATCTCAAAAGCCGGGACGATCTGCCGCTGTACAGACGCAATGGCCTGAAGCAGATCGTCCCAGCGCGCTTCGGTATATGCACAGAGAATTACCGAAAATGAGTGATCCATGAAGTGCCTCAACACTAAATCTGGTCGATCACCTGATGCTTAGCCGATGAGTGTGTGAGCAGGTTTGTATTAAAGCGCTCTTTGATCATCGTTTTTAGTACGCGCCAGCCATCGGGGAAGGCGCGGAGATTGCTTTTGCCGTGAATACGATCGGCCTCGAAGCTTGGTACCTCAGCGACCTTAAAGCCCGCGCGCAATACACGCAAATTCATCTGAGTTTCGATCTCGAAACCATCGCCATCGAGTTCAAGCTTCGGCAATACCCGTGAATAGAACGCATTGTAGCCATAGCACAGGTCGCTGTAATGCGAACCAAAGAGCACCCGTGAGACAACCACAAAAAACCAGTTGCCCCAGCGGCGATGCAGCGACATATCGGAGGTACCGCCACCCTGGAGGAACCGCGATCCCTTCACGAAATCGGCACCCGCAAGCAATGCCCCGACAAAAGCTGGAATTTCAGCCGGGTCGGTCGAACCATCGGCGTCGAGCATCACAATAATGTCGCCGGTAGCAGCGTTAAAGCCGGTTCGTAAGGCAGCACCTTTGCCCTGCCGCTGTTGCTGCACAATTCGAATATCAGGGCGAATGCTCCGTGCCACTTCTACCGTATTGTCAGTCGAATTGCCATCTACCAGCACAACTTCGTGAACCCATTCGGGAACACGCGGCAGAACATAACGCAAGTTTTCAGCTTCGTTGAGCGCCGGGATAATCACACTGACACGCGGATGCCCAGGATATGCTGCAAGAAAAAGCGGTGTTGAAGGCGCGACAGGAGCATCCTGGTACCACATCGATGGTGCTATGTAATCACGGGTTAGAACGTTTGGCTGCAATGTGTTCATGGTTTGAGTTCCTCTAAAGTAACGTGGAGGATAAACAACCTAACCTTATTGGCAATACGAACCCATCCTCAGCTACAACAGGTGCCGTTCTGAGGATAATATCCTTAGACTTGAGCGGGTATCATCTCGCTACATGGCGATGGGTGGCGTGTTACCTACTAAGTGAGAGCGAAATAATTGAACAAATATTGTCACGATACGAGGTTTCGATGATAAAATCATGCTATTTCTGTTGATTACAATTAGATGACAACGTTATTTGAACCTACATATTCGATATATCTAAAAGAAGACGATAGTCATCTAATGTAATCTTCCGCTAGTGATGCCAAGTTTCAATGTGTCTATATCATATTTGGAATGCGACAAAGTGTACAGAGGTACATTAGTCCTGTGGGAGTTTATGCTGTTTGGCGACAAAGAAGGCAGACCGATGGGTACATTCCAGAAAGAAAGCCAGGAATTGCGCGTACTGTTCAGCTACAAGAAAGCTA